>NZ_QDKJ01000012.1:0-149433 GCF_003115815.1 Brenneria roseae subsp. americana | reverse complement strand
TCTGTGCTGCTGTCGGTGCTGTCGGCGTGCCGGTCAGCGCAGGGCTGGCTTTCGGTGCATATTGCGTATGTGGGTCTGCGGCGGCAACGTGGAGCCCCATCAAATTATCGGCATACGCCTTAACCTCTATCACTGCTTCATCAACATAACCCCGCGTCGCCAGTACCACTGCCGGATCGATTTTCAGCGTCACGGCAGCGGCGTTGCTGACAATCAAAATCATGCGCACAGTCTGAATGCGGCCACTCCCCTCCTGTAACAGTGGCTTGTAGGTTTCCGGGCAGTTGGCAATAGCAATCAGATTATCGTCGTCGTCAAACAGGCCGATCTCTCGTATCCAAAACCCCCCTTCGTTTTCTGGAATGACCTGTTCGGCGATGATTTGACTGGTATTATCTGGATCAACAATCAGGGCATTAATCACCCCCCGGCGTTTTTCGTTAATCAATTCTGTTTGTGCCGGGTTGGGCGTCGGCAGCGTGCCGCCACCATCCCCTACTGCCATTTTTGTTATGGATAAACGGCTTCCCAGCACGGTGGCGTTCGCCAGTTTAGCTACACCGATATTAGTTAATAGGGCGAAATAGGTTGCACTCATGCTGTTACGCTCACGTTGTCAATTAAGTGAATAGCCGCCCCGGTAACATCCAGTGTCGTGACGGTCAGAGTTTCAGGGAAATACGGATAAACAGTCAGGTCGTCACCGCTGTATGTAGTGACAGCGACATAGGCCGCGCCGTGCGTATCAAGATTAATATTCAGCCCGAGTAGGTGACGGCTCACGGGCTTAGCATCGGCAATCAGTCGCTCAAGCTCTAAAAAGATTTCATCTGTAATGCCGTTGTTTTGTACGCCAATATCAAGACGAAACGTACCCGGAGTCTCGTCAGACTGCCACCACTCGATAATACGGATCAGATAGCCAAACGGTTCAACAACGCGCCGTAGCGCAGCGATAGTTCCCTTTTGGCGATGTACCAACCAGGCAGACCTGATCACCTGGCGCTTTGTTTGCTCTGACCAACGTTTATCCCAACGATCGACAGATAGCGCCCACGCCAGATAGGGGAGTAGTTCAACAGGGCACCGATCCGCGTGCCATAGCGTATTAAGATCAACTGGCAGATCGTTAATTATCTGAAACGCCTTAACCACGTTGCGCATAAAGTCACTGGCAGAAGGCGGTAGCAGGCTGTTATTCATCTGTCCCCCCATCCTCAATAGTGAATGTTTCGCAATAAGCCGCTTGGATATCGCTGATCACAATATCTGCCGCCGGTTCGAGAAGCTCTACACGTTGCACACCCTGGACATGCAGCGCCGCCATAATTGCCGATCGTGCAACATCACGCCCAATATTGCCGTGTCCACCAATCCATGATTCCAACGCTGCCTGCGCCGCTTTATAAATGGGTTCCGATTCCGGGCCTGGGTAGAGATAGATCCGGGCGTTAATGTGGTAACTGACGATTTCCGCGCTTTGCACGGTCAAACGATCACCAACCGGTCTCTTATCTTCGGCAGATAGCGCTGCTTCAACAGTTGCCAGCAATTCATCAGAGGCCGAGCCGTTCCCGTCGAACGAAAGCACGGACACGACTACCGCCGCTGGCGAGGGGCTGGTTGCTTTAGCATCCCTGACTTTGCCGCTCGAACTCTTTGCAAAATACTCATATGCGCCAGTTGGCCCGGCTACGCTCAGCCCTTCAAACGCAGATTGCGCACGCAGGCGAAACGCATCATCGCCTTCCATGACTGCGGCGGCAGTTTCCGTAGCTTCTGTGATAACCAGGCGTTCTGTACTCAGGTTCACTGCCAGGTTATCCAGATCGCCAGAAACCGAATGACTGAGCATGCAAGCCGCAGCGCCTTCGTTAATTCGCTGGCGTAGCATCATTTCCCGATAAGCAACCACTTGCACAATCTGGTTCAATGGCTCTGACTCCAGTTCAAGCGCGGCAGCAACAGATGTTTGCTGGTCAGCAGGGAAGGCAGCGATCATGACCGCTTTCACGTCCCGTAAAATCACTTCAAAGTCCAGCACTTCAATGATCTGCGGCTGGGGTAACTGCGATAAATCAACTGTTGCCACTGTTAGCCCCTCGTATCGTTACCGTTCCGCCGCTTGATTCCATCGTCTCAGTGATCAGCCCGTTCAGCGATGCTTCGACTTCTCCAGATGCGGAATAGGTAATATCCACCGTGTTCAGAGCGATCCGAGGCTCCCAGCGTGTTAACGCAATAACCGTAGCGCTCATCAACTGCATGCGAGTGACTTCGTTCTGAGGCGCGTCAATCAAATCAGGCACGATCGAACCATAATCACGACGCATTACCCTTGAGCCGATCGGCGTGGTCAATATGTCGCGCACGGACTGCCACAGGTGATCGCTGTCTGTCAGTGTTCCCAGACGATCCGGATTCATACCGACATAACGTGTTGTCACTTGATGCCCTCCGTCCAACTACCGCCACGCTCCACGCCGCCGTGGTCATGTTCGTCAATCTGTACGCCGTTTGACTTGAACGCTCCGTTCGAATGATCAACATTGCCGCGTATCCTTCCGCCTTCGGTAATTTCGAGTGTTTTCGCCACAAGATGATCAGTGCATTCAACTACCGGGGTTTCCAGCGTTACGCCAACCGATGCGACAATGCGCGCCGTTTTCATTCCGCTGGCTTCCAAGGCGCTGGCGTCGGCGTCATATCGAACCGTCGCACCGTCCGGGGCTTTGATTACCATTTCATTGATACTACTGCCCGCCGCCGGATTTTCATCGCTGTACAAACTGCAAAGAATGACAGCGGTTTCTGGATTGCCACCGATGCAGCCCAGCAAAACCTGTTCACCCACAGATGGCGGAATCCAGATATTGAATGCCCCGGCGCGTGTCGTTTCCCAACGCAACCAATCCGTATTCAGTTCGCCGGAATTGACGCGGACGCGCCACGTATCAACATCTATCTCTGTTACCGTGCCGACGCGCAGCAAGTTACCCAGCAAGCGGAATAGTTCGGCGTTCATGACAGCCTCATTGATTCAATCATTTTCTCGGCAATGATCCGCCGGTCTGCTTCGCTCAGTCCAAGCAGCACGCGGCGCGGGTACGTCACCGACGCATTGCCGCCGACTTTATCTTTCAGTGCGAGCTGATGCACGCGGGCAATACGGGCAGCAACGCCTGAAAATCCCACCGTAGCGCCTGACGCATCCGCTTTAGTGCGCAGCCATTTGGCTGTTCTGAGTCTGCGGAACATAGGATCGGTTTTTGTCGTATCTTTTTTCGTTTGAGAAAAGTTGATATTGAGATAGCGTTCTATGTCGGCGCGATAAAACGAGCGGATGGCGCCGCGCCCATCATCGAAACCCGTAAGCATGCGCCCGCGCTTTCCGCGAGTAGCGCGCCAGTTTTTTAACTGCCTGGTTTCATCGTTCCAGACAAAGCTGATTCCGGCTTGCGAACGCAATACTTTGCGGCGGCGTTTCTCATACTGCGATCCGTCCGGGTTCTGCTGCCTGGCAATGCGTTGTTGCTGGCTGCGGCGCAGACCGATCGCAATGGCCCTGGCCGATGCACGGCGACCCTGCGCGGACATTCCCGACATGATGTTGTTAAACACGTCATCAAGCTGATGAAACAGATCGTTATCGCTCATGCGTCCGTCCCTTTAACCATTTCACCCTCAAAAACCGCATCCCATTCACTACCGATCAGCCGTGGGCGAGGTTCGGCCAGGTGTTTTGCTGTTACGGCGCCGCTTTCGTCGCGCGTGACAATCACCCGCTCCCATACCGGGATTTTGAAAAGCACGTCTGCTGTGTCATCGCTGGCAATATCCGCATCGAATTCAATCAGTTTGTTTTTGTCTGGGTTCAACAGCAGATCGGGCTGATTAACGCGCAGCCAGTCGAGGATCGGCAACGTGATATCGTCGATATTGCCGGGGTAATCCATGGCAAATACGCTAATCGGGTAGCGGTACATAAATGAGCTATCGTCACCGGCGATCTCAATAGAGCCTTTTTCAACCCAGACGGTTATCCGTTCCGGATTGGCCTTACACCAACGGTTTTTTTCTGCCAGCGCCGCGCGCAATGATTCAGCCTTTAGCATGGTTTATTCCCCATTATTCTCCGGTTTTCCCGCGTCTGGCGCGCCCGTGCGTTCCTGGCATTCGATGGTGATATCGACCTGATCGGCGCAGTCGGCCAATGCCGTTTCCGTCTCATCAAGCTGGTTATTCAGATCGCCGTTGGTCTGCGGGCTCGACGCCGGGAACCGGCACGGCGTCAGCTTCGGACAGCCATTTACGATAAGCGTTACCGCCGGAGAGAGCGGGGCGTTGCCGCAGCCTGACAATATCAGCAGGCAGAAGAGTGTCAGCCCAACGCTTAAGCTCTTGATTCTCACGTTTTAACCTCTCTATCAGTTTCTGCCGGCCGGATAATTCCGCGTGATTCTTTGCGGCCAACTCACGCAGCCGCGCCTGCGCTTCATCGCTGCGCTTTAGCTGGCCGGCCAATGCTTCAAGCTGGCTATTTTTTTCGCTCAGCGCATCCTGCTGCTGCTTTAACGTCTTGCTCTGCTGATCATTCAGTTGTTGAGCATGACTAAGCCGCCACGACTGCACGCCCAGGCCGGCCAGCAGTAACAGGATCGCCGCGCCGAAAATCAGCGCCGTTTTCATGCGACTTTCCCGCCCGCCTGCCGATAGGCGACCAGCAGACGATCAAGGCCATGCTCACGCTGACCATATCCGGCCCCCGGCAGCGAGGCCCAGATATTGCGGCATTTCGACACGGCAACATCGAACCGCCCGGCGATCACGTCATTCAGCGCGCCGCGCTCAGTGATGAGCCTGATCGCCAGCTTGTCCTGTGAATCGGGGCTAAAATCCGGCAGCGCCAACAATTTTTTGTAATGCGGCCAGTAACGGTAAAGCTGCTGATAACGCCCGGATGCCGTCGAGCGCTGCCCCTGCTTATTGAACACCTTGCCGGGACGTCCGGAGGCGAAAGGATGATCGCGGTAGTCGGTAAAAATCTCCGGCTTGCCGTCCATGCCGGTTACGATCACGTCATAGCCGCGGTTACGGGTTAACGGGTGATTCGCTGTTCCCTCCGAAAAGGCCAGCATATCTAGATACGCGATAACATTGGGTTGAGGTTGATTAGCCATTTTCGCCCCCGCTTGTCTCATCGTTTTTTTTGCTCAGTTGATTGGCGCGGCGCTGGATCAGCAGCTCAACGGTTTGATACCCGGCAATCCCCAACGCTGCGCCGATACCGTTAACCGCCAGCGGTGGCAGATCGGGAAACTGCACCAGCGCCACGCCTGCAATCATTGATACAAACCCACCCAGCAACACGCGACCGATAAACAACCGCAACGTGACGGGCTCGCTCCCTGCCAGCACTTTCCCTATGGCGATCATCACGCCGATAATGAACAGCGAAACCATGCTTTTTTCTGTTTCGTTCACAATTAACCCCAAAGCTGGATCGTCTGCGGCGTCTCGGCCTCAACGGTATCCGGCATTTCAACTGACTGACCAGCAGCCAGAAACAATTGACCGCTCAGGCCAGGATTGGCAGCAATAACCGCCTCGGTAACTCCCTCTGTGCGTCCATAGTGCCGATAGCACAACTGATCGACGGTATCGCCTTGCAATGCTTTCACTTTCACTAAAACACCTCCGCAAAATTGCGCACGGTGCCGATAATGTCGGAAATCGCCCAGCGCGCATCGCGCCACAGATCCGCTGCTTGCAAGGTCAACGCGCTGGCGTGCTTCTCGCCTGCGTCGCCGGTCGTATCAACGTCTCGGTAGTTCTCAATAAGCAGCGCGCGGGCGACGCTGAACACCGCGCGGCGGTAGCGGTACACCTTCACGCTTTCATTGTTTATCTGCGCCGCAGGGACGAGCGCGAGCGATGCATAACCGGCGCTCGTCTGGCCGGACTGCCACTTCGCTAACTGGTCGGTGACATGCGCAACAGCCTCGATCACAACGTGCTTTAGCCGGGTTGTCGTCACTGCGCCGTTAATGCGCATTTCCATGCGAACATCACTTAGCGAGATCTCCGGCCAGAACGCGCCAGCGCTGATTTTCTCGCCGTTATCATCGGTATCAGGCACATCGTCAGCGGCAGCGGTGACGGCTCGCCCGGCAACAAGGCTCATAGCCAAAGCTCCTTAAAGGTTGGCGGTGAGCGAGTGGAGAAAAGCACACGCTACGCGTTGCAGATCTCCGCCCGCGCCGCCAGCGCACGGGGCGCAAGTCGGTTATTCGGTTTTTTCGGGCGCGGCTTTCTTTGCCGCAGCCTTGCGGGTCGTTGTTTTCCTGACTGTCGATGCCGTTTTGCGCGTCGTTTTACGGGCCGAGGTCTTACTTGTCGCTGTAGCCACCACAGCCGAATCTGACGATGCTTCAGCGCTTGCGTCATTCGTCGCGCTCTCTGTTGTATCCTCGCCGCCATCAGCCGCATTCCCGGCATCGCTTCCGGCCTCCGCATCGGCGGATTGGCTGTTTTTCTTAACCAAACGAGCCAGGCGCTCGATCTCTTTTTTCACCCCCGCGCCCGCATCCAGCTTTAACGCTTCGCGCAGGTATTCCAGTGCCGTCGCCTGGGTTTCGGTTCCATTTCTCAGCGCAAAGGCGCGGGTTTTAAACAGCTTGGCGCGAACCTGATCCGGCATGTCTTTGCCGTCAACAATCTGGGCGACCTCATCCAGCACGGCCAGATTAGTGGAAATATCGGCGCTATCGTCGGCTTTCACTTGAACCAAGATCGGATCGCAGATTTCTTCAACAAGTACAGTCGGCGCCGTGCGGTTAAAGCGGTCTGGCATGACAAGACCGTGAGTTACCACATAACGGCCAATACGTACCGCAAGTGGATAATTAGCGGCATCGATCGCCCATACCATCAGAGTGACAATCACTTCATCCTGTCGCCCGCTGTCCCCTTCAATCGTTCCCTCGATCCAGCCCTCGTAATGGGGGAGTAGCCTTTGCTTCATCGCGGCTTTCGCCTGATCAGACTGCACTTTGCGCAACGCGCTCTGATCCATGCGCAGCCGGTGCATAATTTGTTCATGTGCGGTGCGGGCGGTGTCTGTCTGCGTTTCCGCGTTGCCGTGACGCTCTGCCATGACCCGTTGAAAATGTTTTTGTGCCGGTGTCAGCATTATCCTGTCCCCGAATAGCGGCGGGCATAGCCCGCCTACGTGTCATTAACCGCCGTTTTCTGCCTGCGCAAAGGTTATGCCGTCGATAAACGCCACAGCGCCGAAATCTTCTACGACGAAATCGTCGTTAGACGACTGATAGGTCGCCACGCGGTTATAGTGAGGCTCCTCGCGGATGGTGCGGCGTAAACTTCCGTTCTGGAAGTACAACGACAGGTTTTTAAACGGCGTAATCAGAATGCCGGTTGCCGGGAAATACGGCGCGATAAATGTCGGCATATTGGCTACACGTTCCTGGGCGACAATCAACTGACCAGCTAACATTTCAGTGTTCGGATTGGTCTGGCTCATTGCGTTGATCGTCGGAAAATTACTGGTTGTCAGCAGGTCGCCAGCCAGGATCACAACATTGTCCGGGTTGCGTTTGTGCCATTCGTCCATTAGGCTGTTTTTTGCGTCGTACACTGCGGCAGTCACGTTACCGTAAGTACCTTTCGTAATAATGGTATTGTCCTGATCGCGAGAGGTAACGGTAACGTTGCTGATGATTCGATGCGGCGCTTGATTGCGAATTTTTTGCAACCATCCAATACCGCAATCTTGCAATAGCGGATTGGTAGCGCGATCTGACGGATCGGCGTAACTGGTGCCGTTGAAACCGATCATGATTCGGTCAAGCGACATCTGGCGCGCCATCGCCGCGCTGATCAGTGGCTGGAAATTTGGCTTGTGCGCCCACGCATCCAGCTGCGCATACTTCATTGCGTAGTCATAGTTGACTTTGCGGCAGGTATATTTATCCGCGTTCATATCTTCGTTTGAAGCTGGGTTGCGGCGCGTGGTTGTGCTGTTATTTACCCCAGCAAGCGGCCCCTTGCTTCCGATCAGGATTTTTTCCCCAATCTGCTCATCAACGCCAAACACATTGATTTGTTTCAGGAACGAGTCGCTTTCCTGTGCCGCCGCTTCCAGCTTCTGCTGTGCCGCTGGATCAACGCTGAATTGTGCGGCAACTGCCGCAGGCGTTACGCCGTTTAGTTCCGCCTGTCGGGCCACGTACTGGTCAAACAGTTTGCGAGTGGTATTTCTCATGTTTGGGTTCTCTCGTTTCTGATTATCAGTAGTCAGCCAACTGGACGTTGCCGCCGCCGCTTGCTGCCGGACGCTGGCTAAAATTTCCGTCTGTGCCTTCCAGCTTCTGTTGCAGTGCGGCCAGATCGGCGGACAGCTTTTCAATAGCTTGCTTATCACCGGCGCGCGCCTGTTCTGCGGCGCTGAACTGGTCGCTTAAATCGGTCTGGGATTGCGCCACGACTTCAACCGCTTGATGCACCTGGCTGAATCGCTCATCGTCGGTTTTCTTTCCTTTTCCCAGAATGCCCATAACGCGGGAAAACCATTCCTTTCCTGAGTCAGAGCGCCCCTGATCTGCCTGGATCAAATCCGCTTCAATGGCTGCGGTGAACATCGTAGGCTCTGCATCCGCCGCGCTGAATCGCATGATTTCCCCGCGCTTCTCAGCCGCAAATTTCAGCTTGTCAGTTCCCAGGCTTGCCGGGGTATCCGTCATTGCCAGACCAACCAGATAAGGGCCGTTAGTCAGCGAAAACTTGGGGTGAATTTCGACGCTGGAATAAATCTTTTTCCCGTCATCGGTCATGGCCTTCATGCGGTCAGTAGGATCGATCTCAGCGAACAACGCCGCCTCGCCAGTCAACGGCCCCTCTGAAATATCCTCAGCAGAAAGCGCCAGTACATCACCCATTGCACAAAAGGTGCTGTCTGGGAACGGTGATAGATAATGCTCAATGTTCACGCGGGCGCCGTAAACCGCCGGGTTATATGCCGCCGCCATCGCGTGAATTTGATCGCGGGTAACAGTTCGGCCGTCAATTGTCGTGCCGGACGTCATCACGCGGAATTTTTTACGTGTATTCGTCTTACTTGCCATGTTTGCCTGCTCACCAATGTTTAGCTCCTGGTGATGATTCCATGCCGCACGCCCCCCCCTCAACGCCTTGTTGTTGTAGGGGAAATGTCACAACCGGCACCGCAAGAAACTACCCGCGCGCGCGGGTTAATCTCCCTGCCATGAACAGGGGGGAGCGATGGCGGTTCAGGAAGCATTTATCAGACTGCGGGCACGGCAACTTTACTGGCAGGGATACCCGCCAGCGGAAATCTCGCGCCTGATGGGCATCAATCAAAATACGGTTTACGCCTGGAAAAAACGCGATGAATGGGACGAAACACCCCCGATCCAGCGTGTTACTACGTCTATTGATGCGCGACTTGTTCAACTGACCGCGAAAGAGAAAAAGACCGGTGGCGATTTTAAAGAAATTGACCTGTTGACGCGCCAGTTAAAGAAACTGGATAACGGCACAGCAGCGACGCAGCCAAAAAAGAAAGTACGAAAGAAGCAAAATTCCTTTTCAGAGACGCAGATCGCCGCATTGCGGGCGAATATCCTCGACTCGCTTCACTGGCATCAACGCGGCTGGTATGAAAACCATCATTACCGGAACCGCGCGATCCTTAAGTCCCGCCAGATTGGGGCGACCTGGTACTTTGCCCGCGAGGCACTATTGCGGGCGTTGGTCGATGATGTGAAGTACAAGCATCAACGCAATCAAATATTTTTATCAGCCAGCCGGCGTCAGGCGTATCAGTTTCGCAGTTTTATCCGCTCCGCAGCGGAAGAGGTGGATGTTGAACTGAAAGGCGGCGACATGATCCAACTGTTCAACGGCGCAGAGCTTCATTTTCTCGGTACCTCGGCAGCGACGGCGCAGTCTTACACCGGCAACCTGTATTTTGATGAATTTTTTTGGGTAGGCCGGTTCGCCGACTTAAAAAAAGTGGCGGGGGCAATGGCAACCCTGAAAGGGCTTACTCGCACCTATTTTTCTACCCCTTCAGCGGAAAGCCATGAGGCTTATCCGTTCTGGACGGGAGAAGCCTTTAACAAAGGGCGCAGGAATGGCAAGCGCATTGAATTTGATACGTCATGGAAAACGCTTAACAGCGGTTTGATGTGCCCGGATAACGTTTGGCGGCAGATCGTCACGCTACAGGACGCCATCGATCACGGCTGGGATTTAACGGATATTGAGGAAATCCAGCAGGAGAACAGCCCGGAAGAGTACGACAACCTATACGGCTGTCAGTTTATCCGCACCGGTGAAGCTGCTTTCGATTACAACATGCTACTGACCTGCGGCGCAGATGGTTATGACGACTGGCCGGACTGGAAACCCTACGCCATGCGACCAATGGCCGATCGTCCGGTATGGATTGGTTACGACCCCAACGGCGCAAGCGGTAAAGGCGACAGCGGGGCGATCTCCGTCAACGCGGCGCCGCTCATCCCCGGCGGCAAATTCCGCACTATTGAAACGCTACGCGTCCGAGGTATGGAGTTTGAAGCGCAGGCCGCGCTGATTATCAACATGCTATCCCGCTACAACGTCCAGCACATCGGCATTGACGGCCAAGGTATTGGCGAGGCGGTTTATCAGTTAGTTAGGAAAAGATTTCCGGCGGCAGTGTGTTATCAGTTCTCAGCATCCAGCAAGCGCATGTTGGTATTGAAAATGTTACAGCTTATTCGCGGCGGACGCTGGGAATATGACCGGGGAGAGTACGATCTGATCACCGCTTTTAACTCAGTTCGCAAGGTTGTTACGCCTGGCGGGGTTATCACCTATGACACTGACCGCTCGCGCGGCGTCAGTCACGGCGATCTGGCCTGGGCGACCATGCTATCAATTATTAACGAACCGCTGGGACAAGAAGGCGGCGGCGGAATGACGGTTACGGAGTATTAAAATTGAGCAGACGAAAATCACCGCGCGGGCGGCATAGCGCCACGGCGCAGACGGATCTGGCGACAGAACTACAAAAACTCCCAGGCCTGAGTACGTTCACTTTCGACGGGCCTTGGCCGGTTACATCTGCCTATGATCTGTTGGACTCGATGTATTGCGCCGACAATGGCCGGTACTACGAGACGCCGATCAGCTGGTACGGCCTGGCTCGCCAGTCCGGGCATGCAAGCTGGCACCAGTCTGCACTGATGTTCAAGCGTAATGTGCTGGCCGGTTGTTTCGTCCCCAACAAGCTGCTATCGCGCCAAGTATTCTCAGCGTTCGCATTAGACTGGTTCGTTTTCGGTAATGCCTACCTGGAATTACGTAAAAACGTGCTCGGCGGTGCTCTGGCGCTGCGTCACGTTCTGGCGAAATATACACGGCGCGGATCTGATTTAGATACCTATTGGTTTATCCAATCCGGGCTTGATGATTACTCATTTAAGACTGGTGACGTTTGCCACCTTATCAACCCCGACATTCATCAGGAAATCTACGGCATGCCGGAATACCTGGCCGGGCTGCTATCCGCTAATCTGTCACACTCCGCTGATATGTTTCGCAAACTGTACTACGACAACGGCAGTCATGCGGGATGCATCGTTTACGTTAACAGCGCCATTGCCGATCAGGAGAGTTTGGACAAACTTAAAAAGACGCTGACGGACACGCGGCGAGGCGGGGCATTCAAAAACATACTGCTGCATGCACCGAATGGCGGTAAGGACTCAGTGCAGATTTTGCCATTCAGTCAGATATCGGCAAAGGATGAATTCATCGGCGTTAAGTCTGCCACGCGTGACGATATCCTGGCCGCGCACCGTGTGCCGCCGCAATTGATGGGCGCTATACCAGAAGGTAATGGATCGTTTGGGGATATTGAAAAGGCCGCAAAGGTATTCGCTATCAACGAACTAACCCCAGTGATGGAAGCTATGAAGTATGTAAACGACTGGATCGGCGAGGAAGTGATCCGCTTCAACCCCTACGCGCTATTAGATACTGGCAAATAATCACCGCCGCCATGCTGCTGGCCTGCGGCATGGCGATCCAGGTAACATAGTCATTGCTGGCTATTCCGGCCAACGCCCCAATAACTCCCCATACGCCAGGCATCGAGCATAGCCGCAACTAATCCATTGAGCGGCCCACAGCTGGCACAGTCATTACCGGCTATGTCTTCCGGAATGACTATTTTTTCGCCGCCCGTATCGCAACCTATCAATACCGCGCCAGACGCCGCAGGCGACACACTGGCATGTTCTCCCGTTCCCATTCGACTTTTGCACCGATGCGGTGCGCGCTTCACAGCGGGCGATTCAGGCGGCACCAGCCCCCCCTACCTGACCCCCAAAGCGCGCGCTTGCTCCCCCGCCTCGCCCGCGCGCTAAACATGCGTGTTTTTATGCAATATCTCAGGGCAGGGGAAGTCGCGCCGGGACTGGCGGGGGACAGGGTTTGCCGATGTGAAAAACTTGTGCAAATTTGTGCAGAATCTTGCGGTGATTTTTTCCAAAAAGAAAAACCCGCCAGGCGGGTTTTGTGAAGGAATATTTTTCGCTTACCGAACGGACGAAATGCGCTCCAAAGCCGCTTGTGCAAGGAACCCGGATCGGCTCTTAAATTCCGGGTTGCTCGCCACGCAGCGATCAATACGATCAATCAGTGATTTCGGTAGCGTGACGTTAATTTTTTCTGCGCCCCCCATTAATCGGGTCACGTCAATATCAACCACCGCCCAGGTGTAACCGGCGTATTCTACTTCTTTCGCCAACTCACCGACGGATGACACGTTGGGGATATCCTGGCCCATTTCGATCAACAGCTCAATATGACCGGTGATTGCTTCTTTGACGTTTGCTATCGCCTCATCAAGCGTATCACCCGCAGAAAAACAGCCTGGCAGATCCGGCACCGTTACGCCGTATGCGTGAGTATCATCGCCCGCTTCAATTGCCACTGGATAAAACATAATTCAGCCTCTTCGAGTAAGAGGGGATTAAATCCCCGCTTGTTTCCTGATGCTTTTTACCGTGCCTATCGGTAAATCCTTCTTAGGGTGTGGGATTGTCACTAATCCCGGTTTGCTGGGGTGTGTGAAATGGTGATGACTTCCGTTAACCCTTACCAGTTCCCACCCGTCGGCCTTGATTTCTGCTATTAACGTCCTGCTATCCATCCCTTTGCCCCGCTGCCCTTCGATAAAACAATAATAACCCCAATAACCCCAAACGGCAATCTTTTTAGGGTTATTGGAGTTATTTTTTATTTCGCGTCTATCTTGCTCAATGCCGTCATGATCGCCAGCCGTTCCGCCGGTGGTAACGCGGCATACTTCGTCTTCCACCGCTCCGCCTTGCGCTTAATACGCTGTCGATCGATATAGTCTCTTCCCGCGAAAGCCGCACTGTACGCCGCCCCGTCAGGATAGTTCATCCATAATTGTTCTGTGCGCGGCCCGCCGCGCGTCATCACCTGGAAGGTGATCGAACGCCAATCGTGCAGCAGTTCATCATAAAGTGCGGAGGGGTAACCGGAAATCATCACGCTGGCCGGCACGCTGCGCAGTATGGCGATCAGCGCGCGGTGATCGTCGGCGCTGTATTCATGCCGGTAGCGGTTCCGGCTGGTGCGGGTTTCGGGCAGGTAGGGCGGATCGGCATAAATCAACGTGCGGCCATATTTTTCAAATGGAACCGCGCGCAGCAACTTCACCGCGTCGCCCACTTCAATCATTAGCCGTTCTTCCTGGCTATCCAGAAAATCCGGGTTGAACTGACAGAATTTTTCTACTGTGATCATGTCTATATCCCAGCAGATAGAACGCAGCGCCGGCGGCTTGCGCAGCATCACCGTGCCACCGCCCAAGTGCGTTTCTATGTAGGTGTCGTGCGGCGGCATATTAGCAATGATTTTCTGATATGCGCCCGATGCCGCCTTACTCCCCAAATACCCCATATTTCCCCCTTTCGGTACCACATAGCTGTTTTTATCTGTGCTGTAGTAGTGTCATTTCTGTCTGTGATCGATGCCGCTGGCCAATACAGCCATTTATAACTGTGCGGCCAACTCCCGCAGCACGGCGACGCGCTGCAATAACGCTGCCGCTTTATCCTGATTTACTGATTCCCGGTCTTTCACTGGCGCGCAGTATAGGCACCCATCAGCGCGTGCAATGTATGGCCGACCAGCAAAGGTGATCGCATAGCCCATTGCCAGGCGTTGAACTTCCCCGTGGCTGATATCCCAACCCAGCGACCGGGCGAAATCGGTAACTCTGGCGCACCAGTCGTCCGACAGTTTGATAACCGTCTGTTTTTCATTCGCTTTAATGGGCTGAGTTATGGACGAGTGTTTGTTATGACGCCGATCCGGTGGCTGTGCTCGGAGTCTATTTAGTAAGGCGCGCCGTTCCGCATCCGCCATGTGCTCAAAGTTGATGCTTTCTTGTTCTGATATGCTGTCAATTTCTCCACCGAGCGGCCCACAGCTGGCACAGTCATTACCGGCTATGTCTTCCGGAATGACTATTTTTTCGCCGCCCGTAGAGTTATTGACAGAACTCCAAGCGTCGCCGGGGGGCGACGTAACGGCCAAAACCCTCCCGGCGTCGGCATCGGCGCCAGCGTCAACGGCCTGTTTTTTCCTGATTTTCCACTTGATTAACCGGGTACAGATGCGGGAGAGCGCGCCTAGGCGCGGAGAAAATACCCCGTAGATTTTTTCCGGAGTTTCGCCGTAGGTGTTTTGCTCGTCGGCTTCCTCATAAGCGATGCGCACCGTATAGCGCTCGCGCGGGATCAGTACGCCACCCTGTTTTTCAATGTAAGTGGCAAAACATCCCGCATCGGCGGATGCAAGCACGGCATCCATTGCCGGATCGGCAAGCTGTGCGGCACCACGTTTAAATGTACCGGCTTCTTTTTGTACCGCCGTAAGTTGATTCGCCAGGCGGCGCAGCTCGCGCCAAACCGTGACCGGCGGCAGGCCGAACGGCTGAAACTGCCTGATGTTATGCTGAGACGCCCAGGCCATCGCAAACTTTGCCGTTTCGCGCAGAGGCTTTCCGGTTTCATTATCCAGTTCGCCATCCAGCGCGTAACCGTCGATGTTTTTACTGATGTACTTCGCCACGTAAGCGG
This sequence comes from Brenneria roseae subsp. americana, assembly GCF_003115815.1. Taxonomy (NCBI): domain Bacteria; kingdom Pseudomonadati; phylum Pseudomonadota; class Gammaproteobacteria; order Enterobacterales; family Pectobacteriaceae; genus Brenneria; species Brenneria roseae. The sequence goes on along the minus strand of NZ_QDKJ01000012.1, from coordinate 134,227 downwards.
TGGCGCTGCCTTTTTTCGGATCGAGTTTTTTCGCCTTAAAACGCGCGCCGGTATTGCGTCCCAACTCCGCGCGATCTTCCGCGATGAAATACTCGCGCAGAATATCGGTAATCTCTTTTCTGTCGTCCGGCGGCATAAACAGCAATACGTGCCAGTGCGGGGTAGCGTCGTGATGCGGCTCGGCAACGCGGAAGCCATACGGGCGCAGGCCGCGGCGGTTCAGCGCCGACATTGCGCGCGCCCACGTCCGGCACAAATAGCGCTGCCCCTGACGCGTCGTGGTATGATCCCATTTGGGGTTTTGATGGCCGCTCTGAATATTCGCGTGAAAACGAGACGGGCAGGTGATCGTCAGAAAAACGCCGGCGTCGCCGCGCGACATAGCGACCATTTCGACGCCGGCCATGCGGGTCATTAATTCATGCCGCCGGATCGCCGGGTTGCTGATGCTTGCATACACCATATTTTCCAGCGATGCGACGTTACCGTCTTCATCAATCAATTCATGGGACTGGAAGAAAATGCGGTTTTTGCGGCGCTGCTCCTGCCACTGATTCAGCGCATCAATACTGACGTAAGGCATGCGCTTTTTGTGAATCACGCCGATGGCGCGGAACTGGTTTTCGCGCCATTCGCAGCGCAGGCGCCACAACTTACGCCCCCACCATTCCGGGCTGGTGATGCGCAGAATGGCGGAGTAAATGCGGTTTCTGGATTCGGCATCGCCGATAATTACGCCCCAGCTCGGCGGCGTAACCCGCAGCGCCAGCATTTCCCGGCCAAGATGCTCAAAAAGCATCTGGATCTCGATGTTCGCCATCTTTTCCGGCGACATATTGCCGCACTCGGTTTCAAACATTTCCGCGATGCTGGCGGCGATGGTATGCCCTGCGTTGATCGCCTCCTGCTTGGTGAATTCGGCCAGATGCGGCCAGCGATTACGCCAGTACATTGCCAACTCTGACGAAAAACCATCGCGCACGCTTTGCTTGGCGCGCACGGCTTCAAGACGCAGCAGTGCTTTTTTCACGGTTCCCATGAAAAAGGCACTGACGTGTCGCGGCTCGCGGTTGGCCCGCAGCCATTCTATTTTTTGACGGTAGGTATCGCGGATAAAAAACGGCTGTTCAAGCAATCTAGCTTCTACGCCTTCAGGCGTTTTCATCCAGTTACTTTGCTCCTCCATGTATTCCGCGCGCGCCTTTTCTGCAAACTCATGCCGGATATACAGCAAGGTGCCGTTAGGCTCTGAGCGCTCCAGCCGCGCAACGGATTGATTAACGTCTAAATTTGGCGCGGAAATGGCGCGAGAGATCATCCGTTTGAGGTGACATTCAACGGCGGGATGCTGCTCAACTTCCGTAGTTGGCAGGGCAGATGAAGAACTGGCGATCTCAGATAAGAGGGAGATCGCCGGGCGCGGGGCATTCCAGGGATAGGCCCATTGCTGGGGCATTATTCACACACCCCGGCATACACACTGTTGCAAACCATCGGATCGACAGCGTCTCCCAATAAATCGAATTGTTGCCCCCCCCTAGTTGTTAACGCCCAATCACGGTACGTTTGGATACCGTGAGACTCGACACTGATACACTCAATGCGCCGTTCTGCTTTTTTAGGATCGTTTGTTGATGGGAAAAACGTTGAGTTCTGGCGGCGAGAGCAAGCAGCAACGAGGCGTTCCCATCTTGCAACACGCTCAATCTCTTCCGGCCAGCGGCGGAATATTTCGGCCAATTCGGATTTTCTGGCGTGAATGCATGGCATGCATCCAACACGGCTACATCCTTGCTCGTAAAGCGGATTTGGCTTGATACCGTGGCGTTTTGCCAATGCGAAAACATCGGCATGCTTCCAATGAAGAATAGGGCGATATATGCTTAGGCGAGGGCCAATATCAAAGCCAGACTCCCACTCAGACAGCAACGCACGCGGGGCGGATTCTTCAGCGCGCACCCCTTGCCATGAGACAACCTCAAACCCTGCATCAATGATCGGTTCAACAACTTGCAGGCGAATAGGCTCATGCTTTAGCTCTGTTGAGCAAAAACGCCGTTTCGTTGATGGAAATCTCCCCTTCCACATGCACAAATCAAGAAACGGAATACCAGTGGGATGCAACGTATCTAACGCAATGGCAATAATGTTTGCGGCCTGTTCGTCAGTAAAACCACATTCTGAAACAAGGGTGACAGGCCATTTTTCGGCAATAAATTTTCTTTTACCTGCAATTTGCCGGGAAAAATCAGCATGGACGCGCCTGATTTTCCCCAGCTTGGATTCCAGATAATCCAAATATTCCATAGTCTGTGGGTGTTCGTGACCAGTATCAGCAAATGCGGGAATATGGCTAACGCCGTTCTCTACAGCCAATAGCCACTGAGCGAGACTGTCCTTACCTCCCGAAACGGAAATAACATTGATGGAGTTACCTACATAGCAGCGGGAATCAATCATGCTGCTGCCTCCATGTACGCGGCTATAAATTCTTTCGCCGCTTCCGCGTTGATCGCGTTTCCGTAGGCGCGCAAGCGTCCCACGCGGGCGGCAACCCCATTAGCCAACGGGAATGTGCCGGGTTCAATTGGGCGCCATTTTTTATCTCGGCAGTAGATCCAATCTGCATCACGCCAGAAGCCGTTAACCGGCAGGGCCCGCAGATCGCTGCAAAATCCTGTAAGCGCTGCTGGTTCTTTTTCCCGTGCAGATCTTTCATGTTCAGTGCACGGTCTGGCTTCCCCGATCTGTCGTTGCTGTCCGATAATGGAGTGGGCCAACCTGCCAAAAACACCATGTCCTCCAGTCTCCCCCGGTTGTTCTCCGCTCTGCTGTCGCTCCCTGTTGTATGCCCCGAATGGCATGATCGCGGCGTCGCCCAATGAGCCAATCCCGCCGTGTGAGCTAACATTATTTGTTTTTTTTCCCCCGAGAGGATTCGCTGTAGCGCATTTTGGGGATGATGCGCTGAATCCTGCGCGCTGGTTGTCGGCCACCCAGAAATTACGGTCTCTGACGTGCGGTGCACCGACGCCCGCAGACGGGAACGGCGTACTTGCAAAGGCGTAACCCATTCCTTCCACGTCAGCTTGAACAAGGTCGATCCAAGCGTCGATAGCCTTGCTTGCAACCTGCTCTCCAAAGATGATTGAAGGTCGAGACTGCTCGATGAGCCAGGCAAAAGATGGCCACAGGTGCCGTTCGTCAGCAAACCCAGCGCCTTTGCCTGCCGCGCTGAAAGGTTGGCATGGACATGAACCTGTCCAGACTGGCTTATCATCCGGCCATCCCGCGCGGCGCAAGGCGTATGACCAGACCCCGATCCCGGCAAAGAAATGGCATTGCGTGTAGTTTTTAAGGTCATCAGGTGTCACATCCTCGATTGATCGCTCGTCAACATCCCCCGGCGCGATATGGCCAGCGGCAATAAGATTGCGCAGCCATTGGGCTGCAAAGGGATCGATCTCGTTGTAGTAAGCGGTCACTGTTCCGCCCCTAGCACGCCAATCAACTCCCCGGCCTTTTTCCGCGATGCAGAGGCGGCGCTCAGCGAACGGCGCACACTGACTTCATGAAATTGATAGTGATGGTAAATTTCACGCGTGGCGGGGGTATCGCTGTTTGAAATAACAACGGGAACGCCGCGCGAACGGCTTACGCTCAGCAGCGCCGCCGCTAATTCGCGGTGATCCTCGCGTGTAAATGCGGCGTGATGATATTGCGTAAAATTAGCCGTATCGCTGGCCGGCAGATACGGCGGATCGCAATAGATAACGCTATTTTCGTTTATCGCCCTTGCTTTCAGCACTTTCCGAAAATCGGCCCTGATAAAACAGGTTGTGGTGTCGTTGGCCTTCTCTGCGAATAGCTTTATTTCAGCTTCCGGGAAGTAAGGCTTTTCATAGTTCCCAAACGGGACATTAAACAAACCGGCGCGGTTGTATCGGCAAAGGCCGTTATAGCAATGGCGGTTTAGGTATAGGAATAAAGCGGCCTTTAACATATGTTCATCGTCTGATATGGCGTTGAACGTGTCGCGATTACGGCAAAATTCGATCAGGCTATTGCCGTTTTCGAATAGCTCTTTCGCGATGCGGATAAAGGGTTTTGTGGCATTCTTAGCCATTTGATACGTATTAATAAGATCGGCGTTGATATCACCCAGTACATAACGGGGATAGTCTGTATTCAGGAATACCGATGCGCCGCCGACAAACGGCTCAAACAGGCGATCGCCTTTCGGCAGGAGTGGCAGCAAATCAGGCAGAACGCGGGTTTTACCCCCCGCCCATTTGATGAACGGGCGGATCATAATTCACCGCCTTGATTCGGGGCTAACCGAGACATGATCGCAGAAACCAAAGCCGCTTGGTTGATAGCATCATGTAGCGCGTTATGTATCGCACCGACGAGCACGATAGCGGGTGTGGAACCCATCATGACGTTATTCATTTTTCACCCCGATAGTGTTTGCTTTTCAGTTCGTTGATGGCCTGGCAATGCACACAAAGCGACACGCCCGGAACAGCAACGCGGCGCGCTTCCGGTATCGGTGCGTCGCAGTTCTCACAAGTGAAGGAGGATGACGCCGCAGGCTTGCGGCGGGCGTTGGCGATATGCGCATCGCGGATCAGATCTTGCTGCTCTTGCGCCGCGTCCATGTAATCCGCCATCAGATAAGCTCCTGCGCCGACGCCTCAAAACGCGCAGCCTCTTTTTGCAGCAGATCGGCAATTTCATTCACCGAAAGGCTTTTGCTGAGGATGTAAACAGTTAGCGCGTCAAGACGAACCGAAAAGGCTAAGTGCTGGTCTTTTTTTTCCGACAGCCTGGCCTTTCTTAGTAACTCGACGAGCGCGCCGTTATCCTCCACGCTCATCTGTTTAACTTCTGCATTTTTCATTGCTATTTCCTTTTTTCAGGTAATAGAAATCCCGGCGGGTTTACGCCTAAAAAAATGGGTTTTTATTACAGTGGTAGTGTTAAATGCCTGGGGAATAAACTCACAACTGCCTTAAGTTTATTCATTGCTTTAATCAGCCTTTTTTTCTCGTCAGTTGTCAGTTCATTAAAATTTACGTCATGGCGTTCTTTGTCTATATCAGCTAAATAAAAAATAGCTGACAGCACACGCTTATTTTCATGACACGCAGGATCAATCTTGTCTCTCATATCATCAATAAATCGGCAAATGTCTTTTTCGCAGTCAGTTAAAAAATGCTTTCTCCTTAGCATCGCTATGTGATTCAACCCGTCTGTTCTGGCGCCAACACTCAACGGAACAGCGCGAGCGGATTCGGTGTTAGCCATGATAGTTACGCCGTAATACCCAGCAACCGTGCAAACCAGCGGCGGCGCTTCGGGGTTGGCACGTAAGGTTTTTTACTCCACGGTGCAAAATATGCCTGCTGCGGTGTTGGTTGAAAACGCTGTCCGTTAGGTAACTCCAGCCAGCCTTTATTTTCTTGCCGTGGTGATGGCGATTGAGATATTAATAAACGCACAATGCTAATCATATTAACCCCCTCAAAAACAAGTATGTGATGATAGATACGGCGGCGAAAGAACAAATAACCACCTTAATCTTTAAAAGGATCACAACCGTATTTTTCAAATCTTGAAAAAAAGATAATTTTTTATCTCTCGAAAATCTGGTTAAAAATAAACACATCACCATTTCGGCGGTGCCTGACGAGATAACCCACGCCCAATAATCACTCATCTGCATTACTCTTCATTTTATAAAGCCGATCAATGTAGTGAATTGCTATCCCTTTCGCGTCGAATAAGCCGTAAGACTGATCGCCTTGCCGGACGCGGTAACGGGTAATAGGATTCGTCACTGTTCTGGGAATGCGAATAATCGAAAAGCTCCGGTATATATCGCAATGGTTACTGAGCCTGACTATCCCCTTTTGGTGTTGATGCATTATTTCACCCCCAGATTACAGCCCCAGCCACAATAACCATGCATCACGCTGTTCTTTCGGGCGATTCATAAAGGCATCACGCATAGCGCGATTGAACTCAGGGATATAAACCCAATTTTCTCCCCGGCGCGGGTTAGGATTTTCAGGGTTAACCCACGGAATTAGCGGTAGCTTGCCGTTATCAACCATGCCCTTTACTGCCGCTTCCGACTTCCCGATCATTTCTGCAAACTTCTGATACGGCACCGCGTCAACCGGGTGACGAACCTCATAAACACCATCGCTCATTACTGAACCCCTTCTTTCAATTATTGGAATGTGTGCCGGGATTTTTAGCCACGCCCGGCGCGTGGGTTTGTGGTATTTTTGCTATGCCCGCCTTGTTCTGAGCGGAACCACGGGCAAAACAACTACCCACACAAGGAACTGATATGGAACCAAACAAAACCAACATTCGATATCTGGTAGCGCCTGATAAAGACAGTGATGATTTTCACGTTCTTCATAAGCCTGCGCCGCCAGAGGAACAAGACGACGAGGAATAAGCGCCATGAATAAACAACCAACTGAACATGAAATTCATTTCCGCATCTGGTACAGCTACTGGCTGGAACGTATGACCGAAACGCTTAATCGGCGTATCGACATGTTTACTAATGCGATAATCCTTACGCTTGGTGCCGCAATATTTGCGACCAGTCATTTCAGTTGGTTGTTTGGCGGTATCATTGCCGTCCTTAGTGGTTTCCGTATCGCCTGGCAATACGGGAAAAAAGCGGAAGCGGCCAAGCAACAGGCAAAAAGATATGCCTCCCTTATTGATAATCTTCCCGGTATTACGATCGATGAAATTCGCGAAAAGCTGAAAATGCTTGAGGAATTCGACAGTGTCGCCCTTAATAGCCTCTGTAACCCAGCAAGAAATGGGGCGTCTATTTCCCTCAGACTCAAGTACAGGGAGCCCCTTTCTTTTATTGAAAAGGCTGTTTCGCTTTTGGCTGGCAGCACTCCCCGTTAACCCATCTATCGATCTGATCACGGCCTGAATAAACACGGCGTGGCTGCTAATAACGGTGGCTTCGCCTACTTTCTTCCTTTCCATCCGTTCACCCCTTCACTGTGTCGTGATACTCTCACTCGATCACCAATCGCTTAGGCTTGCTTTCTGTTGCTTGCTTGTGCGGTTGGTTTTTCGCACCCCAAAAGGTTTCCTATTGGTTACCTTTCGCGGTAAATATAGTCACCAAAGGGAGTCCCTGTCAATGAATATAGGGCAGAAACTTAAAGCCATACGAAAGGCTGAAGGGTTTACTCAAAAAAAGTTTTGTGAAATTAGTGGGATAGCACTTGGAACAGTTAAAAACTATGAAGGAGGATATAAAGAGCCGGGTATACAAGTAGTTTCGCAGGTAGTGAACACACCATCATTCAAAAAATACACCCTATGGATCATGACGGGTGATACAGCTCCACAAGCTGGTCAAATCGCACCGGCTCTCGCACACATTGGGCCAGACTCAACACAATCAGGCCACTCAGAGAAACAGACTGGTTAACGCTTTATAAACATTACATTTTCACTATTTGTTACCAAGACAGTGAAATGACCGCCGGAGGGCTTTCTTATGGCAATTAAGAAGCTCGATGATGGTCGATTTGAAGTGGACATTCGCCCCATCGGACGTAACGGAAAACGTATCCGGCGGCGGTTTGATAAAAAGACGGAAGCGGTAGCCTTTGAGCGCTATACGTTGTCCAGAACGGACAAAAAAGAGTGGCAGCACGGTTACGGTGTTGAGCATCGCCAACTCAGCGAGCTGGTCGAATTGTGGTGGCTCTATCACGGCCAGACGTTGAAAAACGGCATGATTGAAAAGCGACACCTGAAGCGCACAACCGAACAGATGGGCGACCCGGAGATCTGCCGGATAAATAAACGCGCGATACTGGAATTTCGCACGCTGCGGCTGACTGGCGGCATCAACCCGTCAACCATTAATCGCGACATGTACCGGCTTTCCGGCATGTTTTCGGCGTTGATTAAGCTGGAAGTCTACGCGGGGGATAATCCGCTAAAAGGCTTGCCACCGCTAACAGAAAAACCGGCGTCGGTTACATTCCTGGCGGAAGCGGAGATCGCGCGGTTATTGGAAGTGCTGGAAGGCGACTCGTACAGGCTGGCGGTGTTATGCCTGAGCACCGGGGCAAGATGGGGAGAGGCCAGCGCATTACGCGCCGATCAGGTAGTGAACCGCCGGGTGACGTTTACGGAAACAAAGAACGGCAAAAATAGAACCATCCCCATTTCGGAAGAGGTGGAACGGACTATTAAAACCCGCGAAACCGGCGGGCTGTTTAAGGTGGACTATCCGACGTTCTGTGAGCAAATCAGGGCGGTAAAGCCGGATATACCGAAAGGTCAGGCATCACACATTTTGCGGCATACGTTCGCCAGTCATTTCGTGATGAACGGGGGAAATCTGGTGGCACTACAACAGATCTTAGGTCATGCCAGCATTCAGCAAACTATGGTTTACGCACATCTGGCGCCGGACTATCTGGAAAACGCTATTACGCTCAACCCATTACGGGGGAAAATAGTCGTTTGAAAGCGTCCACATGTTGTCCACATTGGCCCAAAATGGCCCGTTTTTGACCACTTTTTAACCGCTTGCAGTTGCTTGCAATCGCTTAATATATGGTTGTTTTAAAACGTTTTTCCCATGACACCCCAAAAAAAAGCCCTCCATCATGGAGGGCGAAAAGACAGGGATGGTGTCTATGGCAAGGAAAAGGGTGTATCTACTACATGTATCTACTGCAAGGCACTACTCGAACTACACACTACTACTCGGGATTTACAATGGTGTCTGACTACTGTGGTGACGGTATCTGATTTAACATCGAGATCTGCCGTTCTATTTGCTGCATTCGTTGCTGGTGCTTCTGTTCCAGAATATTTTTCTGCTCTGATGTCAGCAGGTTGTACATTTGATTACGAATACGCGTCATCTGCACCTGACGTTCAATCTGTACTTCCATCATCTTGGTTATCTGTTTACGAACCGCATCTTCATCAAACGCATTAGCCGTCACCAGGTTATGCATGGTTTCAACATCTTTCGCATTAAACGCCGGAACGTCCTGGCGCCCCTGATACATAAGATCGCGCATTTGTTGCCGCTGTTGCTCGGTCAACTTCACACCATCAAACATCGCCTGCTGATCGTGCATGCGTTTCATGGCAGAGTCGTCCTGATGCCAGCTATTCACAGACGCACTCCCAACATCTGCCGCAAATGCAGTGAAAACGCTCAGCATCAGCAGCGAAGCAAGAGATAACGTTGTGGCGTGTTGCATCAATAACTCCCCGTTTTGGCGTGCTGTTCTGTGAATCAATGAGCATCAGTTTAATTGTCTTGCTGCAAACATGCGTCAGAGGATGTAAAACTACGTAAAGTCATGGAATACCACTAATCTATGGCGTATTTTGCCCCTGGAGGTAGATAAAACATGAACAAGATCCTGCTGGTTGATGACGATAAAGAGCTGACGTCTTTACTGAAAGAGTTGCTCGAAATGGAAGGATTTAATGTCGTGGTCGCCTATGACGGCGAGCAGGCATTAAACGCATTGGATAATACAATTGACCTGCTTTTGCTGGATGTGATGATGCCGAAAAAGAATGGCATCGACACATTAAAAGAATTACGTCAGCAACATCAGACACCGGTAATTATGTTGACCGCACGTGGCAGTGAACTGGATCGGGTACTCGGCCTGGAATTAGGCGCGGATGATTATCTGCCAAAACCCTTTAACGACCGTGAACTGGTGGCGCGTATCCGGGCCATTTTACGTCGTTCAAACTGGACAGATCAGCAACAGGCAGGTGAAAACAATGCGCCGACGCTGGAAGTTGACGGTCTGCGGCTCAACCCGGGGCGTCAGGAAGCCAGCTTCGACGATACCGTGCTGGATCTGACAGGCACGGAATTTACGCTGCTCTACCTGCTGGCCCAACGGCTGGGTCAGGTGGTTTCACGCGAACACCTGAGCCAGGAAGTGCTAGGCAAGCGTCTGACGCCATTTGACCGTGCCATTGATATGCATATCTCCAATCTGCGTCGCAAGTTACCGGAGCGCAAAGATGGGCTGCCCTGGTTTAAAACCTTGCGCGGACGAGGCTATCTGATGGTATCCGCTGCATGATTAATAGCCTGACCGCACGTATTTTCGCTATTTTCTGGCTAACGCTGGCTCTGGTTCTCATGCTGGTGCTGATGGTGCCCAAGCTGGATTCGCGTCAGCTGACGGCGCTGCTGGAAAATGAGCAGCGGCAAGGACTTATGCTGGAACAGCACATTGAAGCCGATCTGGCCAACACGCCCGCCAACGATTTACGCTGGTGGCTAAGGTTGTTCTGGGTCATTGAGAAATGGGCGCCGCCGGGGCAGCGTCTTTTGCTGGTCACCAGCGAAGGGCGGGTGCTGGGCGCTCAGAAGAATGAAACGCAGATTGTACGCAACTTTATCGGCCTGTCCGATAATGCCGATCACCCACAAAAGAAAAAGTATGGCCGGGTTGAATTACTGGGGCCATTCTCCATTCGGGATGGTGAAGACAACTACCAGCTTTACCTGATCCGTCCGGCCAGCAGCCCCCAGTCAGACTTTATCAGTCTGTTGTTCGACCGGCCGTTACTGCTGTTGATTTTCACCATGTTAATCAGTTCTCCCCTGCTGTTATGGCTTGCCTGGAGTCTCGCCAAACCGGCTCGTAAACTGAAAAACGCCGCTGACGAGGTTGCTCATGGCAATTTACGTCAACATCCTGAACTGGAATCCGGACCACAGGAGTTTCAGGCAACGGGCGTCAGCTTCAACCAGATGGTCAGCGCGCTTGAGCGAATGGTGACGGCGCAGCAACGCCTGCTGTCAGACATTTCGCATGAGTTGCGTACTCCGCTTACGCGTTTGCAGCTTGCCACCGCGCTCCTGCGCAGACGGCAAGGAGAGGGGAACGAACTGAGCCGTATCGAAATGGAAACCCAGCGGCTCGATAGCATGATCAACGATCTGCTGGTACTGTCGCGCAATCAGCACAAGAATGAGCTGACCCGTGAATTCTTGCGGGCTGATGAACTATGGGGCAATGTGCTGGACGACGCCGCGTTTGAAGCGGAACAGATGGGGAAAACGCTGGAAGTCACTTATCCCCCCGGCCCGTGGACGTTTTTCGGCAACCCGAACGCCCTCGACAGCGCGCTGGAGAATATCGTGCGCAATGCGCTACGTTATTCCCACCATCACATTGCGGTTGCGTTTTCCGTTGATAATCAAGGCATCACCATCAAAGTTGACGATGATGGCCCGGGCGTCAGCCCGGAAGATCGCGAACAGATTTTCCGGCCATTTTATCGAACGGATGAAGCCCGCGATCGCGAATCTGGTGGAACAGGATTAGGGTTGGCGATTGTCGAGACCGCCATCACCCAGCACAAAGGCTGGGTGAAAGCGGAAGACAGCCCGTTAGGTGGCTTGCGATTGGTGATCTGGCTTCCTCTGGACCAGCGATAAAACCTGACGTGGTGGTGATATCGCCGATAAAAGCTCTCGGCCGCGACGTCAGTTTGCCGTATTCAGCGCATTCGCTGGATTACCTGCAACAATTCCGCTATCTCGGCTTCGCCACCATCCGCCAGCACAGCTTTGCGCACGCATCCATTGGTATGATCGGCAAGTAATTGGTTCGCGACCGCATTCAGCGCAGAACGCGCAGCGGAAATCTGGTGGAGGATATCGACGCAATAACGATCCTGCTCAATCATCTGCGCAATACCGTTAACCTGCCCATTAATACGGCTCAGCCGATTAAGCAACGCCTTTTTGCGTGGCTGCACCACTCTGCGCTCGTCATGCGCGTCAACGCTATTCGCCGCCTCTGAGGCGGCGCAATATTCACACTTCCGAGACGACGTCAAATCCGAGACCTTCGACGGTGTCCCGGAAGACGGCTGGATTGGCTTTTTCTGTCTCATTATACTCCACATTGACCAGACCGGTTTCCAGAGTGACTTCTACACCCTGAACACCATTAAGCGCTTCTAGCGCATTCTTGACCTTGCCGGCGCAACCGCCACAAGCCATACCTTGAACGCTGATTGTAGCATAGGACATAAAATACTCTCCATTCTGACAGTTAACCGATCGGACTCAGTCGCGCTGCGTCGGTTTCCAGTTACGTAACAACAGTGAATTACTCAGTACGGAGATCGAACTGAGCGCCATGGCTGTGCCGGCAATAACCGGATTGAGCAACGAGAACGCCGCCAGGGGAATACCCAGCACATTATAGAAAAATGCAAAGAACAGGTTTTGTTTCACTTTGCCGAGCGTTGCCCGCGAGAGACTGATCGCATCGACAATACTATCCAACCGGTTACGCATCAGCACAACATCTGCGGTATCCAGCGCGATATCCGAACCGGCGCCAATCGCAAAACCGATATCGGCGGCCGCCAGCGCCGGCGCATCATTGATCCCATCGCCCACCATCCCGACACAGCGGCCGCTGGCCTGTATTCGCAGGATCTCCGTCGCCTTGTGCTCCGGCAACACCTGCGCCACAAATCGGTCTATACCCAGTTGCGCGGCAATCACCGACGCGACCCGGTGGTTATCGCCGGTAAGCATCACAACCTCGATCCCTTGCTTTTGCAAGGCTTGCACAGCGTCACGCGCATCGTTTCTTAAGCGATCTTGCAAGCTGATATACCCCAGCAGCCGCGATCCGATGGCAACGGCAATCACCGTTTTTCCCTGCGCTTCCAGCGTGGCAATGCGCTCGCTATCAAGAACAACGCCGCGTTCCGTCAGATATGTCGGCGATCCCAGCAACCACTCCTTGCCATCGATCTCAGCTCTGACGCCGCCGCCAATGATGGCTTGAAACGCACTCACTTCTGCCGCTGCCACGCCTGATTCCCGCGCATAGCACGCCAACGCCTGCCCCAAAGGGTGCTCCGAATGCTGTTCCAGCGACAGTGTGACATGAAGTAGTTCCCGAGCGGTGACCCCCTCCTGTGGAAAAATATCACTAACAGAGGGCTTTCCCTCCGTTACCGTACCCGTTTTATCCAGTACCAATACCTGTAAGCGCTGCACCTGCTCCAACGCATTGGCATTGCGGAACAGAATCCCCGAACGCGCGCCTTGTCCGGTGCCTACCATAATCGCGGTGGGCGTCGCCAGACCCAGAGCACAAGGACAGGCGATCACCAATACGGCAACGGCACTGACCAGACTGGCCGCAAACTCACCCGTGATCAGCCAGTGTGTTAGCCATGTCAACAATGCGAGGCTCACCACAACCGGCACAAACACCGCCGAAATTCTATCCGCCAGACGCTGTACCGCCGCCTTCGAGCCCTGAGCTTCTTCCACCATGCGGATAATACGCGCAAGCGCCGTATTACTCCCGACGCCAGAGGCCCTGACGCGCAACATCCCGCTCTGATTCAGCGTCGCTGCGTACACCTCGGACCCCACGCCTTTGACAACCGGAACACTTTCTCCCGTCAGCATGGCTTCGTTCACGTCCGACGCACCATCCAGAATCACGCCATCGACCGGAATACTTTCGCCTGGGCGAACGACAAACACTTCACCAACGCGCAGGCTGGAGACATCACGATCCCGTATTTCACCGTCAACCTCGATATGGGCGGTGATCGGTTGCAGATTCAGCAATCCTTCAATCGCAGCGCCGGTTTTCGCCTTTGCCCGCCCTTCCAATAATTTCCCCAATAAAACCAGCGTGATAATCGCCGCACTAGCTTCAAAATAGAGATGTCCATGCGGATCGTTGAACAGTGTAAAGACGCTGAAGCCATAAGCCACGCTGGTGCCCAGCGTCACCAGCACATCCATATTCGAGGTGCCATTGCGTAGGGCGCTCCAGGCACGACGGTAGAAATGACGGCCGCTCCAGAACTGCACCGGCGTCGCCAGCAGCCATTGCAGCCAGCCGGGCAACAGATGCCCGTGCTCGAAAAACATGCCCACCATTTCCACTAACAGCGGCGAAGCGAGAGCGGCGGCGATCAGGAACTCGCGCCGCTCCCGGTGCCATATGCGCTTACGCCTTTCACGCTCGGCCTCGCGATCCCCGTCATCAACGGCATGCGCCAGATAGCCGGCACGTTCTATCTGCTGAATAATTCGGTCGCGCTCGACTATCCCCGGCACATAGCGTACGGCGGCCCGTCCGCTGGCAAACCATACCGTCGCCGATACGCCCTCCAATGCGTTAAGATCGGCGCGGATTCGTTCGGCGCAACGTTCGCTGCTCATACCGACGATCTCGACCGTCAGGTTTTGCTCCACCACGTCAAATCCGAGTTTCTGAATGGCGGCAACGACTTCACGCGGTGAACTGGCTTCGGCCTGTAAACGGATGCGTGCCCGTTCACTGGCGAAATTGACGTTAGCTTCCACGCCATCCAGACGGTTCAGGACGCGTTCTATTCGTACGGCGCAAGCCGCACAGGACATGCCGCCAATCGGCAGATGAAAAGAGAGGGGGGCGCTGTTGTTTATCATGACATTGTTATCCTTAATCTTTCCGTAAAAAGGCCATCTTTAATCAGCCCCGTCGGCTGCCGATAAAATACCCCCAACTCATAAATAATAATACCCCATACAGGTATTATTATTAGAATAGTATATGCAAATTTTAGATATAATTTATTTTCAATAAGATAAAAACAATTATCTATATTTTGACAAAAGCATATATAAAAAAATCATTTTTAAAGCCCTATCATCCTTCCTAGTATCGAGTTAATAAAAATATACCCCATAGGGGTTTATTACATACTAAAAACATTCCAGTGTTTATTACCTGCAGATAGCAAAAAACACTAATCAGTTGAATTATAAATTTAATTTATTCATTTATAAGGGACAGGAACATGATGACATACACAGTTATTCGCCACACCAGGAAACATAAAACCTTTCAATTCAGCGCTACGGCGATTTTTATTTCCGGTATGTTATTCGGCGCGCAAACGGCGAGTTCCGCAACGACGTCGCCGGATGACACCGACTACGCCGAGGGGACGACGAATACCGCCACGCTGGAGGGGATTACCGTATGGGGACAGGCACCCACGGAAGACACCACCTCCTATACCGCGCAGGAGGTGACCGTGGCCAGCAAACTGCCGGTGGCACTGAAGGATATCCCGCAGTCGGTATCGGTTATTACCCGTCAGCGTATTGAAGATCAGAATCTCACTACGCTGGAAGACGCTTTGCAGCAAACCACCGGCGTGACAATCATCCCCAATGGCTCCGGTACCAGCATTATCCGGTCACGTGGACATAATTTGAACGCCTCCATCGACGGTGTTCCTGTTTATAATGGCTTGGGAGGCTCTGAGCAGTTCGATCTGGGGATATACGATCGGGTAGAAGTATTGCGCGGCCCGTCGGCGCTGTTGGGTGGTAGCGGAGATCCCGGCGGCACCGTTAACGTTGTCACCAAAAAACCGCGTGACGCTTTCGCACTTAACGGCACGCTGAGCGCAGGGAGCTGGAACAATTATCGCAGCGAACTCGACGTCACCGGACCGCTGAATGACAGCGGAACCCTGCGCGGTCGTGCAGTGGGTATCTGGCAGGATCGCGATTTCTTTTACGATAAGACTCATCAGGAAAAAAAGGTGTTCTACGGCGTGGTGGAATATGACCTGACGCCAGATACCACGCTGTCTCTGACATTCGCCAATCAAACCAACAATATCACGGCGCCGTATTACGGCCTTCCCACCTATTCCAATGGCGCCCTGCTGGATGTCTCGCGATCGGTAAATACCACACCGGAGTGGGCCTGGTACAATAATCGCACTCAGGAATATGTTGCCGGGCTGGAACAACGCTTCGATAACGGCTGGACCGCAACCGGAAAATTCCGTTATCTGAACAAGGACAATCCGTATAAGGACATCTTCCCTCGAGGTGTCGGTGTTGACCCTCAGACCTTAACGCTGCCTTACTCATGGAACCGGCATTATGATTACGAGTATCAACGCTATGCGCTGGATCTGTACGTTGGCGGTCCGTTTATTCTGTTTGGCCGCGAGCATCAGGCGTTAATCGGCTATAACTATGACGATTATCAGGAACAGTATCAGGGCGGAAGGACATGGGGCTCCCAAGCCTCACAAAACGACATCAATCTGTTCGATTCGTCCGCGGTACAAGAATACGATGTGGATTGGACGCAAGGTCTGCGCACCCGCACCATCCAGAGCGGTATTTATGGACAGACCCGCTTACGCCTGCTCGATCCGCTCACCTGGGTGATTGGTGGACGAATCAGCGATTTCAGCGTCAAAGAACGTAGCATCGCCCCTGCCGAACCCACCGGATGGAACCAAACCCAGTCGGCAAGCAGCGAACTTATCCCTTATACCGGCCTGATCTACGAACTGACCCCCCAGCTTTCCCTTTACGGTAGCTATTCCGAAACCTTTGTCCCGCAAACGGACAAACGCGCGGACGGTTCAACGCTGGATCCACGTAAAGGTAAACAATATGAAACCGGGATTAAAGGCAGTTTTTATGATGGCGCACTGAATGCTTCGGTTGCCGTATTCCGCATTGATGACGTCAACCGCGCATTCAGCGATCCGAACTACCCTGATGACGATTTCTACATCGCCGCTGGCAAGGTCAGAAGCGAAGGGTGGGAAGCGGAAATCAGTGGCAGCCCGCTACCGGGTTGGGATATCTCCGCCGGCTACGCCTACCTGAACACACGCTATCTGTCCGACGACAGCAATATCGGCGCCTTCAGCTTGGCCGAACCGAAGCATAGTTTCAAACTGTGGAGCCATTATCGTATTGCCGGTGGTCTGCTGGACGGCCTTGGTTTCGGCGGTGGACTTTATGCCGTCAGCAATTATGCAGATGCCAGAGGAAATGGCGAAGAACGCTATCAGGGCGGTTACGCGCTATTGAACGCGGCGCTCAGTTATCCCATCAATGACAACTTTACCGTCGCGCTCAATGCGGAGAATCTGACCGATCGCAAATACTACGCCAGTATCGGCGGCCGTGGAACGCAGAACGTATATGGTACACCACGTAATTTCACTCTTTCGCTGCATGCGAAATTTTAACCCAGGCACATGATGAAGAAACCTTTGTCACATAGCGCACTGTTGGGCGCTTACTGGCGGTCTGAAGAGCGATGGCGCGCCGGCGGCCTGCTGGCGCTGGTTATCCTGCTCGAAATGGGCACCGTATATGCGGCCGTGGGGATCAGCAACTGGCAAAAAAATTTTTTTGACGCCCTGGCTGACTATCAGCGTAGCGCTATCGCGCCGCTGCTGCTGACGCTGGCGTTACTGATGGGCATCGCAGTGCTGAGCAAAACGTTCAGCATCTGGTTCACCCAGTTGCTCACGCTGCGCTGGCGCAGTTGGCTGGTTGATGTGTTTCTGGAAAAATGGTTGCGGCAGCGCATCTATTACCATCTGGAAAACGATGCGACAGCCGACAACCCGGACCAGCGTATAGCCGAAGACCTGCGCCAGATGGCGGAAAAGAGCCTGGAACTACTGCTCGGACTACTCACCAACATAGCGAACGCCATCTCTTTTTCCGTGATCCTGTGGGGATTGTCAGGCACCCTCTCTCTTACGCTGCTGGGTCACGAATTTCAGGTACCGGGCTACATGTTGTGGGTCGGCATCGCCTATGCGCTGCTGGGATCGTGGCTGATGGAAAAGATCGGGCGCCCGCTGGTAGGGCTGGGCTATCAGCAGCAGCGCTGCGAGGCGGACTTCCGTTATCAACTGATGCGCATTCGGGAAAGTGCCGAACAAATTGCCTTCTATCGTGGGGAAAATGAAGAAAACCGGCGTCTACGCACTGGCTTTGCCGCCGTTCAACAAAACTGGCGTGGCTTGATGGTGTACTCGAAACGCGTCGCCTTTACAGAAACCCTGTATATCGAAGCGGGCAGTTTTGTTCCCTATCTGTTTACCATCCCACGCTATTTTGCCAGACAACTCACCATCGGCGGCGTGATGCAAATGGGGATCGGCTTCGCCCGCCTGCGCACCGCGCTTTCCTGGTTTCTTTTCAATTACAAGGATCTGGCGCTACTGCGTGCCGTACTGCGGCGGCTGTGTGAATTCGATGATTTGTTACGCCAACAGGAGCGTGGCGATATTGCGATCACCTCTTCCGCTGACAACGCCCTGCGCACCCGCGGCCTTTCCCTGCGCCTGCCGGACGGCGCGCCGCTGGTCGCCATTCCCGATACCGAGATACGGCCCGGCGAACGCTGGATGATCTGCGGCGGCTCAGGCGGCGGCAAGAGTACGCTGCTGCGCGCGCTGGCGGGATTATGGCCATACGGCGGCGGCAGTATTGCGTTTCCGACCGGTTCTTACCTGTTTCTGCCGCAAAAGAGTTATCTGCCCTCCGGCACGTTGCGGGAGGCGATGAGCTATCCCGGCAAGACGCTGGATAGCGGACGCTGCCGCGACGCGTTGACACAGGTACGACTGGAGCATTATATCCCTTGTCTGGAACAGGCGGCACAGTGGGATAAACGGCTGTCGCCGGGAGAACAGCAGAGGCTGGCGTTCGCCCGCGTGCTGCTACAACGCCCGGACAACGTGTTTCTGGACGAAGCCACCTCGGCGCTGGACCGGGAAAACGAAGATAATCTGTACCGTTTGCTGCAAGAAGCCTTGCCAGACGCCATGGTGATCAGCGTTACCCACCATCCGCACCTGACGCACTGGCACACGCATACCTTGCGCATCACGTCGGCTAAGGAAGAAAACAACACCGCCACGCCGGATAAATCGCAAAACGATAGTTCGTCTTTTCCCGGCAACGCGACGGAAACGATCACTGTTAGCAGGGCACACTGAAATGGCAGCCGTTTTTTCAACATCAACCGGCGGAATAACCGGAAAGATCGAAAAACTCCTGATCGTCATGTTGGCAACCGGACTGCATATCCTGCTGATCTATCAGATAGCGCATTTATCATCAGCGCCGGCCATATCGCAACCGCAACCTTCAATGACTCTCGAGCTGGCGCTGACCGCGCCGTCTGCGGAAACATCCGTCACGGCGTCGGCGCCCTCGCTTCCCGAAATAGCGCCGCCGGCAGAAAACCTGCCACAACAAGATATGTCAAAACAAGATAGGCCAAAACAACAGGAGACGTCCCCCGTTGACGAGTTCGCGATGACGCCGCCGAAACCGGTGGAAAAACACGTTGAACCAGAACGAGCGATCAAACCACAGCCCAAACGCCCCGACAAACAACCCACACCGCCAGCCCAAAGAAAGGCGGCTCCCGGCGCCCTCATGCAAAACGCGGCAACCACCCAGACCACCGCGAAATCGTCGGCTAACGGCGTCATGACGCCCGCCTCGGCAAACGCGGCGCATCTGAATAACCCTGCACCGCGCTACCCCGCGCTGGCGCTTAAGAGGAAGTGGCAGGGAACGGTACAGCTACGGGTCCGGGTGCTCACCAACGGCAGACCGAATGAAATCCTGATCGCGCGCAGCAGCGGACGGGATCTTCTCGATCAGGCCGCGGTAGCGGCAGTACGTCAATGGTCGTTTATACCGGCGAAAAAAGACGGTGTCCCACAAGAAAGCTGGACCACCTTTCCACTGAGCTTCAAATTGCAGTAACGCACGCCCTCAACCAACGGAGCAGACTATGACTCTCGCAACCTCTTCATTTTCCGTCGAAACATTGGCGATCTGGCTACTCATCGTGTTTTCGATCATCACCTGGTCGCTGGTTATTCTCAAAGTGGTGCTATTTTATCGTCTGGAACAGCGCAACCACCGCTTTCTGAAAACCTTCTGGTCCGCCAATACGCTGCGCGGCGCCATCACCGACGGCGCTCATTATATTGGCCCTATCGCCAACATCGCCAAAGCAGGCATCGCCTCAATTCATATCGATCATGCGACCACTCAGGGTCTGGCCCAAGAGATTGACTATCAGGATCGTTTCGAACGCGCGCTGCGTCATCAAATCCAGCGGGAAAGCCGGGTGCTGGAGTCCGGTCTGGCACTCGTCGCTTCCATCGGTTCCATTTCCCCGTTTGTCGGACTGTTCGGCACGGTATGGGGGATCATGGATGCCCTGAAAAGTATCAGCGCCTCGGGCAGCGCCAGCCTGGACGTCGTGGCAGGTCCCGTGGGCTCCGCCCTGCTCGCCACCGGCGTAGGCATTGCCGTAGCCATTCCGGCGGTGCTGGCGCACAACTACTTTCTGCGCCGTTTAAAGAGAATTCTGGCGGAGCTGGATGATTTTGCACACGATCTTTACGGCATTGTGCAGAAAAATGGCTTCCGGCTCGCCACTGACTCACTCAACGCTTAATAACCGGGAATATCATTATGGCTTTTACTCCCATCTCACAACATAGCAACCATGAGATACACAGCGAAATCAACGTCACACCACTGGTGGACGTCATGCTGGTACTGCTGGTGATTTTTATCGTCACTGCGCCACTGCTGACCAATTCCATCGCCATTAATTTACCAAAGACCGCCGCCACCGCAGCGCCGGAGGCTAAAAAAACCGCTGATAATCAGCATCAACGATCGCGGCGACCTCTTCATCGGTGAAGAAAACGTACCCCCCGAACGGCTTGAAACTCGCCTGATCTCGGCCAGAGAAGCAGATAGCGGTCTGCAAGTACAGCTACGGGCCAGTGAAACGGTTAATTACGGCGTAGTGGCAAAATCGCTGGTAAGCGTAGAACGTGCCGGCATCAGCAAAGTGGCGGTCATCACCGCTCGCTGACGAATGCCGCATACCGTTCGTTCCAAAGGAAGCCCCTCCTTTTGGGATGGGAAACGGGAAATTTTTCTGCTTCCCGTCCTTCAAACCGTTAACAGTTGGTATTTTCATCATCCTTGCGTAAAGTTGACACCATTTTCCGACGGTATGGTGGGAGCGGTTGCTCTCTGGCAACACATGCGGTGCTTGATAACGCAGGGATTTGACAATGAAAAACATGATATTACTGGCTGGCGTACCCATGTTTCTGTTTAGCAGCCACGCTTTCAGTTCCAGCGACGGTATTTGTGGTTTTTCCGATGCCGAGTGCGGGATGTCCGCGTTTCCTTACCTGTTGCCAGATAATGACACCCGAACCAATCTGATGCTCTTGCAGAGCAGTCGTAGCCATATCGAGCTACCGTTGCCCCAACCGCTGCCCGCCCAAGCCCATACGCGCATTGATCCCTTCACGGCCTACCGCGTGATGGGATTGGCGGCAACCGAAGGCCCCAGCCAACCCGCCATACCCTCGCCGGCTCCCATAACGCCGACAGAGACCGTCATCTCCGCGGCGGACATCCGCCCATTGCAACAAAAAGCCCAGCGTCTTCACCTGTCGCCAGCCGCACAGGAAAAACTGATCGCTCTGACTTCCGGCGAGGGTGAAGGACGACAGATCTCGAACGATGTTTCCACCGTCGAGGCGTTCTTTGACGTGCTGCTGGCAGATCAACAGGTAACGGATGATCAGCGCACCCCGCTGGCGCAAGCGCGTATGAACATGCTGTCGTCCGATTATACGGCATCCGCCTTATCCACTGAGCTCGTCAGCGTGCCGGATGAAGGCCATGCCGGATCGCTGAAACATTATCTGATCAATGCGCAGGCTTTCTATCAAGGCGAATTTGATCGGGCGGAAAAAGGTTTTCAGTCACTGGCGCAAACCGCGCAGCCATGGGTTGCTGAAACATCGCGTTATATGTTGATACGCGTGAAAATCAACCAGTCTATGCGACACGCGCTGGACGAATACAATATGTTCGATGCCGGCAAGGCCGATAAGCCTGCCGCTTTGGCGGCGATACAACGCATTGACGACTATCTGAAGCAATACCCGCACGGCAGGTACGCCGATTCGGCGCAAGGGCTTTATCGTCGGGCTTACTGGATCATCGGTGATTTGAACGCGTTGCCGAAAACCTATCAGCAGGCACTGGAAAAAACGGAGAACGTCGCTGGCTTACAGGCATTAAGCGACGAAATTGACAATAAGCTGTTGGAAAACGGCGCATTCACCACCTCGACGGAAAGCCCGATGTTGATGTTGGTGCAGGATCTTAAACGTCTGCGTGCCGATAACGGCTGGACCAACCTGCCGGCATTATCCGCAGAAGCGTTGTCTGCCCAGCAGGTCCTGTTTGATAATGCCGGTATGCAAAATGAGTTTCACTATCTCCAGGCGGCCTGGCAGTTCTATCGCCGGAAAGATTATGCCGCCGTGATCAATCTCATCCCTGCTGCCAGCGAGCACGATCTGACCGATACCACACGCTTTAGTCTGCAAATATTACGCGGTCAGGCGCTCCAGCAACTGTCACGCCGGGATGAAGCAGAAGCCCACTGGCGCCATCTGCTGACATTGAACACAAACTATACCCAGCAGCAATTTCTGCAACTGGCCCTGGCCGAAACACTGGTGAAAGCGGGGCATCCGGAGCGGATTTTTGCAACCGATAGTCCGGTTAAAAACCTGCGTTTCCGTTCGGCGGTCCTCAAGGTCAGCGCCAGTGCCGATTTATTGCGTCAGCAAACCGGTCCGCAGCAAACACATGAAGAACGGGCTATCGCCCTGCATACCCTCCTGACCAAGTCACTCACTCACGGTGATTACGCCGGTTATCTGCAAGACAGCGAACTCAGAAAGGACATCGCCCCGCTGACCAGCTCTGAAAATATGAGCTGGGATGAGGAAGATCTGACGGTATTTGACTGGGATGGCAGCGATACCGAGGAAGGGTATCAGTGTCCAACGCTGGCTATCGTGGTGAATACGCTGAACCAGCGACCGAACGATGCCCGTGCGATTAACTGCCTCGGCGAGTTTTCCCTGCGTACCGGCAACAGCGTCGGATTCGACTGGGGCGAAAGCAACATGCTGGACGGGCTGACCCACTCACCAACACAGTTCAAAGGAACCGAATATAACCGGCTGGATGGTTATATGCGGGTGATTGCCGATCCGCAAGCGCCACCGGAAGACAAAAGCTACGCCCTTTACCGCGCGGTTTATTGTTATGCGCCCAGCGGCTATAACGATTGCGGTCAACAGGACATCAGTAAAGCGACCCGCAAAGCCTGGTTTAGCCGGCTGAAAACCGAATTTAAAGGCAGCGTGTGGGCAAACCAGCTCAAATATTACTGGTAACGCAGACATTCATGCTGGCCTGGGTGCTGTCATTCAGCCCCGGGGTGAATGCGCTTACCGTCAACGCGGCGCACTATCAGGATTTTTGGCTATGGGCGGCCGTCCGGCCACAGCCGGTACTGCACCAGGCGCGGACGCTTTATCTTCACCAGGGGGAAATCGCCCGCCGGCAGGGAAAAGTGGTCTTTCTGCGTCAGGGAATTCCCCCCAGCAAACTCCGCGTAGCCAACGTCTGGCTCTCCTACCGGATGACCACGCTGGAACTCTCAGATAAACATCTCAACCGTATCCTGAAACTACGAGAGAATTGGCGCAGCCACGGTAATCAGATTAAAGGGATTCAACTCGATTTTGACGCGAAAAGCTATCAACTGGCGGGATATGTGGCGTTTTTGCAGCAACTGCGCGACAGGCTGCCCGCTGATTGCCAAATCAGCATTACGGGTTTGCTCGACTGGTCAAAAACGGGCGATGTAGCAGAACTTAACCGCCTGCATGATAGCGTAGATGAACTGGTGGTTCAGACCTATCAGGGGTACGGTACGATTACCAATTATGCCGACTATCTTCCCGCCCTGCTGAAGCTGACCATTCCTTTTCGTCTGGGGCTGGTGCAGCACGGTCAGTGGGATAAACACTGGCAACAGCGTCTGGCGGTTTCGCCCTATTACCGCGGCGAAGTCGTTTTTCTGGTCAATCCGCCAGGAAAACCGTCCCCTAAGCGATAATCCCCATGCACTGGTTGGGGAACGCCGGAAAGGAACGGTCCAGCCCGTCAGGTGCGTCCGCCAAAACCATTCTGCCGCCAGGCTTCATAGCTGATAATCGCCACGGCATTCGAGAGATTCAGACTGCGGCAATCTGGCTGCATCGGGATACGAATACGAAAATCAGGCGAGAAACCGTCACGGATCGCATCCGGCAAACCCGCCGTTTCCGATCCAAACAGCAGCACATCTCCCGGCTGATAAGCGGGCCGATCGTATGGACGGCTGCCTTTGGTGGTACAGGCGAAAATACGTTTGCCGGGCACCGCCGCCAGAAAATCCTGATAGTTTTTGTGGCGGCTGACGCTAGCCAAATCATGATAGTCCAGCCCTGCCCGGCGCAGTTTCTTCTCTTCAAAATCGAAGCCCAGCGGTTCAATCAAGTGGAGGCAGCAACCGTTGTTGGCGGCCAGACGGATAATGTTTCCGGTATTCGGGGCGATTTGTGGCTCATAGAGCGCAATATGAAACATGGATAACTTCATTCGCAAAGAAAAATTCAGCGGCAGTATATATCATTCCCACAGAGCGACCCAAAACCTGAACGGACAACGAATACGGATTACTCTGCACGACGTTGTCGCCCTCAGCGATTACACTGTTAGTAACACGATGATTAATGCAGGTAAGGCAATGATGAAAATCCGACTGATATCTCTATCCTTGTGCGCCTTGTTTAGCCTGCCGCTGACGACCCTGGCCAACACGGCGCAAATACCCTCGACACAGCAGCAATTTGAAAATGGCATCAGCAGCCAGAAGCAGCTACAGCAGAATATGCAGCAGAACCAGCAATTACAGCAGCAGCGGCTGAATCAGCAGTTGCAGCAGCGCAATTCTCAGCTACAGCAACAACGACAACAGCAGTTACAGCAGGATCGGCAACGGGCGCAGCAAACCACGCCCCCGCCGCCAATCAAGCAAACGCCCTGACGCGGCGATTTACAACCGCACCCCCATCAGGGTCAGTATCAACGGCGTGGTCAGCGCGGCCAATGCCGTTGACATCAGCAGGCTGGAGGCCACCGGTCCCCCCAGTACGCTGAACTGGCGCGACATCAGATAAACGTTCACGCCGACCGCCATCGACCCCAGCAACACCACGGCCCGCGTTTCCATTTCCGGCAGGCCGAGTGCGATCGCAATGCCCCAGATCACCAACGGCTGCACCAGCAGTTTGATGACGCAAATCACGCTGCTAATCTGCCAGCCATCGCGGATCTGATATTCGGCCAGTCCCATCCCCAGGGCGATCAGCGACAGCGGCACCGCAACCTGTCCCAGCATGCTGAGCGGCTGATCGACATAGGAAGGGAGCGACAGCCCGGTCAGGCTGAAGGCCGTCCCGGACAGGATGCCGATAATCAGCGGGTTTTTCAGCACGCCCAGCGCGGTTTTGGTAAATCCCTGTAGCGATAGCGCCCCGTTGCGCGCCCACTCCACCGACACCGTCACCAGCGTCCACAGGATCAGGCCGTTGAACACCACCACCAGCGCAACGGACGGTATCGCCTCTTCCCCCAGCATCAGCGTAGCGATCGGCAGCCCCAGCATGACATTGTTGGAGAAGATGCCGCTCAGCGCAAAAATAGAGCCGGATACGCCGTCGAGATGAAAGATTCTGCGCGCCACAACGCGGCCCAGCACAAAAACCACCAGACAACTGCCGAAAAAAGCAATCAACAGCCGGGCATCCACCACCGGGCGCTTGGAAAAATCACACATCAGGCGGAATAACATGGCGGGCATCGCCACGGAAAAGACAAAGCGGCTCATGCCATCGGTAATGGTGGTCGGCCACTTGCCATAACGGATCAGGCAGTAGCCCAACGCGATCAGCACAAACAGCGGTAAAGACAGAAAAATCTGGTGCCAGAGAGAAATAACAAATGCGGGCATCGAGCCACTTCCTTAATTACCGGCACACATGGAGGAAAGCAGAGATATACCCATCATCTTTCACGCCGCAGACGCGTTCACATCCCGCACGGAGAAAGCTATTCGGTATACAACAGGCAAATTTCAGCCGGTAGCAAAACCCGCCCCGATTAAATCTATCCGGTCAGTGCAGATACAGTCAACGCCCCAATCCAGTAAAGTTTGCGCTCGTTCAGGTTGGTTGACGGTATAGACCAAAATTCGCAGGCCAGCCGCCTTGATCAATGCCACGCGTTCCGCCGTCAGCAGCTCATGATTCACATGCAGGGACACGCAGGCCAGACGCTGCGTCAGGTTTTGCCAGTCATCACGCCATTCATCCAGCAGCAGGCCGCGTGGCAATTCCGGCACCGCGTGTTGCGCGGCAGCCAGCGCATCAATAGAGAATGACGACAGCAATGGCGCCATAGGATGGTTGGCCCACAGCTGACGCGCGGCGCGCGCGACAACACGCCCGGTTTCCGACTCCTGACCGGTGGTTGGCTTGATCTCAATGTTGGCCACCATACCATGCTGCGCACAGCGTTTTGCCACCTCTGACAGCAGCGGCAGTCGTTCACCCATAAACTGTTTGCCGTACCAGCCGCCGACATCCAGATCTACCAGCTTGTCCCACGGGAGTTCCCCCGCGATACCCCAGCCGTTACTGGTTCGCTCCAAGGTGTCATCATGCAATAAAAAGATCTGGCCATCTTGCGATAGCTTGGCATCGAACTCGATCATTTTGTGACCCAGACTCGCGCCCATATCAATTGCCGCCAGCGTATTTTCCGGCGCCAATGAACCGCCGCCGCGATGGGCGACAATTGCCGGGTAAGGCCAGATAGTTGCCATTATTTTTATTCCATCCGTAATCCGTTTTGCGAATCAAACAAATGCCATGACGGCTCAGGCAGATGCAGCCAGAGCGTCGATCCAATCGTCGGACAATGTTCATAAGACAAACGGGCGATCACATTCTGTCCGCCCCAGCGGCCATGCGCCAAATTGTCGGCGCCCAGCAGTTCCAGTGTGGAAACCTGCAACGGGATCCCCCCCGTCTCGCGCGTTGCCAGTTGAATATGCTCCGGTCTTACCCCAAGCGTCAATTCACGCCCGCGCCATTGTGGTTTCGCCGTCGGCAGCGCCAGTGCGATATCATCGCCAATCTCGAAGCGGCAACCATCATCGCTGATTCGCCCGGACCACAAATTCATGGCCGGTGAACCGATAAAACTGGCCACAAACAGCGATGCCGGACGGCGATAAATCTCCGACGGCGCGCCAATCTGCTCGGCAATCCCCTTATTCATCACGATCACACGCTGCGCCAGCGTCATGGCTTCCACCTGATCGTGCGTCACATACAGGCTGGTAGTTTTCAGTCGCTGATGCAGTTGCTGTAACTCCAGCCGCATCTGCACCCGCAGCTTGGCATCCAGATTCGACAGCGGCTCATCAAACAAAAATACCGCCGGTTCGCGCACAATCGCCCGGCCCATGGCCACACGCTGACGCTGCCCGCCGGAAAGCTCGCGCGGCTTGCGCTGCAACAGCGGCATCAATTCCAGAATACGCGCCGCTTCTTCCACTCGCTGACGAATCTGTCCTTTACCAAAACCACGAATTTTCAGCCCATAGGCCATATTGTCATACACGTTCATGTGGGGATACAGCGCGTAGTTCTGGAATACCATCGCAATGCCGCGATCTTTGGGTTCCAGTTCGGTGACGCGCTGGTCGCCAATATAGATATCCCCGCTGGTGGTGCGTTCCAGACCCGCCACCATGCGCAGCAATGTCGATTTTCCACATCCCGATGGCCCGACCATCACGACAAATTCACCATCGGCGACGTCCAGATCGATGGGGTGAATAATCTGCGTTTTGCCGTCATAGGATTTGGTGACAGCCTGAAGTTTTAAACATGCCATAAAAAAACACCCCGTGTGTTTTTCAACGTCGCTTGCGACGGCTCGAAGATCGGCGGGCAAGATGCCCGCCATCACGTATTATTTCTCGCTATCCACCAGACCGCGCACAAACCAGCGCTGCATCAACAGCACAACCAGCAGCGGCGGCAGCATGGTGAGCAGCATCGCGGCCATCACCTGATTCCACTGTGTCGCGCCATCGCCGGAGGCAATCATGCTTTTGATCCCCGCCACCGCCGTACCCAGATTGGCATCGCTGATAATCAGCAACGGCCACAGATACTGATTCCAGCCATAGATGAACGTAATTACAAACAGCGCCGCCAGATTGGTTTTCGACAGCGGCAGCACCATGTCGAAAAAGAAACGCATCGGACTCGCGCCATCAATGCGCGCCGCTTCCAGCAGCTCATCCGGCAGGGTCATAAAAAATTGCCGGAACAGAAACGTCGCCGTGGCCGAAGCCATCAGCGGCAGCGTCAGCCCGGCATAGCTATCCATCATGTCCAGTCTGGCGATCACTTCAACCGTGGGAAAGATACGCACTTCCACCGGCAGCATCAGCGTCAGGAAAATCATCCAGAAAAACAGACTGCGCAGCGGAAAACGAAAATAGACAATGGCATAGGCAGATAAAATCGACACGGTGATCTTGCCCAGCGTAATCGCCAGCGCCATGACAAAGCTGTTCAGCAGCATCAGTCCAAAAGGTGTCTTATTATTGCCTGCGCCGTGTAACCAGATACCACTCAGGTTCTCCCACAGGTGCGTCCCCGGGATCAGCGACATCGGAGCCTGAAAGACCTCCTGGTTATCCAGCGTCGCCGCCACAATGGCGACGTAGAGTGGAAATAGCACCGCTGCAATCCCGATGATCAGCATCAGGTGACTGAAAATATCCAGCCCTCGGCGATTCTCAATCATTGGTAGTTCACCTTCCGTTCAACAAAGCGGAACTGGATCACCGTCAGCCCGATGACCAACAGCATCAGCACCACCGACTGCGCGGCCGAACTGGACAGATCCAGACCGGCAAAGCCTTCCCGGTAAATTTTGTAGATTAGCGTGGTCGTTGATTGCACCGGTCCGCCCGCGGTGGCGGCATCGATAATCGGGAAGGTATCGAAAAAGGCATAAACCAGGTTGACCACCAGCAGGAAAAAGCTCACTGGCGAAATCAGCGGCAGCACCAGATTGAAGAACCGGCGCACGGGTCCGGCGCCATCGATCGCCGCCGCCTCGGTCAGCGAGCGGGGAATGGATTGCAAGGCCGCGAGGAAAAACAGAAAGTTATAGCTAATCTGTTTCCAGATGGAGGCCAGCACCACCAGAAACATCGCCTGTCCGCTGTTCTGCGCATGATTCCACGAGTAGCCCAACAGCCCCAGAAAATGCGTAATCAGCCCCAGCCCGGGGTTGAACAGAAACATCCACAGCACGGCAGCGACCGCCGGCGCGACCGCATAGGGCAGAATAATCAACGTCTGATACAGGCGGCTGCACCGGATGACATAGTCCACCAGCGCGGCCAGAAATAACGAAATCAGCAGACCAAAACCCGCCACCAGAAAGCTGAAGATCAGCGTGGTGTAAAACGAATCCAAATAGTAGCTGTCGCTGAACAATTGCCGGAAGTTTTCCGCGCCCACGAACTCGCTGGACAAGCCAAACGGATCGAGGTTTTGCACCGAATACCAGAGCGCCTGACCCGCAGGCCAGATGAAAAAAATGATGGTGATCAGCAACTGGGGCAAGACCAGTACATAGGGAAGCCAACTGCGGCCAAACACGGGGCGGGATGATGTCATGCGATAACTCTTGCTATCAAAAAAAGAAAGGAGCCGATGTCATTCGGCTCCATATGACATTGATTACATGGTTATTGATTACATGGTTATTTCGTTGATTGCTCGAAACGACGCAACAGGGCATTACCACGTTCTACCGCGCTATCCAACGCCTGCTGCGGGGTTTTCTTGCCCGTCCAGACGCTTTCCAGCTCTTCATCCACCACGGTACGGATCTGCGGCATGTTGCCCAGACGCAAACCTTTGGTGAACGCCAACGGCGGCTTGTTCAACATCTGACGCGTGGCGATATCCGCGCCGGGATTCTTCTCGTAGAAGCCCTGCTGCTGCGTTAACTCATACGCGGCTTTGGTGATCGGCAGATAACCGGTTTTCTGATGCCATTCGGCGGCGTTTTCCGGTTGCGCCAGGAACTGCATAAACTCGGCTACGCCTTTATAGGTCGCGGCGTCTTTGCCGTTCATCACCCACAGACTGGCGCCGCCGATGATGGCGTTCTGCGGCGCGCCTTGCACATCGGCGTCATACGGCATCATGCCCACGCCGTAGTTGAATTTGGCATTCTGACGAATATTCGCCAGTGAACCGGACGACGCGGTAGTCATGGCACATTCGCCGTTGTAGAACTTCTCGGTCGGTTCATCCTTACGACCAAAATAGGTGAAATCCCCTTTCTTGTTCATGTCCTGCAACAGTTGGATATGCTTGACCTGAGTAGGTTTATTGAATTCCAGTACCGCATCGGCGCCGTCGAAGCCGTTATTTTTGCTGGCGACCGGCAAACCATGCCAGGCACTGAAGTTTTCAATCTGAATCCAGCCCTGCCAGCCGCTGGCATAGCCGCATTTCATGCCTGATGCGCGTAACTTCGCGGTATACTCGGCCATTTGCTGCCAGGTTTTTGGCGGTTGTTCCGGATCCAATCCCGCGTTTTTAAAGGCATCTTTGTTGTAGTACAGCACAGGAGTCGAGCTGTTAAACGGCTGCGACAGTAGATGACCGCTTTTCGCATCGGTGTAATAACCGGAAACGGTCGGCACAAAAACCGACTCATCGAAATTGATACCGGCATCGTTGAATACTTCATACACCGGTTTGATCGCCTTACTGGCCATCATGGTGGCCGTACCGACTTCATAAACCTGCAAAATTGCCGGGGCGTTTCCGGCACGATAAGCGGCAATCCCTGCTGCCAGATTCTGTTCGTAGTTGCCTTTATAGACCGGGACAATTTTCACATCACTGTGAGACTGATTAAAACGATCAACCAGAGAATTGACCTCTGTCCCGAGTTCGCCTTCCATTGAGTGCCAGAAAGGAATTTCGGTAGCCGCCTGCGCATTGGCGCTGCAAGCCAACGCCAATACCACACACGCTGTCGCTTTACGGATGTTAGGATTAAACATGCCTGTCTCCTGAGGTTTTACCTGACTTGAGTGGAAAGCGCTTTTATTCGGGAGGTAACATGACATCTTTTTATGACGAAAAAATAACTGAAAAATGACTGTGCGATGACAGGAAGGTGAATGGCTTATTTCTATCGCAGGGAACGGTTTTAAGTGGAATGTCCGCTTCCTAACAAATAGGAAGTGACGGACAGTTCCCGCCGTTTAAGATCTTATATCGCCGCCAGCACCTCAACCCCCATTTTCCCCAATGCCTCTTTCGCCGCCGTCGGCAGGCCGTCGTCGGTAATAATACTGTTAAAGACCGTCAGCGGGGTGATCAGATAGGTGGCGATGCGGCCGTATTTTGAGGTGTCGCAGAGCAGAATATGTTTGCTGCTGGCTTCTACCACCGCGCGTTTGACCGCAACTTTGTCTTCATTTGGCGTGGACAGGCCACGCAGGCTCCACGATGAAGCGGAGATAAATGCGATATCGATAAATAGGTTACGCAGCGCCTGCGCAGTGGCTTCGCCGACGCAGGAGCGGTTTTCCCGGCATAGCGTACCGCCGGTGTGAATCATGCGGCACTGGCTGGATTCAATGAGAAAGGCGGCAATCACAAAATCATTGGTCACGATCAGTAAATCATCCCGATCGGCCAGTTGATGCGCCAGCGACAGCGTTGTGGTGCCTGCGTCCAGATAAATACAACTGTTCAGCGGGATCTGCCGGGCCGCCAGCCGGCCAATCGCTTCTTTCTGCTGGCTGAACATGACGGATTTATCCTGATGCGACGGCTCAATCGCCAGCCGTTCCGGCGAGCGCACGCCGCCAGAGACGCTTAGCAACAAGCCATCTTGCTCCAGCTTTTGCACATCCCGCCGCACGGTCATATGTGAAACCCCGAGCCGCTCGGTCAGTTCCGTGATGCTAACCACACCGCGTTCCGCGATCAGCGCCAGAATCCGTTGATGACGTTCTACTGGAATCATCCTTGCTCCTATCCCTAATTTGATAAATATTGTGATAACGACCGCATTTAAGAACAGTTATTATCATAAATTCACGCCGTAAACCACGCTGAGTTTAACAGCCTAACGTTACCCCAAATGACAAAAAGCATAACCTTCTGATTTAACAGGTTAATAATGAAATTCTTTT
Organism: Brenneria roseae subsp. americana; assembly: GCF_003115815.1. Classification (NCBI taxonomy): domain Bacteria; kingdom Pseudomonadati; phylum Pseudomonadota; class Gammaproteobacteria; order Enterobacterales; family Pectobacteriaceae; genus Brenneria; species Brenneria roseae. Next base: position 102,044 of record NZ_QDKJ01000012.1, on the reverse strand, counting down.
GCCTGCGTTCGATCGGAGACAGCAATTTTGTTCGTGCAATGTTAATTTATGTGACAAAAATCACCGCCCGCATTGAGTACAGGGGTTACATTTAACACCATAGAACAAATAATCACTAAAATTAACAAGGCAACCATCATGAAAGAAACCGCAGATTATGCAGTAGCCGTTATTGGTCTTGGCTCCATGGGCTTCGGCGCCGCGACATCCTGTATCAACGCCGGGCTGACAACCTATGGCGTCGATATCAATCCCCAGGCGCTGGAGCGCTTACGTCAGGCCGGTGCCGCACAGGCTGAAACGAGCATTGATGCATTTGCCGACCGACTGGATGCCGTACTGCTGCTGGTGGTCAATGCCGCACAGGTGAATACGGTTCTGTTTGGCGAGCCCAACGTCGCCGCCAAACTGAAACCCGGCACCGTGGTGATGGTGTCCTCAACCATCTCCTCGCAGGATGCCAAAGATATTGCTCAGCGACTGGCGGAACATCAACTGATCATGCTGGATGCCCCGGTATCCGGCGGGGCGGTCAAAGCCGCCGCGGGTGAGATGACGGTGATGGCGTCTGGTGCCGATCTGGCATTCGATAAGCTCCAGCCGGTTTTGAACGCCGTCGCCAGTAAGGTTTACCGCATTGGCGATGAGATTGGTCTGGGCGCGACCGTCAAAATTATCCACCAGTTGCTGGCGGGCGTGCATATCGCCGCCGGTGCGGAAGCGATGGCGCTGGCCTCTCGTGCGGGCATCCCGCTGGATATTATGTATGACGTGGTAACCAATGCTGCCGGTAATTCATGGATGTTCGAAAACCGCATGCGCCATGTGGTGGACGGCGACTATACGCCAAAATCCGCCGTCGATATCTTCGTCAAGGATCTGGGGTTGGTAACCGACACGGCCAAAGCGCTCCACTTTCCGCTGCCGTTGGCGTCAACCGCCTTCAATATGTTTACCTCCGCCAGTAATGCCGGGTTCGGCAAACAGGATGACAGCGCGGTGATCAAAATTTTCAGTGGCATTACCCTGCCGGAAAAGCGGGAGGAAAAATGATAACCCTTGGTGTTATTGCAGACGACTTTACCGGCGCCACCGACATTGCCAGCTTTTTGGTCGGAAACGGCTTGCCGACGGTTCAGTTAAACGGTGTACCGCCGTCAGATTTTCAGGTTAATGCGCAGGCCGTGGTTATTAGCCTGAAATCTCGCTCATGCCCGGCAGAGCAGGCGGTTGCAGAATCGCTGAACGCGCTGTCCTGGTTACAGCAGCAAGGTTGCCGCCAGTTTTATTTCAAATATTGCTCGACCTTTGACAGTACGGCCAAAGGCAATATCGGCCCGGTTACCGACGCGCTGCTGGACGCGCTGGGAGAAACGCAAACCGTCATTTCGCCTGCACTGCCGGTGAACGGCAGAACCGTGTACCAGGGCTATCTGTTTGTTATGGATCAGCTATTGTCCGAGTCCGGTATGCGACATCACCCGGTGACGCCGATGACGGACAGCAATCTGTTGCGCGTGATGGAACAACAGGCTGCCGGTCGCAGCGGACTGGTTCCTTATCAGGTGATGGAGCAAGGCGCTGCGGCGGTTAAACAGCAGTTGGCGCAATTAAAACAGCAAGGTATCCGCTATGTGGTGCTGGATACGCTGAACGAACAACATCTGCTGACGCAAGGAGAGGCGCTGCGCGACATGAAGCTGGTTACCGGTGGTTCCGGTCTGGCTATCGGCCTCGCCCGTCAGTGGGCGCAATCGTCGCAACAAACTGCCGCCGCCACCGCCGCCGGTATGCCGCAGTCCGGCCCCGGCGTGGTGCTGTCCGGCTCCTGCTCGGTCATGACCAATAAGCAGGTCGCCCGTTACCGCGAACAGGCGGCCAGCCGCGCCATAGACGTAGCGCGCTGCCTGCAAGGAGATAAAGAACGGCAGGCCTATGCCCGCGAGCTCACCCTATGGGTGAACGAGCATCGCGATGAGGCGCTTGCGCCGCTGTTGTACGCGACGACCTCGGCGGAAGAGCTTGTCCGGATTCAGCAGCGCTGGGGTGCAGAAGCCAGCAGTCAGGCGGTGGAAAGCCTGTTTGCCGGCGTCGCTCGTCAGCTACAACAAGACGGTTTTCAGCGTTTCATCATCGCTGGCGGCGAGACTTCCAGCATTGTGGTGCAAACATTGGGTATTCATGCTTTCCATATCGGCCCGTCGATTTCACCCGGCGTGCCTTGGGTCAGATCCACCAATCATCCTTTGTCGCTGGCGTTGAAATCCGGCAATTTCGGCGATGAAGACTTTTTTGCCCGGGCGCAAAGGGAGTTCGCAGTATGAGTGAGCATGGCTATAGGGATGAACAGCAGGCGCGCGACGAGATGGTCAGGCTGGGGGCGTCTTTCTTTCAACGCGGCTATGCCACCGGTTCGGCGGGCAATCTGTCACTGTTGCTGGATGATGGCACGCTGCTGGCGACGCCGACGGGGTCCTGTCTGGGAGAACTTGAGGCTGACCGTTTATCCAAAGTCAGCATGAGCGGCGAATGGATCTCTGGTGACAAGCCGTCGAAAGAAATCAGCTTTCATCTGTCGATTTACCGCAATAGTCAGGAATGTAAGGCTATTGTTCATCTGCACAGCACCTATCTGACGGCGTTTTCCTGTCTGGAAGGACTTGACCCGCAAGACGCCATTAAACCGTTCACGCCTTACGTGGTGATGCGGGTCGGTCAGGTGCCGGTCGTACCTTATTACCGTCCGGGCGACGCACGGCTCGGCGAAGATTTGGCTAAGCTGGCCTCGCATTATCGGGCGTTTCTGTTAGCCAACCACGGCCCGGTGGTCACCGGTAAAGATTTGCGTGCGGCGGCGGACAATATGGAAGAGCTGGAAGAAACCGCCAAACTGATCTTTATTCTCGGCGACCGGCGTATTCGTTATCTCACTGCTAAAGAAATTGCTGAATTACGGAGTTAATCATGCCTAAATTTGCTGCCAATCTTTCCATGCTGTTTACCGACTTACCGTTTCTCGATCGCTTCAAAGCCGCGGCCGATGCGGGTTTTGAGGCGGTAGAATACCTGTTTCCCTATGAATATCCGGCGCCGCTGCTGGCGGAAAAGCTGCGGGAAAACGGACTGAAGCAGGTGTTATTCAATACCGCGCCCGGCAATATCGCTGCGGGAGAATGGGGCGTCGCCGCTCTGCCCGATCGCATTGATGATGCGCGTCGGGATATCGATATCGCGCTGGAGTATGCGCTGGCGTTGAACTGTCCGTCGTTACTGGTGATGGCGGGGGTCGTACCTGTCGGCGCCGATCGTGATGTCTATCAGCAAACCTTTATCGATAATCTGCGTTATGCCGCCGATAAATTTGCGCAGCATGGCATCAATATCATGATTGAGGCGTTAAGCGCGAAGGTGAAACAAAACTATCTGTTTTCCAGCCAATATCAGGCATTGGAATTATTAAACTTAATCGACCGGCCGAATGTGTATATCCAATTGGATTTTTTCCATGCGCAAATTGTGGATGGCAACCTGACGCAAATTATTCACGATCTTGATGGTCGCGTCGGACATATTCAAATTGCCTCGGTTCCTGCACGGCATGAGCCAGACGAAGGGGAAATTAATTATCCTTTCCTGTTTGAAGAGTTGGATCGCGTGAATTATTCCGGCTGGATTGGATGTGAATATAACCCACGGGGTAAAACCGCAGCGGGACTGGGTTGGGTGAAGCCCTGGCTTAAGGGGAAAAAGTAACATCGCCAGATAGTATTTATATTGGCGCCAGAGAAGAATTTATTAAAAAACGAGAAAAGATTGGGTTTCCGTATTATTTCCATACGAAAATCGGGGCGCCTTTTTCTTTAAATAACGAATTAATACCCTATAGATTTCAGAACGCGGTCAATATTATCGCGTCATGAAAGGTGCCGGGGTATATATGATGAGAGCATAAATATGACCACCTCACTCTTACTCTGCATCGCCATCGCCGGGGTATTATTGCTGCTCCTGATGGTCATTAAGTTTAAAATACAACCCTTTGTGGCGCTGCTGGTCGTGAGTTTATTGGTCGCACTGGCGACCGGCATTCCAACGGGCGAAGTCATGAAAGTCGTGACATCCGGCATGGGCGGGATCCTCGGTTCGGTGACGATCATTATCGGTCTTGGCGCCATGTTGGGCAGAATGATTGAAGTCTCTGGCGGCGCGGAATCGCTGGCCAGACGCTTTGCCCAATTGATGGGGCCCGGATTAATGGTGGCCGCCTTAACCAGCGCTGCTTTTATTCTGGGTATCCCGGTCTTTTTTGATGTCGGATTTATTATTCTCGCGCCGATTATTTATGGATTCGCGAAAGTCGCCAAAGTCTCGCCGATTAAATTCGGTCTGCCGGTGGCTGGCGTCATGCTGACGGTGCACGTCGCGCTGCCGCCGCATCCCGGCCCGGTGGCGGCGGCCGGATTGTTGAATGCGGATATAGGCTGGTTGACGATGATCGGTCTGGTGGTGTCTATTCCTGTCGGCATCATCAGCTACTGGGTCGCCAAAAGTCTTAACCGACGTAATTATACGCTGTCTGTTGAGGTGCTGGAGCAGTTGCAATTGGCAAAACCGGAGCAGACTACCCCGCAAGGGGCAACCTCCTCCACGCCGCCGGCCGGGTTGATCGCCGCGTTGATCGTGATCCCCATCCTGATTATTATGCTCGGCACCGTTTCTGCCACCATCCTGCCCGCCGGCCATGCGGTACGCGATGTCATGTCGCTGGTCGGTTCCCCGGCGGTGGCGTTGCTGATTGCGCTGACGTTGGCCTTCTGGCTAATTGCATTGCGTCGCGGCTGGTCGCTGGAAAAAGCCAGCGGTGTGATGGGAGACGCCATGCCCGCTGCGGCGATGGTCATCATGGTGACCGGCGCTGGCGGGGTGTTCGGTAAAGTACTGGTGGAATCCGGCATCGGCAAAGCGCTGGCGGATACGCTGACCAGTATTCATCTGCCGCTGGTACCCGCCGCGTTTATTCTTTCACTGGCGCTGCGGGCCTCGCAGGGCTCCGCCACCGTCGCGATTCTCACCACCTGCGGCCTGCTGAGTGAAGCCGTCAGCGGCTTGAATCAGATGCAACTGGTGCTGGTGACGTTATCCGCCTGTTTTGGCGGGCTGGGGCTTTCTCACGTCAATGATTCCGGCTTCTGGATTGTGACGAAATACCTCGGTCTGTCTGTTGCCGACGGCCTGAGAACCTGGACTGTGCTGACCACCGTGCTAGGACTGGCCGGTTTTATCTTTACCTGGGCGCTGTGGTTTATGTTTTAACCGCGTGCTTCGCCAGCCTGAATCCCAGGCTGGCGCCACCGTATGACCCACTTGCCAGGAAATGTGATAATTTATTAAAAATTAATGACTTTATCCACCAGAAGGAGAGGATAAGGACCAGAGGTTTTGTGATCAAGCTCAGGCCGCCTACGCGGCCTTTATTTGGCGTGGATTACAGCGCACGACGCAAACGGGCAACCGCTTCATGCATCTGCTCATCCGTGGCGGTCGCAAAGGAAAAACGCAGCGTCGAATAGTCAGGGCAATCAGAGAAGAAGAATTCGCCGGGAACAAACACCACACCTTGATTGAGCGTCTGCTTCAACCAGTCAGTGGTATTGAATTCATAACGGAATTTCGCCCACAGGAACATGCCGCCTTTCGGCTGGTTAAAGGCAATAACATTGCCCAGCTCCTGTTCCACCAGCTGCGCCAACAGCTCGCTTTTGTGCTTGTAGGCGTAACGAATTTTCTCGATCTGCGCGTCCAGACGCCCCAACCCCAGATAGTACTCTGCCACGGTTTGCGACAATGCGCTGGCATGCAAATCCGCCGCCTGTTTGATAATCGCGACCTTATGCAGCAACCAGTGCGGCAGGATCGCCCAGCCCAGACGCAAGCCCGGCGCCAGAATCTTTGAAAACGTCGAGGTGTAAAGCACATATTCCGTGCTGCCCAGCGTTTCCTGCGCCAGCTGGAACAATGTCGGATTGCGCTCTTCGGTAAAACGCAACTCGCCGTAGGGATCATCTTCAATGATGACAAAACCATAGCGCTCAGCCAGTACAATTAACTGTTTACGGCGCTCATAACTCAGCGTGGCGCCGCTGGGGTTACCAAAGTTCGGGACAATGTACACGCCTTTGATGCGCTGTTTTTGCAGCAGCGCTTCCAACTCATCCACGACCATGCCGTGCTCGTCGGACGCAACGGACATCACCTGCGTCTGGGCCAGTTCAAGCGTTTGCAGGGCGGCAAGATAAGTCGGACGTTCAACCACAAAAACATCGCCCGGATCGACCATCGCACGGATGATCAAATCCAGCGCCTGCTGTGAGCCCGCCGTGACCACAATATCTTCCGCCCGCGTTTTCACGCCACGTAACGCACACAGATCGGCGATACGATCGCGCAACACGCCGCTGCCTTCCGTCAGCCCGTACTGGAAAGCCGTTTTCGGCTGCTCGGTAATGGCTAACTGCGTCGCCTGATTCAACCCTTCAAAATCAAACAGTGCCTCAGAGGGGATCCCACCAGCCAGCGAGATAATATTGTCCATCTTGCTATGCTTAAGCAGTTCGCGAATCGCGGAACTTTTCAACTGAGCAATGCGGTGCGCCAGTAACCCTTCATTGGCCATCTTTTCTCATACCTTCATTTACAGAACAGGCCGGAGCACCGGCCTTATATCAATCACCCGCCCAGATAGGCTGAACGCACCGCTTCATTTGCCAGCAACGCTGCGCCGGTATCTTCCAGCACAACATGACCATTTTCCAGCACATAACCACGATCGGCCAGCCGCAGCGCCTGATTGGCGTTTTGTTCCACCAGGAAGATGGTCATGCCTTCTTCACGCAGTTGCTGAATAGTATCAAAAATTTGCAGAATAATAATCGGCGCCAGCCCCAGCGAGGGCTCGTCCAGCAGCAGCAAACGCGGCTGACTCATCAGCGCACGTCCAATCGCCAGCATCTGTTGCTCCCCGCCGGACATGGTGCCAGCCCGCTGAGCGCGTCGCTCATACAGCCGCGGAAACAGGTTATAGACCCGTTCAATGCGCTGCTGGTACTGATGGCGATCCGCAAAAAAACCGCCCATCGCCAGATTTTCTTCAACGGTCATACGGGAAAAAACACGGCGGCCTTCAGGAACAATGGCAATCGCCTCACGCATAATCTGCGCCGTTTGCCAGTAGGTAATGTCTTTCCCATCAAACGTGATTGTGCCTTCCGTCGCACGCGGGTCGCCACAGAGCGTCCCCAGCAGCGTCGTTTTACCGGCGCCGTTGGCGCCGATAAGCGTAACGATTTCGCCCTGTTCAATGTGCAGGCTAACCTGATGCAGCGCCTGAATTTTACCGTAGTGAGCCGAAACCTGATTTAATGACAGCATAACGTTATCCTTCACCCAGATAAGCGCGGATCACATCCGGGTTATTACGAATTTCAGCCGGGGTGCCTTGAGCCAGCGGCGTGCCCTGATTAACGACATAAATCCTGTCGGAGATCCCCATCACCAGTTTCATGTCATGCTCAATCAGCAGGACTGACACCTGATGACTATCGCGTAACTCCGCGATCAGCTGATTCAGCTCTTCAGTTTCTTTCGGATTAAGACCTGCCGCCGGTTCATCCAACATCAGCAGTTCAGGCCGGGTCACCATACAACGGGCAATTTCCAACCGACGCTGCTGACCATAAGCCAGGTTACCCGCCTGACGATTCGCCAGCTCCAGCAAACCGATGCGCTCCAGCCAGACTGCGGCACGATCCTGCGCGTCGGCTTCCGCACGACGAAATGCCGGCGTTTTCAGTAGCCCGGCAAACACGCCGCTTTTCAGATGCTGATGCTGCGCCACCAGCAGGTTTTCCACCACGGTCATTTCGCGAAATAAACGCACGTGCTGGAACGTCCGCACCACGCCCATCCGGGCAATCGCCTGCCCTGACAAACCTTCCAGATGGCGATCGCGCAACATGATGGTACCGCCGCTCGGGCGATAAAAGCCGGTCAGGCAGTTGAATACCGTGGTTTTGCCTGCCCCGTTCGGGCCGATCAACGAAACGATTTCACCCGCATGAATATCCAGTTCAACATTGTTGACCGCCAGCAGGCCGCCAAAACGCATCATCAGGCCTCTGACCGATAATAATGGCTGCGTACTCATGCCTGCTCTTCCTTCTTAGCGACTTTCAGCTTCATTTGCGGACGCTTCATCGGCAGTAAGCCTTGAGGACGCCAAATCATCATCAGCACCATCAGCGCGCCCAGCAACAACATACTGTACTCATTCAAATCACGCATCAGCTCACGGGAAACCACCAGCAAAATGGCAGCAAGAATCACCGCGAACTGCGAACCCATTCCCCCCAACACAACAATCGCCAACACGAATGCCGATTCGGCGAAGGTGAAGGATTCCGGGCTGACGAAGCCCTGACGCGCCGCAAACAGCGTACCGGCAAACCCTGCAAACGCAGCGCTAATGGTAAACGCGGTCAGCTTGATACGGGTCGGACTCAGGCCCAGCGAACGGCAGGCAATTTCGTCATCGCGCAGCGCCTCCCAGGCCCGTCCCAGCGGCATACGCAACAGGCGATTAATCACAAACAGGGTTAGCACCACCAGCAGCAGCGCAACCAGATAAAGGAAAATGATGCGATCGCTGGGGTCATATTGCAGACCAAAGAAGTTATGGAAGGTATCCCAGCCATCGCGGGCGCTGCGGCTGAACTCCAGACCAAAGAAGGTCGGCTTGGGAATCTGGCTGATACCGTTCGGGCCGCCGGTGATTTCGGTATTGTTCAACAGCAGAATACGAACAATTTCACCGAACCCCAGCGTCACAATGGCCAGATAATCCCCACGCAGACGCAGCACCGGAAACCCGAGTAAAAACCCGGACAGCGCCGCCATCATGCCTGCCAACGGCAGACTTTCCCAGAAGCCAAAGCCATAATAGTGATTCAGCAAGGCATAGGTATACGCCCCGATGGCATAAAAGCCGCCGTAACCCAGCACCAGCAAACCCGACAGCCCCACAACCACGTTCAGGCCCAGCCCCAGCATCACGTAAATTAGCGTGAGAGTGGCAATATCGACGGTACCGCGAGATACCAGAAAAGGCCAGGTAACGGCCGCGATGATTAACAGAGCCGCCAGCAGCTTCTGCCGCGGCGTACTGCCATCAAAACTTGGCAATACCAGCGACGGACCTGAAAACTTTTTCATGCCGGCCAGGAAAAACGGGCGAATCAACTGGAAGAAGAACACTACGATGCAGCCTGCACCGATCCAGTACCAGCGAACCTCATCGGCGCCGCGAACCACCAGTTTGGTGCCATCAAGCCCGAGCTGCATCCCCATTAAAAATGCCGCAAGCACCAGTAACATAAATGCGGAGAAGATCGCATTGAAAAGGTTGAGTTTTTTCATACTTTCTCAACCTCCGGACGACCAAGAATACCGGTAGGCATAACCAGCAGTACACCAATCAGCAACGCGAACGATACGGCATCCTTGTACTCCGTACTCAGGTATGCGGATGTCAGCGCTTCGGCTACGCCCAGAATCAACCCGCCAATCATCGCGCCGGGGATACTGCCGATTCCGCCCAGCACTGCCGCCGTAAAGGCTTTCATACCGGCCATAAAACCGATATAGGGGTTAATCACGCCATAGAACTGCCCCAGCAGAACACCGGCTACCGCCGCCATCAGCGCGCCAATCACAAACGTCAGGGAAATGACGCGGTCAGTGCTGATGCCAAGTAAGCTGGCCATTTTCAGATCTTCCGCACAGGCCCGGCAGGCGCGCCCCATCCGCGAGTAGCGGATAAACATCGTCAACGCCAGCATGGCGAGGAAAGTCACGATCCAGATCGTCAACTGCATCGTGCTGATTGTCGCAGCAAAGCCGTTGGTCTCGCCCAACACCCATTGTCCGGTAATCATGCTGGGGAGCGCGACATCGCGTGAACCCTGATTCAGGCTGACGTAGTTTTGCAGAAAAATAGACATCCCGATGGCGGAAATCAGTGCAATCAGGCGTTTGGAAGTTCGTACCGGCCGGTAGGCGACCCGTTCAATACTCCAGCCGTAGGCGCTGGAAATCACGACGGCGGCAACAAAGGCGACGCTGATCAACAGCCAGCTCGCATCAATGCCCATCATCATCAGGGCGGCAATAACAATAAAAGAGACATAGCTACCGATCATGTAAACTTCGCCGTGTGCGAAGTTAATCATGCCGATGATGCCGTAAACCATGGTGTAACCAATGGCGATCAGCGCATAAGTGCTGCCCAACGTCAGGCCGTTGAACATCTGCTGAAAAAAGTAAAGGAACTGCTCGGACATACCCTAACCTTAAATTCTGCCCCCGCACCTTACGGCAACGGGGGCATTCGGTATTGAGGAATTAATACAGAGGCGGTTAATGACGGCTCAGGCACATGCAGAACACACGGAGAGCCAGCACCGAAATCGTTACCGCACAATCATTACTTCGCTGCGCTGGAAGTACCGTCTGCATGCCACTCAAATACACCAAACTCAAACCCTTTCAGGTCACCTTTTTCGTCCCAGCTCAGCGGCCCCATGACGGTATCCACGGAATTGGCTTTCAGATCGCTGACCAGTTTTTCCGGCTCCATGCTACCGCTGCGCTCCATTGCGGTAGTCAGAGATTGCAATGCGGCATAAGTCGTCCAGACAAACGGGCCGGTTGGATCCAGTTTTTTGGCTTTCAGCGCATCGACGATCGGTTGGTTGGCAGGATCCTGGTCATAGCGTTTCGGCAATGTGACCAGCATGCCTTCAGATGCGTCACCCGCGATATTGGACAAAGAGGAGTTACCCACGCCTTCCGGTCCCATGAATTGGGTGGTCATGCCAGCCTGCCGGGCCTGACGCATAAGCAGCCCCATTTCCGGGTAGTAACCGCCAAAATAAACGAAATCCACGTTTTCTTTCTTCAGACGCGCAACCAGTGAGGAGAAATCTTTATCACCCGCGGTCACACCTTCAAACAACACAACGTTCGCATTGGCTTTTTTCAGACTATCCTGAACAGAACGGGCCAAACCTTCACCGTACTGCTGTTTATCATGCACAACGGCAATGCGCTGAGGTTTAATCGTTTCAACGATATATTTTGCCGCCGTTGGACCCTGATCGGAATCCAGACCGGTTGTCCGCAGAACCATCTTGTAGCCGCGGGTGGTCAGATCAGCGTTCGTTGCCGCGGGCGTAATCATGATCACGTCTTCTTCTTCGTAAATATCAGAAGCGGGCTGTGTGGAAGAGGAGCACAAATGGCCGATAACATAACGAATGCCGTCGTTGATGACTTTGTTCGCTACGGCAACGGCCTGTTTCGGGTCGCACGCATCATCGTATTCGACGCCAACCAGTTTATTGCCATTGACGCCGCCTTTGGCGTTGATATCCGCAATGGCCTGACGTGCGCCGATAAACTCCATATCACCATATTGCGCAACCGGACCAGACATGGCACCCACGACGGCAACCTTAATATCTGCGGCGCTCACCGCATGGCTCAACGCAACCGCCATACAACCCATCAGCAATGTTTTGCCTTTACTGAATTTCATTCGATTTACCCCATCTTTTATTATGGATATTGCTGAAAATGTGACCGCCCTGCGTCATAACATAACCTTTTTCTTATAAGTAAGAATGGGTTAGGGTTATTATTAGTAATAGTTTCTAATAAGGCTTTATTTTTCATATTATTAAACAGGAATATTATGCTGCAAATCAACTAGCATCATCATAAATACGCGATGCAAACAGCATAAAATACTTGTCTTAAAAGCCAATATTTAATCTATATATAGTCAGTTATGCTGCTTTTTTCATTAATTATTGATGTAATGCTCGATAAATAGTCGCAGAGAAAAACGTTTTCCCTGTTAACCGTAAAGAATAAAAATACTTCAAGCATTTTTATTCTTTACGCAGTAAGGGCCCGAAGGGGAGCAGGCAGGGATAGCCCGAAGGGTGACGACAAGGATGGCAGTCATAAAAAAACGCCGGGAGCGTTTTTAAACGTCGCGTAGCGACGGCCCGAAGGGTGACGGGCAAGGATAGCCCGTCATAAAAAAATGCCTCACAGTTTCACCACAAAACGATTACATTATTCTTCACTCATTTAATGGAGTGCTAGTCAATGAAACTAACCGTTGAATGCCTCACCCAATTCAGCCATCAGGATAAAATTGATCTGTCTAAAATCTGGCCGCACCAGAATATAGAACGCCTGGAAGAGGGTCTTAACGTGGATCGCCGCCTGTTTGCCGCACGTTTTAACGATCGCTTACTGGCCGCGGTTCTTGTTGAGATTGAAGGCGAATACGCCGAATTGAGCGATCTTCTGGTACGTGAAACCACCCGCCGACGCGGCGTTGGTTTATATCTGATAGACGAAGTACGGAAGCAGTTACCGAGTGTTAAAGAGTGGTGGCTGGCGACTGACGATCACGCGTCCGTCAAAGAAGACGTGCTGGCAAAGTTCATGATTTCTTGCGGCTTTTCGCCGGTATCCGGTGGCTGGCGTTACATCCGTAATCAGGGTTAAAAAACGCAGGAAGCGTTTTTTAACGTCGCTTGCGACAGTCTGGAGGGGGACGGACAGGGATAGCCCGTCATAAAAACAAAACGACCGGGCAAATGCCCGGCCGCGCTTATTTATTTTTCGCTATCGCTTAGGCTTCAATCGCCACACGCAGCTTCTTCATGGCGTTCTTTTCCAACTGGCGCACTCGCTCTGCGGATACACCATATTTATCAGCCAGTTCCTGCAATGTTGACTTATTGTCATCATCCAGCCAGCGGGCGCGGATAATATGCTGGCTACGTTCATCCAGACCTTGCAGCGCATCCGTCAGCTTGTCCGCCGCGTGGCTTTCCCAATTGTTTTCTTCGATGCCGTCAGCAAAATCAGAGGACTTATCCTGTAGATACAGCATCGGGGACATGGCCTTGCCATCATGCGTTTCTTCATCTGGCGTCGGATCAAAGGTCATATCCTGTGCGGCCATACGCGATTCCATTTCACGCACATCTTTACTGGTCACACCCAATTCACGGGCAACCAGTTCAACTTCATCCTGATTGAACCAACCAAGGCGCGTTTTAGACTTACGCAGGTTAAAGAACAGCTTACGCTGCGCTTTGGTGGTAGCGACTTTCACAATGCGCCAGTTGCGCAGCACATATTCGTGAATTTCAGCTTTGATCCAGTGTACGGCAAAAGAAACCAGACGCACGCCCACTTCAGGATTAAAGCGACGCACCGCCTTCATCAGGCCGATGTTGCCTTCCTGAATCAGGTCTGCCTGCGGCAGACCATAGCCGGAATAATTACGGGCCACATGAATAACAAAACGCAGATGCGACAAAATAAGCTGCTTTGCTGCATCCAGATCGCCCTGATAATGCAGCCGTTCAGCCAGCGCCCGCTCTTCCTCTGCCGTTAGCATCGGATAGGCATTGGCGGCTCGAATGTAACCTTCCAGACTGCCCTGGGGAACTAAGGTGAAAGTTTGCATATCTTTGGTCATCCAACCTCTCTCATAACTACAGTTACGCAGCGCTCTTCAACCAGCCCGCTCAAACGAGCGTCATTGACAAGTCGTTATACTAGCACTGCTTTAACATACTGTTTTGTGCTAAACGGATAAAAAAATCCGGCACGCTGTCCCTATCTTCAGACTGTGATTTCCCTCACAAGTTCCTACAATATTATCCATCTTATTTCACATATCAAGTTGGATACAGCGAGAAAATTATACACCAATAAAACAGGAGAAAATACGCGGGAACACCGCAAGAAGAAAGAGCACCGATGACCGCTTCCCCTGCCACACAGCTGGAGTAACAGGGAAAGAGTATACCAAAAAAAGACTATTGTGGTGTAAAGCGGCGTAAATGTTGCACTGTCGCCAACCACGCAGCCAGCCAGCCTATCATCCCGGCGACAAGCAACAACAACAGCGATTCATCCCAGCTCAACCCTTTGACCGTAAAGGTCGTACCAAACACCGAAGCCACCTGCGCCACCACCGCGCCGAGCTTCCACACCAGCGCCTGAGACAGGATCAGCGACAGCACCGCTCCGCCAAACCCCATGACGGCGCCGCCATTCAGAAACGGACGCAAAATAAAACCATCCGTCGCACCAATCAATTTCATGACGTTGATGGTTTCGCGACGGCTGAAAATGCTCAAACGCACGCTGTTGCCGATGACCAAAAACACCGCGATAACCATCAATATGCCAATTGTCGCCGCAATCTGGCCGACCAGGCCGGTCAGCGCAACCAGCCGGGCAAACCAGCTATCATCCATCCGTACTTCATCCACCCCTTGCGTGGCGGCTACGCGGTCGCGCAACGTTGTCAGCGTGTTCGCGCTCTGGAAATTCATTTTGGGGGTGATGATGGCCACGGCAGGCAGCGGATTCTCTTCAAGCATATCCAGTGCGCCGCCAAAACCAGACCAGTTGCGGAACTCTCCCATCGCTTCATCACGCGACAAGTAGTTCACTTTATCGACACCGTCTTCAGACTGAAGCTGGGTGATCACCGCCTGCGCGGCGTTGTCATCCAGAGATTTATCCAGATATACCGTCAATTGAGGTGAGGGATACCACTGCGTCGCGGCCTGACTCACATTTTTCCACACCAGATAACAGATACTGGGCAAGGCCAGAGAGATGGCAATCACCATCACCGTCAGCAGCGTTGCCAACGGTTGGCGCAACATATCATCCAGCGTATTCGTCCAGGCATAACGCCACTGCTCCCGCCAGCCGCCGCGCAAAGCCCTGGACTTCATTCCCGGCTTTTTCGCATTACGGGTGTTATTCGCCATGATGATTTCCCCCAATCATGCGACCATCGGACAGCGTAAGAACCCGGTAATTGCGACGGGCAATCAGCCCGGTATCGTGGGTGGCCATCAACACCGTGACGCCAACCCGGTTAAATTCTTCAAACAAACGCAAAATACCCTCGGACAGTGCATCATCCAGATTACCCGTCGGCTCGTCCGCCAGTAAGACGGCGGGCTTATTCACCACCGCGCGAGCAATACCAACCCGCTGCTGCTCACCGCCCGAAAGCTGGATAGGGTAATTTCGGGCTTTATCCAGCAGCCCGACTTTGTCCAGTGCTGCGGATACCCGGCGACGAATATCTTCGCTGCTGGCGCCGGCAATAATGAGCGGCATCGCCACGTTGTCATAGACGGTTCTTTCCATCAGTAGATGGTGATCCTGAAAGATCATGCCGATCTGACGACGCAGAAACGGAACTTCACTTTTTTTCAACCGGCTAATGTTATGTCCACTAAACAGGATCTGCCCCGCACTGGGGCGTTCAATGCCACAAATCAGTTTCAGCAGGGTGCTTTTCCCCGCGCCAGAATGGCCGGTCAGAAACGCCATCTCTGCCGGACGCAGATGAAAATCTATGCCCTGTAGCGCCTGGCGCCCGCCGAGATAAGCTTTACTGACCTGTTCAAAACGAATCATCCGTTTTAATCCTCTCGGGCAAAAAGTGCCTCAATAAAATCGTCAGCCTTGAATGGCCGCAAATCTTCAATACCTTCCCCCACCCCAATATAGCGGATAGGAATACCGAACTGGTCGGCAATGGCGAAGATCACCCCGCCTTTGGCGGTACCGTCCAGTTTGGTCAGTACAATACCCGTCAGACCTACCGCCTCGTTGAAAAGCTTCGCCTGGCTGACGGCGTTCTGACCGGTGCTGGCATCCAACGTCAGCATCACTTCATGCGGCGCATCCTGATCCAGCTTCTTCATCACGCGCACAATCTTTTTCAGTTCTTCCATCAGATGCGCTTTGTTCTGCAATCGGCCCGCCGTGTCGGCAATCAGTACATCGACGCCACGCGCTTTTGCCGCCTGAATCGCATCAAAAATCACCGAGGCGGAATCCGCGCCGGTATGCTGAGCCACCACCGCAACATGGTTACGCTGGCCCCAGACCTGGAGCTGTTCTACCGCCGCGGCACGGAAAGTATCGCCCGCCGCCAGCATCACGGATTTCCCCTGCGCCTGGAACTGACGCGCCATTTTGCCAATGGTGGTGGTTTTCCCGACGCCATTCACCCCAACCATCAGGATCACATAAGGTATTTTGCCTTCGATAATCAGCGGCTCATCAACCTTAGCAAGAATCGTCGCCATTTCTTCTTTCAGCTTAACAAAAAGCGTATCAGCATCTTTCAACTGCCGGTGATTGACGTGCTCCGTCAGGTTGGTAATGATCTTGCGAGTGGTCTCCACGCCTACGTCGGCAATCAGCAATTGCTCTTCCAGTTCGTCGAACAGATCGTCGTCGATTTTCTTGCCACGAAACAATCCGATAAATCCTGAACCCAGATTTTGGCGAGTTTTAACCAGGCCTCGTTTCAGGCGGGCGAAGAATCCCTCTTTCGTCGGACGCTCCTGCTCCTGTAGCACGACAGGCACATCATCCGGTTGACGCTTTTCCGGCTCGTCTGCGACGACCGGCGCGGTTTCCGCCACGCTCGCCGGTTCGGTCTCTTTTACCGTTTCATTCACTACCGCCGCTTGCTGCGTCAGCGCATCCGCTACGACAATCGGTTCTTCCGGCTGCGGCTGTTCCGCCGGAGAGTCATTTTCCGGCGCCGCGACATCGGCCAATTCGAGGTCCTTTTCAACACCCTGTTGGGTTGAGACCTCAATATCCGGCGATACGGCGGGCACATCCTCGACTACCGGTTTCTCTTGCGGTTGCTCTTTTTGTTCTTCTTCCTGTTTCCCCAATCCCAACCAGGAAAAAAAACCGCGCTTCTTTTCTTTTGTCATGTGCAATCGCGCTCCACGCCGCTCACCGCAGCGAATGAATCAATTAAAATCATATTTAAACAACAAGTTTAACACTTTCCTGCCGCCAGCAACACGCAGCCAACGGCGGCAAGGTCAGACAATCTCCGTAACGAAGTGTGTCAGCCCCCATCTTAACATTCCCTCTACACGTAACCGCCGTTAGAATAGCGCCTGAATTTTCCCGATTGTGTCTGCCGGCAACGCAGCACGCCAACCAACCTGTGAGCTATGGCTAAAAAAAATGCATCGTCAGCCGCCGGCCAGATCCGAATTATCGGTGGGCAATGGCGCGGCAGAAAACTTCCGGTTCCCGATAGTCCGGGTTTACGCCCTACGACCGATCGGGTACGCGAAACGCTGTTCAACTGGCTGGCCCCCGTTATTCAGGAAGCCCGCTGTCTGGACTGTTTTGCCGGTAGCGGCGCGCTGGGTCTGGAAGCCTTATCGCGTTATGCGGCCCATGCCACATTATTGGAAACCGAGCGAGCGATAGCGCAACAATTAACGCAGAATCTGGCTCTGCTTCGGGCGGAGAACGCACAGGTCGTGAATACGGATACGCTACGCTGGCTGGCCCAACCGGGAGAACCCTATGACGTGGTATTTCTCGATCCTCCTTTTCGCAAAGACTTATTGAACAACACGCTTTCCCTGCTGGAACAGCAGGGCTGGCTGGCGCCGGAAGCATGGATCTACGTGGAAACCGAGTCAGAAAATACACAGTTGGTTATTCCGGATAACTGGCGCTTGCACCGGGAAAAAATCGCGGGTCAGGTCGCTTCCCGTTTGTACATCCGCCAATGATCGCCTTAGCAACCCATTCTCAAAACAATTAAGGGGTACATGATGATATGGATTAATCTGGGACGACTGTTGATGCTGGGCGTATGGGGCTTTCTGATTTTTAACCTGATTCACCCGTTTCCCAGACCATTGAATATTTTCATGACGGTGGCGATGGTGTTTATGATCCTGATGCATGGTTTCCAACTGCTGCTGCTGAAATCCAGCCAGCCGAAAGACGACTCGTCACTCAACCGGGCGCTACAGGCGCGTATTTTTCTGTTTGGCGTATTCGAACTGCTGGCATGGCAAAAGAAACAGCCCAGGCCGCCTGGGAAATAACGTTCACGCCTGCCGGGGCGCAAAACCGATAAAACGGGTGCCTTTCACCTGCAACATGCCCTGCATTCCCTTATCAAGCCGGTGATAGTCCGTACTATCGAGCCGCAGAATGATATCCGCCCCGCCATATACCGGACGAAACGTCGCTTCATAACGCATATCCTGCGCTACCATAATCTGGTGTTCACGGGAGCGGCTGCGACTACGCGGAAACTCCCGCTTGGTCTTTATCTCCGCCAAAACGGTACGCAGCGGAGCGGCATCATTCAATGCCGCCTGCTTACGCTGGCGCAAATATTGTCGTCCGGCCAGCACCAGAATCAACGCAACAGCCAGTATCAACAGCAAGGGAAACTTACCCATAGGTCAGGGCTTTTTACCGGGAAGATAGGGAAAGTGCGTCACATTATCCCCCAGTTCAGAAATTCGGGCGCTGCCTTTTTCCGTCACCGCATCGATACGAATAATTGCCTGCAAGGGAATAAAGCTGCGGCTAACACCGGAAAATTCCGTTTTGAGCTTTTCTGTCGACGGGTCAACCAGCACCGTTGATTGGCTGTCGAAGACAAAATCGGCAATTTCAATAAAACCAAACAAACTGCTCGACGCTAATTCGCGCACATAAAGCTGGTAGTTTTTACCATTATTAATGAATTGAATACGATACAGTGCAGGTTCATTACTCATTCAACACTACTCTCCTTCAAGAGACTTTACGGCACTCATCGACAATAAAAACAGGTCGATAAAATAACATGATGCACGGATATTCGCACCCGTCTCACCCGATGTTGTTTATACTCATAACAACCCACTACATTGCATAAAGAAAGGGTTATGTCTGATATTGGTCACTGAATCCTCCTATAAGGACAATCTATGCTTTGGTCATTTATTGCTGTACTTTTCTCTGGCTGGCTATATGTTGACGCCAGCTATCGTGGCCCGGCGTGGCAACGCTGGCTATTCAAACCGGTCACGTTATTACTGCTGCTGGCGCTGGCCTGGCAAACCCCGTTTCTGAGCGTATCGGGTTATCTGATCGTCGCAGGATTGCTGGCTACGTTGGTCGCCGACACCCTTCTGCTGCTTCCGACACAGCGCCTGCTCTATGCGTTTGCCGCCTATTTCGTTTCTCATCTGCTTTACACCATCAGTTTTTTTACCAGCCAAATAACGCTGACGCTCTTCTGGCCGTTAGCGCTGGTGCTCGTGGTACTGGCCGCAGCGTTGATCGCCATTATCTGGAGCAGGCTCGATACCCAACGCTGGCCGGCGTGCGCCTTTATTCTCATGACCACCCTGATGGTCTGGATCGCCGGTGAACGTTATTTTGCACTGTCAACGGACTATAACTTCTCCTTGCTGGCTGGCTGTGCGCTGCTGTTTATCGCCCATGCAGCCTGGCTTATCCATCATTATCGGCTCAGCTTTCGCGCCCATCAGGTCATCGTCGCGGCCTGCTATTTTGGCGGACATTTCCTTATCGTGCGTTCGCTCTATTTTTAATCTTCACTGCACACGCGAAATGCTGGAGTAGCCTGATATAACGGTGTAAGGTTTCTGATGAGAATCACTATCATCAACACAGGAGGAAAGTATGCATTCTCATCAGCATCACTGCGGCGAAAAATCAGCCTGTTGCCAGGCCCATGCCAAACCCGCATCACGTGCAGATAAAAGCTGCTGCGCGGTAAAACGCGCCCCTGCCTCAGCGATCGACAGCGTTCGTAACCCCGATAATGACGCGTCAGCAAGTAGCGATAATGCCGATTCAGACGACCCCGACGGCGGAGACAGTGACCGACCCGGCTCCCACCAGCGTTTCAGCTGGAAAATCAGCGGCATGGATTGTCCAGGCTGCGCCCGTAAAATTGAAAACGCAGTAAAAAATCTCCAGGGCATTGAACACGCCTCTGTGCTGTTCGTAACCGAAAAACTGGTTGTCGCCGCCCGCCACGATGTACGCCCACAGATACAACGCGCTGTTTCGCAAATCGGTTTCACCTTACAGGATATTTCGCCAGGCACGCCACCAGCGGTAAATCCACGCCATTTTATTCACGGCGCGTCTTTTTACGAATATGGTTTCCTGATTCTTTTTGTGTCGCTGACCGCGATAAGCTGGGGGATTTCATTCCTGAATGACTCACTCGGCGAAATTGCGTTTATCGCCACCACCATTGTTGGCCTCATTCCCGTACTGAAAAAAGCCCTACAGCTTACCCGTTCCGGCACGCCTTTTGCGATTGAAACGCTGATGAGTGTGGCTTCCATCGGGGCATTACTGATCGGCGCCACAACAGAAGCCACCGTGATTCTGCTGCTCTTTATGCTGGGTGAACGGCTGGAAGCCTATGCTGCCAACCGGGCGCGACAAGGCGTCACCGCCTTAATGGCCCTGATCCCCGAAGACGCCACCGTCGTCAGAAATGCACGGCGCGTTAAAGTACCGATTGCCAGTCTGTTGCCCGGCGAGGTGATTGAAGTCGCTCCCGGAGGAAGATTGCCAGCCGATGCGGAGTTACTGCACACGGAAGCCAGCTTTGATGAAAGCGCCCTGACCGGCGAGTCGATGCCCGTTGAACGCACCGCGGGCGACAAGGTTGCCGCCGGCAGCCTGTGTGTCGATAAAATGGTACAGCTGTGCGTCATTTCACCACCGGGCAACAGCGCTATCGATCGCATTCTGCAATTGATAGAGGAAGCCGAAGCGCGACGTGCGCCAATAGAACGTTTCCTCGATCGCTTTAGCCGAGGCTACACGCCAGCCATTATGCTGCTGTCGTTACTGGTGATGTTGATTCCGCCTTTACTGATGGGGCAGCTCTGGCAAGAGTGGATTTATCGCGGCCTGACGCTGCTGCTGATCGGCTGTCCTTGCGCGTTGGTGATTTCCACGCCGGCGGCGATTACCTCCGGTCTGGCGGCGGCAACCCGTCAGGGGGCACTGATCAAAGGGGGCGCCGCGCTGGAATCGCTGGGAGGTATTCGCACTATCGCCTTTGATAAAACCGGCACCCTGACCGAAGGCAAACCACAGATTACCGATATTTTACCGGCGGTTGGCGTGAGCGAGGCGGCGCTGCTGGCGCGAACCGCGGCAGTGGAATCCGGCTCACACCACCCGCTGGCTCAGGCGATTGTGCAACATGCACGGGCAACCCGCGCTTTTCTGCCTATCGCGGAAGATCGCCGCGCGTTAGCCGGCATTGGGGTAGAAGGCACCATTGCCGGCAAGCGAATTCAGGTTAGCGCGCCCGCCAGATTAGCCTCGGACATACTGGACAATGTCTGGCAGCAACATGTTGATACGCTGGAAAGTGAAGGCAAGACGGTGATTGTGGTGCAGGAAGATGGCCGGGTACAGGGCTTGCTGGCACTGCGCGACACACTGCGCAACGACGCGCGAAGCGCGCTGAGCGCCTTACAGAGCATGAATATACGTTGCATCATGCTCACGGGCGACAATCCGCGGGCCGCTATGGCGATCGCCGCCGAGTTGGGCATCGATTACCGGGCTGGTTTACTGCCTGCCGACAAAGTGACGGTTGTGAGTGAGCTTAACCAGCAACACCCGGTCGCCATGGTGGGTGACGGCATCAACGATGCGCCCGCCATGAAAGCGTCAACCATCGGTATTGCCATGGGAAGCGGCACCGATGTCGCGCTGGAAACGGCTGACGCCGCCTTGACGCAAAGTCGCCTTGGGGGATTAGCCGACATAATCCGGCTATCGCGGGCCACGCACCGGAATATTCGTCAGAATATAACCATCGCACTGGGGCTGAAAGCCGTCTTTCTGATCACCAGCATATTGGGGATCACGGGGCTCTGGCTGGCAGTATTGGCAGATTCCGGCGCCACGGCACTGGTCACCGCCAACGCGTTGCGGTTGCTTAAAAAACAGGACTAACGTCGTGATCCGGCGCACCGCGACGGTGCGCCATGCTTTCAGCGACAAGATGCCGATAATACCGACCCCGTCTTTCAGGACGGGGAAGCATCATTTGATGAGGAAAGTCCCCGATCAATTCGCAGGATGCTGATCCAGCGCTTTGTTAACGTCATCCATCAAACGGGAATAGGACTGCAACCCCCCCGCCACGTACAGCGCACTGGAATCCATGTAGACGATCTGATTTTTCTGCCAGGCAGTGGTTTTGTGAACCAACGGATTATCCAACACCTGTTTTGCCGCGTCTTCTCCGGTACGGCCAATCGCACTGTCGCGGCTCAGCACAAACAGCCAGTCAGGGTTGTACTGCAACAGAAGCTCCGGGCTCACCACATTGCCGTGCCGTCCTTCCTGGGGGAGTTCAATGGCGGGCTGAAAACCAAGAACATCAAAGACAAAGCCAAAACGTGATTTCGGGTTATAAGCAGAAAGTTTTCCACCGCTGATCATCAGCACCATGGCGTTACCCGCATGGGCCGATTTAGCTTTGACTTGTTCAACCTGTTGTTTAAAGGCATCCAGCTTTTGCTGAGCTTCTTTTTCTTTGCCGAAAATAAGGCCGATTTGCTCAGTACGCTGGGTCAGGCTATCAATGAAGTTATTGTCATCAACGCTCAGAGAAATCGTGGGCGCAATACCGCTGAGTTTGTCATACGCATCGGTAGCGCGCGCGCCAGCGATGATCAGATCCGGTTTGGCGCTGCTCAACGCTTCATAATTGGGTTCAAACAGCGTCCCCGCGTTCAGGTATTCGCTGCCGCTATATTTGGATAAAAATGATGGCAAATGGATGCTGGTTTGCGGCACGCCGCTGATTTTGACATCCAGCGCATCCAGAATAT
Organism: Brenneria roseae subsp. americana; assembly: GCF_003115815.1. NCBI lineage: Bacteria > Pseudomonadati > Pseudomonadota > Gammaproteobacteria > Enterobacterales > Pectobacteriaceae > Brenneria > Brenneria roseae. The sequence continues at coordinate 79,182 of NZ_QDKJ01000012.1, read as the reverse complement.
CCAGCGTTTCCGGGTTAAATACGATGACGTTCTGCGGGTTTAGCGGAACCTCAGTGGTACCTTGCGCATGTTCGATGGTTACCGTTTTCGGGGCGGCGCTTTCGGTCGCTGCGGGACGATCGTCGCATCCGGCCAGCAGCAGGAACGACAGGGCGACAGCCACTGAATGTAATGGGGTGATTTTTATCTTGCTCATCAAAAAAACCTATAGTGATTAATTAATTGTAAAAAATGCCGGGCGAGCCCGGCACTCGGCATCAGAATGAAGTTGTAATACCTGCGTAGTAGGCCCGGCCCGGTTCGTTATAGGTCGACGCCCCATCGTTTTCGCGATAGACGCGTTTGTCGAGCAGGTTGCTGACGCCGGCGTTAACGCGCAGGTTTTTATTAATGTCATATTTCACACCGACACCCACTACGGAATAGGCCGCGACCTCTTTAGAGGAAAGACCATTGTTAGCCTCATTTACGGTTTCAGCATACTGACGCGGCTTCTGACGACCGTACATCGTCCAGCCAACGTTGGTGGATAACTGTTCGGTTACCTGCCAGTCCAGCATGGTGTTGATGGTGTATTTGGGAATCACGGATAACGGGTTGCCGGTATCCTTATTCTTGGAGTTGATCATATAGGTGGCGTTGGTGCGCCAGTTCAGCGTATCACGCACCACCGGCACCACCAGATGGGCTTCCAACCCTTCCACCAGCGCCTTGCCGCCGTTTTCCCAGCGCAGAATGTCATATGTGGATGGGCGAGAACCCGAAGTAACCGTCACAGTGTCATAGACCACCGAACCACCGACGATTTTGTTCTTATAATCGTTGCGGAAATAGGTGAGACCGGCATCGTAACCGTTATAGGTAAACTCCAACCCAATTTCCTTGTTGACGCTGATTTCTGGTTTCAGATTGTCGTTACCCATGAGATAGCACGAATTGCTGATACCTATCGGGCAGCCACGACCACTGCTGGGTAGCAAATATCCTCCGCTGGACTGATACAGGTTGGGAGCCTTGAACACCCGGGCGATCCCCGCCTTCAACTTAAAGTAATCGCCCAACTCCTGCGAGGCGTTTAGGCTGGGGCTCCAGTTACTACCGAACTTGTCATGATAGTCGAAACGCAGGCCGGGTATAATATTGGTGCCAGGCGTAGCTTCAATATTGTCCTCAAAATACAGGGCGCTCAGTTCCGCGCTGTTTTTACTGCTGCGATCGGAGGGGTCCAGTGACTCACCGTTAGTCGTGGTCACGCCGATGCCGTGACTTGCCTGCAATGAAGCTGGATCATTAAGCTCATCGCGGTTCCATTCGGCGCCCAGCGTAACAGTTTGCTCCACCAGCAGGGATAGTGGAATATTCAGTTCGCCGTTAGTCCGATAGCTTTTCAATCGACTGGTTTTATAGGTAAGCGGGGAAGTATCAGAGTTTGATATCTGGCCCTCTACCGCTCCCGCCATTCCTTCATCATAGCGTGTATTGTTGGTCTTCTCATAGTAGAAACCCAGACGCGAAAGGCCCCAGTCCCAGATGCCGTTATGGGTAACGCCGTAAGTCTGGCGATACATACGGTTCGTTTCCGCGCCGGATTCCGCCAAAGCCTGGGTCGTGTCACTGGCACCGCTAAGCTGAGTATCGCCGGTATAGATATTGCCTTGACGACTGTAGGCGTATTCAAAATCCATGATCTGCTGGGGGTTGATTTTCCATGACAGCAGGGTGTTGATATCCTTGTTGCGCACGCCTTCACGTCCGGCAACACCCTCTTCTCCCGCATACTGATTATTGATATCGGGACTATCGGAGTCGGTTTTATTGATATTGCCGTACAGACGCATCGTTAGCACATCATCGATTAGCGGCCCGTTCAAACTAAAGTTGGCACGTTTGGTGGCACCTTCCTTGCTGTCTTCCGGCTGATTGGTGAACAAGGAAAGCGAACCGTGCCAGTCGTTAGTGGGGCGTTTGGTAATGATATTCACCACGCCGCCGGCAGCGCCGGAGCCGTAACGCGCCGCAGCCGGGCCACGCAGCACTTCGATGCGTTCCACCATTTCCGGCGGCACCCAGTTGGTATCTCCGCGGGTGTCGCGTTCGCCGCGACGGCTATAGCGCACGGAGTTGCGTGAAGTGACCGGCTTGCCGTCGATCAGGATCAGAGTATTTTCCGGCCCCATGCCGCGAATATCGATCTGGCGGTTGTTACCGCGCGTACCGGTGGCACTGTTGCCGGTCAGGTTAACGCCGGGCATTTTACGAATAATTTCCGACAGGTCATTGACCGGCGGCTGTTTTTCAATGTCTTCTTTAGTAATAATGGAAACACCGGGCTGTTGCTTAAGCTCTTCTTCCGCCGTCGCCCGCACCACCATTTGATCTTCAAACTCGGTGTCGGTTTCCGCGGCGGCATAAGCGCCACCCCCCATCATTCCCACCAATAACAACGCCAGTGGTTTTTTTGCGCATTTAATACCATGTGGAAACATCGTTCCTCCCCTTATTACTTATGGTTATATTTTTTTACTAATTCACAAGGATGGTAATATCAATAGCAATGAGAATCATTAGCATTCTTTTTGAGAGTAGAATTTTTTTCGGGATCGCCATTTTTTTAAGAAAAATCGATAGTGTGAATAAATTATGGAGATTCACTATTTTGAGCTAACGGGCCTTTACATATGCCCATTTTGATGAGCAACAATGTGGAAATAGCGGCGTCGCTGTCCGCATTATCCAAACTGACTACAGAATCCCACATGCCCGATGCGGAAACGGACAGGAGGACGCGGATATGGAGAAATGATTTATTGGGCGGAACCTTCCGCCGGCGGGATCACCGTCTGTGATGGCAAGTGTTGCAGTCTTCCCCTGAACTTAGCCGCCTTTGCGCAGCAGATACCGGTAGGGAAGCTGCTCGGTCATCAGCGCCAGCAGGTCATGTTCCATATAGCGGCAGAAACCGGGAATATCACGGGTCGTCGCGGGATCGTCCGCAATCACCAGCAGCGTTTGTCCAGACTCCATCTGGCGTACCATCTTGCGCACCATCATCACCGGTTCGGGACAGCGCAATCCCTGAGCATCAAGGGTTTTATCCGGATTGGCAAATGGATCGGTCATCAACGTTCTCTGTGGTAATGTGATAAGTAGCGATAAAAACCGCCTTAATTTACGACGGAGATAGTTTACGCCGGAGATTTTATGACGCAAGCCACGACAATGCTTGTGTAAAAAACAACCATTTTTCTTAGCAAAACAAATTGCATTACAAAATCAATTGCGTATCATGCCGCGCGTCGATAACAAAAGCAGTACGCCATTATTTCTTGGGTTCCCTAACCCCAATAACCAAAAAGGTCACATCATGTATCGTTTTACTCTCCGGCAGCGGCTTACGGCGCTGATCTGGCTATCGTTGTTTCATATTCTGATCATTACTTCCAGTAATTATCTGGTACAGCTCCCGATATCCATCTTCGGTTTTCATACCACCTGGGGGGCGTTTACCTTTCCCTTTATCTTTCTGGCTACCGACCTGACGGTACGGATTTTCGGCGCGCCGCTGGCACGCCGTATCATTCTGACCGTCATGGTGCCCGCGCTGGTGATTTCCTATGTCATTTCCGCACTGTTCTATCAAGGGGAGTGGCAAGGGTTCGGATCGCTGAACCAGATCAACATCGTGGTTGCCCGCATTGCCTGCGCCAGCTTTATGGCTTACGTCCTTGGCCAGATTCTGGATGTGCATGTCTTTAACCGATTGCGCCAGCGCAATGCCTGGTGGGTCGCGCCGGCGGTCTCCACGCTGTTCGGCAATTTCAGCGACACGCTGGCCTTCTTCTTTATTGCGTTCTATCGCAGTACCGATCCTTTCATGGCCGCAAACTGGATTGAAATCGCGCTGGTGGACTATACATTCAAGTTACTGATCAGCCTGATTTTCTTCCTGCCGATGTATGGCGTGATGTTGAATATGCTGCTGAAACGCCTGAGCGAACAGCAAGATACGGTGTCCTATCAGGACGTCGAAAACCAAAGCTAACCGCGACGTCGCCGAATATCGACGATATCGGCGGCAAACCGGAATTTGTAAAAATAGTTCCTGTGATGCCAACGGTTTGCAACAACAAAATGCTTGTTTTTGCAATCTGAATAGGGTGCCATACTGTTCTTCACTTGTTTCAAAATGCCTGTTTCAAAAATGAGAGAAAGGGAACCCCATGTCGAATTTAATAAAATACCTCGGCGTCAGCCTATTGGTGACCGTGCTGGCAGCCTGTGATGGCAAAACGGACGATTCCGCGAAAACTCCCGCGCAAGATAAACCGGCAGCCGAAGCCGCGGCAAACAATACGGTTGAATTACTGTCTGGCAAGGTCGTATTTACGCTGCCAGCCGACATGCAGGATCAAAGCGGTAAATTAGGGACACAGGCCAACAACATGCATGTGTACGCCAACGATAACGGACAAAAAGCGGTTATCGTGATTCTGGGCGACAACACCACGGAAGAACTGTCCGTGTTGACACAGCGTCTGGAAGATCAGCAACGTACGCGCGATGCCAACCTTCAGGTTGTAACCAACAAAACCATCGACATTGACGGGCAGAAGTTGCAACAGTTGGACAGCATTATCACCAGCAGCGGGCAGCAGGCATACTCCTCGGTAGTGTTGGGGAAAGTGGACAACCATTTGCTGACCTTGCAGATCACCCTGCCCGCAGACAACCAACAGCAGGCCCAGACCGAAGCGGAAAACATCATTCACACGCTGAAGCTGAAATAAACGTTGCCGCATTAAAAAGACGGCCAGCAAATGGCCGTCTTTTTCGCTGACTGTCAAACCGTTAACGCCGCATTTTTCCCGGCGATACGCCCAAATACAATACAATCCGTCATGGCGACGCTGCCAAGCCTGACGGCGCCATGCACTCCACCGACGGTTTCGCCTGCCGCATACAGGCCGGGAATCGGCTTCAGGTCGAAACCGATCACCTGCGCGTCCTTGTTAATCGCCAAACCACCCATCGTGTGGTGTACCCGAGGCCATAAACGCGCCGCATAAAACGGCGGCGTAACGTTAGGCACCGCATCCTGGAAAATCATACAGTCGAGATCGGCATCGTTACGCTGGCTGACAAACTCGTTCCAGCGCTTAACCTGCGCAACAAACGCGTCCACCGGCATTTCATAGGCTTTCGCCAGCTCTTCCAGCGTGTTATACGGCTTAAGCGAACCATTCTTCAACGCGCCTTCCCGTTGTCCCGGATCCACCATATTGTCTGTATTGGTTTTATCGGCAATGATGATGGCCGGATGCCCCAGTTGGATAATGGCGTCGGCACGCTCCTTACGGTTTCCTGTCTCTTTAAAGAAGCGCTTTCCGGTCGCGGGATCGACCATCAACCCATAGCCGACCACACGTTCGACAAACTGCGGTACATACCCGAAACCTTTTTCGTCCGGGCTGGTCCATGGCCCCAGTTGGATCCAGTCCATCTGCGTATCCAGCGCACCAATCATACAGGCCGCCATAATTGCCTCGCCGGTTGCCCCGGGGTGGTTGGTCGAAGTGAATGATTCGGTCAAACGCGGATCGTACATCTGACGTAATGCAACACCCTGTGAGAAACCGCCGGACGCCAGCACCACGCCTTTACGGGCACGGATATAGACAATTTCGCCCGAGTTTTCATCCGGAAACCGGTAGCCCCGCCGTATTTCCGCACCGATAACCCGGCCATCAGGCTCGACGATCAGCCGCAGGAGCTTGGCGCGTTGTTCAATCACCGCGCCAAGCTCCTTCGCTTTCTGTTGCTGTTTGACGATTAATCCCGACCCTGAACGCTGTACCAGTTGATGGGCCCGTTTCACCGAGTGGCCGCCATGATAGTTGACGACATTAAATTGCGCGCCAATGCTCTGCGCCCATTCCAGCGCTTCCACCGAATGTTCCGCAACGGTTCTGGCAAGTTCAGGATAATTGAGGCCGTTGCCCGCCTTGAGCATGTCCTGATACATCAGCTCCGGCGAATCATCAATGCCGGCCTCTTTTTGCATTTTGGAGCCCGCCGCCGCGAGATCGCCGCCATTCAGCACTGAATTCCCCCCCAGCAGCGGCATTTTATCGATGATTAATACCTCGGCCTGCGCATTACGCGCTTCAATGGCGGCCGCCAATCCGGCAAACCCGGTACCGATAATCAGAACATCAACCGTCGTATCCCATTTCTGCGGCACGGGGGATGGCGTTGGCACCGCCTGCGCCGGTTGAGATAGCGCCATACCGCCGAGCGCTCCTACGACCATGCCGGTTGATTTCAAAAACTGTCGGCGACTCTGTTGATCATTTACTGGTTTGTTACTCATTTGCACTACCTCCATATGCTCGAAAACGATAAATGGCGATAAAAACCAAAAAACATTCTGGAGACCCTGCGCGATGGATGACGACACAGACGGTAGGGAGACGATAGCAGGTGATGATTGAAGCGGTACGTGTTGGAGTTATAAGTACCTGAAATCATTTCAACATAAAAAGCAGGAGATTAAACGTGAGTCCACTCGCACTGTCGCCATTATTCCCGGCGAACCGAACCACCGGCTATGCTGTCCGGTGGCGGACGAGGTACATTTTACTCTGACGTAACCCGGCGCCGGTCCAAACGCAGGGTCAGCAGTAAACCCGCAACCCCAAGGAGCGCCGCCGCCAGATAGATGGAAGCGATACCGAAATAACTCATCAGCAACCCGGCAGCCGGCCCGACGACACCCAATGACAAATCGAGAAAGATGGTATAGGTCGCCAGTGCGCTTCCCTGATTCTGCGGCGAGACGGCCTTGACCGCCACCACACCGAGCGCCGGGAACACCAGCGAAAACCCCGCCCCCGCGAGAAACACGCCCAACTCGGCCATCAATGGATGTACCGCGCCACACACCAGCAGCAGTCCCGTTACTTCGACCACAAAACACGCCAGCGCCACGCGCAAGCCGCCAAACCGGTTGATACTGTTAGGAAACAACAGGCGTGCGCCAACAAAGGCACAGCTGAAAATGGTCAACGTCAGAGCAGCGCCTTCCCAGTTTCTGTCAGCGTAAAACAGCGTAATGAACGTCGCGATCACACCAAACCCCGCCGAAGCGAGCGACAGGATAATGCCGTACATCCACACCTTGCCCAATACCTCACGGAAGGGGATTTTCTTGCCGGGCGTGACTTTCACCTCTGAACGAGGCAGTGCGCAGACGATCGCCACCGCCGCAACCAGGATAATGGAAACAGACAGCAACGTTAGTCCGCCGATATGGTTCAGCCAGACACCAAGCGGCGCGCCAATCGCCATGGCGCCATAAGTCGCAATACCGTTCCACGAGATCACCCGCCCGATATGCCGCGATCCGACCACGCCGATACCCCACAGTATCGAACCGGTTCCGGCAAAACTCTGCCCGGCCCCCAACATCAGTCGTCCGACAAACAGCAAAAGCAGCGCGATCAGCGGTGAGGCGCCGTTCTGGGCCGCCAGCAGATAAAACAGACCGCTGAGCAGCGTTCCCGCCAGTCCCCACACCACCACTTTCTTCGGGCCTTTCTCATCGATACAGCGTCCGGCATAGGGACGGCTCAGCAGCGTAGAAAAATATTGCAGGCTGATCACCAGCCCGGTCCAGAACGCGTTATATCCCAATGTGTCATGAACATACACGGGCAACACGGCTAACGGCAGACCGATATTCAGGTAACTGGCAAAGTTGAAAACAACGACGGAAAAAATGCGCAAATTAAGGCGCAGCGCACCAACGGCAGGCTCTGATGAGGACGGAACAGACATAGAAAATTTCACTCACTTAACATCATCACTTGAGGCGGAGCAAAAGTGTTAGCCGGGTAATCCGGTCGTTGGCATACAGACGTTTGAGTATAAACAAGCGCCAGCCAGCTTTCACGGTTAATTATCACGGACGTCACTATTTAATTTACACCTAAGAACAACAAACCATGAAAAACATAACATTCTCATATTGTTGGTTATAATCAAGACTATCCCCTATCACTCAAACCTGACCGCAGGAGAAGATCAATGCCTGAACCGGCAGAGTCGGATCGTCATTCACTACCAACCCATCCCGCGACAAAAGAGGGCGGAGAAGCAAAAAATTCCCAGGAGAAATTTTTGACGTCGCACCGCGACGGCCCGCAAGGGACCGCGGACACAAAAGAACCGCACGCTTTTTTAACCCGGACCAAACGGTTGGTGAAACGTATCCAGGACACCCCCAGCGTGGCGCATATGATCCGCGCGGGCGAGCGCTTTAATGACCGCATGGGCAATCAGTTTGGTGCGGCGATCACCTATTTTTCTTTCCTGTCGCTGATACCGATTCTCATGGTGTCCTTTGCGGCGGTCGGTTTCGTGCTGGCGTCCAACCCGGATTTGCTGACCGGGCTGATCAACAAAATCGTCAACAGCATCAGCGATCCCAGTCTGGCCAACACGCTGAAAAATACGGTTAACACCGCCATTCAGCAGCGTACTACCGTCGGACTGACAGGGCTGCTGATCGCCTTGTATTCCGGCGTCAGTTGGATGGGAAATCTACGAGAAGCCATCCGTGCGCAATCGCGCGACGTCTGGGAACGCAACCCACAGGACGAAGAGAAGATTTACTTCCAGTACACCCGCGATTTTCTGTCTCTTACCGGGCTGATGGCTGCGCTGGTCGTGACGCTGTTCCTGACTTCGGTGGCGGGTGCCGCGCAAAATATCATTGTGAATGCGCTGGGGCTGGGCGGCATCGAATGGCTGCGCCCTGCCCTGACATTGATTGCGCTGTCGATTTCAATTTTCGCCAACTATTTATTGTTTCTCTGGATCTTCTTTGTGTTGCCACGACACAAACCCAAACGTAAGGCTCTGCTCCGGGGAACGCTTCTTGCTGCCGTTGGTTTCGAGATAATCAAATTTGCCATGACCGTCGTGCTGCCCAAGCTCGCCAGCTCTCCTTCCGGCGCCGCTTTTGGTTCCGTGATCGGCTTGATGGCATTTTTCTATTTATTCGCCCGGTTAACACTCTTCTGTGCCGCCTGGATTGCCACCGCAAACTATAAAGGCGACATCTCTACGGATCAGAATGAACAAGAAGACGCCTCATCGAAAAAGGATCAATCCACTTAACCCAGACAGGAGAATTTATGCCTTACGTTAATATCAAAATCACCCGGGAAGGGGCGACCACCGAGCAGAAGAAAGCGCTGATTGCCGGCGTGACACAGCTTCTGGTCGATACGCTGGGGAAAAATCCGGCCACCACCGTGGTCGTCATTGATGAAGTCGATACCGACAACTGGGGCATCGGCGGAGAAAGCGTGACAAATTTGCGCCGGAAATAGCCCGTCTCTTCCCGGAAGAAATTTTCAACGCCGCTACGACAGCCCGCAGGGTAGCGGACATTCTGTCCGCCATAAAACGGATCGGAAAATCCTGATTTTCCGATCCACGTCATGAAAAAATAAAACATCGTTTCAGGACTATTGACTCGGTCTCCCGTTATGTTGAGACTGATGCTAGTTTCCGCGTCTTACCGACTTCTTTTTCAAACAGGCCAGCAGTGATGACAACTAATAACATTGCCGTAATCGGCGAATGCATGATCGAACTGTCGCAAAAAGGCACGGATCTTAACCGTGGATTTGGCGGCGATACCCTGAATACCGCCGTATATATCGCCCGTCAGGTTAACCCCGATGCGCTCGGCGTTCACTACGTTACCGCGCTCGGCACCGATAGTTTCAGTGAAGAGATGGTTGCCGCATGGCAGAAAGAAGGGGTGAAAACCGATTTGATCCAGCGCATGGATAACAAACTGCCCGGTTTGTACTTCATCGAAACAGACGACACGGGTGAGCGAACCTTCTATTACTGGCGCAACGATGCCGCGGCCCGCTACTGGCTGGACAGCGCTGAATCGGAAAAAATCTGTCAGCATCTGGCTCGCTTTGAGTATCTTTACCTCAGCGGCATCAGTCTGGCGATCCTCAACCCGGAAAGCCGCCAGCGCCTGTTATCCCTGCTGCGCATCTGCCGTGCCAATGGCGGTAAAGTCATTTTTGATAACAACTATCGCCCGCGTTTGTGGCAAAGCCAGGCAGAAACGCAGCAAGCTTATACTGAAATCCTGTCCTGTACGGATATCGCCTTCCTGACGTTGGACGATGAAGATATGCTGTGGGGCGAAAAACCGGTGGAAGATGTTCTGGAGCGTACCCACGGTTTTGGCGTGGCGGAAATCGTGGTGAAGCGCGGCGCGGACTCCTGCCTCGTTTCAGAACGCGGAAAAGCGATCATTGACGTACCAGCGGTGAAGCTGCCGAAAGAGAAAGTGGTCGATACCACCGCCGCTGGCGATTCTTTCAGCGCCGGTTATCTGGCTGTCCGTCTGAGCGGCGGCAGCGCTCAGGAAGCGGCTCAGCGTGGTCACCTGACCGCCAGTACGGTGATCCAGTATCGCGGGGCGATTATCCCGCAGGAAGCCATGCCGGCTTAATGCGGGCTCAACGTTAGAAACCGGTAAAAAAGGCCGCATTTGCGGCCTTTTGCGTTTGGTTACTGGGCGGCGGGCGCATCACCTTGCAACGGGGGCGTTTCTGCAACAGGCGCCGAGACGACCTCAGCCGCCGGCGTCATGATCCGATTGTAGGTAGCCTGAAGATCTTTCATATTCGTCTCCGGCTCCCCCTGCCGCTGCACCAACATCAACGTCGCGTCCTGCGAAAGCTGCTGATGAAGCTCTTGGTTCAGCATATCGAGCGTCAGCGCCGACAAATAAGCCTGCCGTAGTTTCTGATATTGCTCGGGAGCAATATCCACCACCCCATTTTGCTGAGACCGCAGACGTTGCGACATCAGAATATCGGTACTGGTGCGGGCATAGGTCGCAAACAGCTTGCTCAGCTCATCCGTTTTGCGTGAAATCAGCTCATCAAACTCCGGCTGTGTCAGTCCGTTATCCCTCAACGTCGCCAGTTCCTGAGCCAGAAATGTCAGACCCGGCGTCACGCTATCGTTATTCGGCACATCCAGATGGATCGCACACTGCGCACGGCTGTAGAACACATTGCAGTCAAAACGCAGATTGTTATCTTTCTGCTGGCTCTTCACCAACGCCTGTTGTAAATGCCAGAACAACGCTTCCCGGGCTAAATCACTTTGCCAGTAATTCGCTAACTCCTGCGACTCGCGAATCGGATGCCAGGGCGTATCCCATACCAGTGATAACGTATCCTGCTGAACATTTTTATTCATCAGGCTGATGGCCTGTTGCGGCAGCGGGCTTAATGTCGGCATCGGAGCCGGCGCTTCCCGCTTACCCTGCAACGCAGAGAACGCTTTGCTGATTTGCTCCACAATACTACGGTTATCGACGTGCCCAACGACGTAGAGCGTCATCGCATCGGGTGTGTACCAGGCTTTATAAAATTGCTGCAATTGCTCACTGTTAAGCGGCAGTTTGACGTCCTGACCGGGATCGTGGGCTAATAATGCCGACCCTTTGAGACGATAGCGCCAACTGGGATCTTGTGGATTCTGCGGAAAGGTCGTTACCTGATCGGGAATATTGAGCGCGGTTTGAATATTTTCATCATTGATTGCCATCTGCCCCGCAGTTTCTGCCAGCCAACCCAGCGCTTCTTTCAGTAGCTCCGGTCGGTTGTTCGGCAGGCTCAGATTATAAGACGTGAAATCATATGAGGTAATTACCGGCGACAGAGGACGCATGCCATTATTGTCTTGTATCCACATAGACGGCGACTGGGCGGCCGAAAGCTTCTCGCCGGGCGCCAGCGCCAGACGCGGAAGAAAATGTGCGAACCCGATTTGCTGAGCATTCTCGACCAGCGAACCGGTATTGATCATCAGACGTAGTTCCACCCGGTCGCCGGGGCGCTGCGGCGTGGTCAGTAATTGCCAGGTAAAACCATTGTCCAGTTTACCCTGTTGCCAGGCAGGATCAGGTTGTAGTGTTTCAGCCTGCACGTTGCTGCCGACAACCGCCAGCAACATTCCACCAACTAAAAGGCCAATTTTGGTGCCCTGCATGTGAACCCCTACTTAAATAACTATCCAACATAATGTGGTTGTTGTTGATAATAATAGTGGCCTCGCGTTTGCCACCAACACGCTCGTGTATTCATCACGGAAAATGAGAAAGGCGAAGTGTACCATTCCCTTAGACCACGCGCTTTTATCTATGTCACCCAAATAGATTAAATAATCGGCAAAAAAAGAAAAATATTTAGATTTAACAATCTGTTTACGTGATTGGGGCGGTTAACAGCAGGCGGGAAACGCACAAGAAAAACGCAGCGCATTGAAGACGAACCAGTGATAGAAAATCGCTTGCGACGGCGGGCAGAGGGCGGGCAGGACCGCCAAAAAAACGCCCCACGGTGCAATCACGCCGTGGGGAAGTGCTATTCAGGAACACGCATCGTGATTATGGCAGTGTATTCGGTGCCGTCGTGTTGTTGTTGTGCTTATTATTACCGGAAAGTTCGTCCTCCAGCTGTTTCTCATCCAGTTCACGGCAGTATTTCGCAACCACGATAGTGGCGACGCCGTTGCCGACCAGGTTAGTCAGCGCGCGGGCTTCCGACATGAAACGGTCAACACCCAGGATTAACGCCAGACCCGCCACCGGCAGGTGACCTACGGCAGACAAGGTCGCGGCCAGTACGATAAATCCGCTTCCCGTTACTCCCGCCGCCCCTTTGGAAGAAAGCAGCAGCACAATCAGCAACGTGATCTGATGCCAGATGTCCATGTGGCTGTTGGTCGCCTGCGCAATAAATACCGCGGCCATGGTCAGATAGATAGAGGTTCCGTCAAGGTTGAACGAATAGCCGGTGGGGATCACCAGACCGACAACGGATTTCTTACAGCCGACTTTCTCCATCTTTTCCAGCATACGTGGCAACACCGACTCAGAAGACGACGTACCCAGCACGATCAGCAGTTCTTCCTTGATATAGCGGATGAACTTGAAAATGCTGAACCCGGTCGCTTTGGCGATACTGCCCAACACCAGGAAAACAAACAGAAGACAGGTGATGTAGAAACAAATGATCAATTGGCCCAACTGTACCAACGTGCCCACACCATATTTACCAATGGTGAAGGCCATGGCGCCAAACGCGCCCAGCGGTGCCAGTTTCATGATCATGTTGATGATACCGAAGATGACTTTGGAGAAGCTTTCGATCACATCAAAAATCATCTTGCCTTTGCTGCCCAGACGATGCAGCGCAAAACCAAACATGACGGCAAACAGCAACACCTGCAAAATGTTGCCGCTGGCAAAAGCCCCAATCACACTCGATGGGATGACGTCCATCAGGAACGGAATCAGTCCCTGCTGGGAAGCCTGCTGGGTATAAACCGCAACAGCCGACGCATCCAGCGTGCTCGGATCGACGTTCATTCCCACGCCCGGTTTTATTATGTTTACCACGGTCAGACCGATGATCAAGGCAACCGTACTGACAACTTCAAAGTACAACAGGGCAACCGCACCGGTACGGCCGACTGACTTCATGCTTTCCATGCCGGCAATGCCCGTTACAACCGTACAGAAGATAACCGGGGCGATGATCATTTTAATTAATTTAACAAACCCATCGCCGAGCGGTTTCATCTGTGCGCCGAGATCCGGATAGAAATGCCCCAGCAGTATCCCTACCGTAATGGCGACAAGCACCTGAAAATAAAGACTTTTAACAATAGATAGTTTCATATATATATACGTCCTATGGTGGGGAAACACAGGAGGATTAATAGAGTACGGTAATAATGCCGCCTGTGATTGCGCCGGAAAGTAACATCGCAATAACAGGCTGAAAATGTTTTATAACTTTAGTTTGTGAACGGAAGGTTAAAAATAAGAACTGAATCGCTTCAATAAATGTTAATAATAAACAGATGTGCAATTTATTTGTAACAAGCCGCCAATTATCTCTAACGGCATATCGCCATAAGAAATCGACGAGGCCAGTCATAGCGGGGCTTACAAGGAAATAAACGATAAAACACTTAATAATTATAAGGTTATTGATGGATGAAAATTATTTAATCATGACATAAAGAGATGAATGCCATTTCTTCCTTCATTACGGGCGACCTGCATCGCAAAACGAGCTTGAGCGAGAAACAAGTCCGCATCCCTCTTTTTCCCCGATAACGGTGGGACAAGGTGAACCATTCCCACACAGGCCGCCAGCGGTGACTGGCCGGTGATGGCAAATGGCGTATTGAGTTGCAACACAATATGTTGTGCCCAATTCTGTATCTGCTCTGTCGGCAGTGGTTTCCTCAGCAGCGCGAATTCATCGCTGTTCAGACACGCCAACAGAACCGGTTCCCCGGATGTCTCAATTGCCGATTTCAGCTGATTCACTAATGTATGCAACGCCGCATCGCGCGTATTGTCCTGCGCCACCGGCGGCGGCTCAAATCCGATAACCATCAGACAGAGCGGGATGTTTTCCGACAGGCATTGTTGTAACTGCGCTAAAAAAGCGTCTTTTCCCGGTAAATCATAGCGTTCCTCTATCGAAATAAGGGATTGCTCCAGCCATTGCTGATTGCGGTTATAGCTGCGAACCAACACACCGAGTTCATCATCCTGATGCCACTCGGGCAAGGTTAGCTGGTGGTGTGGCAGCGCTTCCGTCGGCAGATTTTGCAACTCGGCAATAATGGCGCGCAGCGGATGAACCATAAGCCGATTAATACACCAGGTAATGGCAATCGACAGGATCAGCGCCAACAGCAGGTACGTTGCCAGCATGGTCGAAAACGTACTGACGATGAACTGAAACATACGATAAGAATCCGCCTGTAGCACCAGGTTCGCCAATGGCGTCGTATTCTGCGTCTGCGGTGGTGAATAGAGTGGCACAGAGATCCGGATAGGCAGCTTGAATACGCGGGCAATCCAGTCTGGCACCGGGCGTTCGGTCGGGAAATTGGCATGCAGCGTCTGGAATTCGTCCGGCAACAACACATCAGCCCGACTGAGAAAACCGGCAGGCAGCAGGTTATTGAGAATATCTTCGGCACGCTGCACTTCACCTTGCAGGACCGCCTCCGTCAAAGGCTGACGCACGGAATAAGCGATGCTCTCCAGTTGCCTGGCGTAATCTTCACGACGTTGATGAACGAAGTGAAAAAGCTGTATCACGATAAAAAGGCTGATGGTGACCAGTGCCACAGCGGACACGGCAGTCATCTGCTTAATCGTTAATGAACGTCTGAGCCGCAAGCACCTTCTCCGTCAATCCTGTATTGCCGCTGTATTTATACCCAATAGATTTATGACGGCTATCCTGCCCGTCAACGGGAGTCAACGCTACGCGTTGTTAAAAAACGCGAATTTACCGCAATTTCATTCAATTACGGGCTAAAAATACCGTACTTGCCCGCTTTTGACACCAAGATGAAAGAAGCCGGAAAGAAACCCGGCTAGTATAAGACAGCTTATCTGCGCCTCCATGCTGTTTTATGCCGCTACCCACCGGATTTCGTCTTAATCCTATGTCGCATTTATGTGGTGGTACCGCCCTGTCGGCCCGAAGGATATCAATAACCGATCGCCGCACCAGCCGGACGTCGGATATCATTGGCGCCGTACAGGTAGCCTTCGCGTACTTTGCCGGAAACCGCAGAGTCGTTACCGGAGTTAGCGGGCATGACACCTGCCGCACCCGGCAACCCGACCATGATCAACTCTGCCGCGCCCCAGGGCGTTTGTTCCACCATCTTATATCCACGCTGCTTTAAGAGCGCCAGCGTATCGGCGGAAAGTCCGCGCTGTTCGTAATACACCTCATCCGGCAGCCACTGATGGTGAATACGTGGCGCGTCCACCGCTTCCTGGGGCGCCATACCGTGATCGATGATATTCAACGCGGTCTGCAAGGTAATCGTGATAATGCGCGACCCGCCCGGAGACCCCAGCACCATAAAGATTTTTCCATCTTTCGTGACCAATGACGGGCTCATGGATGATAGTGGGCGCTTACCGGGGGCAATGGCGTTACGTTCCCCCTGCACCAGTCCGTACAGATTCTGCTCACCCACTTTGGTGGTGAAATCATCCATTTCATCGTTGAGGAAAAAGCCGGTCCCCGGCGCAATCACCACCGCCCCGAAACGCCCGTTGACCGTATAGGTTGTAGAGACCGCATTTCCCTGATTATCCACGATGGAGTAGTGCGTGGTTTCCGGTTTCTCATGCGGCCCGATGCCAGGCTGAACCTGCTGCGACGGCGTGGCGTTTTGCGGTTCTATTTTTTTGCGGATCTCGGCGGCGTAATCTTTACTGAGCAGACGTTCAACCGGATTACTGACAAAATCCGGGTCACCCAGATAGGTGTTGCGATCCATATAGGCATGACGCATGGCCTCGCTCAGGACGTGTATCGACGCGGCTGAATTGAATCCCAGCGCGTTGAGATCGTAGCCTTCCACAATATTGAGAATTTCACACATCGTCACACCGCCTGAACTCGGGGGCGGGGAAGAAACAAACTTATAGCCGCGATAATCGCAGGTGACGGGCGCGGTTTCAGTAATGCGGTAATCAGCAAAATCCGCTGCGGTCAGAATGCCGCCGCCCTGACGCGCCGCCTGCTCTACCGCCTGTGGGATTTTTCCTCTGTAGAAGGCGTCAGGACCGTTATCCGCAATGGCCTGCAAGGTGTTCGCCAAATCAAGCTGCACCAGTTTATCGCCTGGCTGTAGCGGACTGCCATCCGGACGCAGGAAAATGCGAGCCGCTTCAGGATCGTCTTTGAAACGTTTGACGGTCGTATCCAGAATATCGGTATCCGCCCGCGTCAGCTCAAAACCATATCGCGCCAGTTTTATCGCCGGCGCCATTACCTGTTCGCGGCTCAGCTTGCCGTATTTTTTCTGCACCGTATCCAGACCTAATACCGTTCCGGGTACGCCAGCGGCCAGATAGCCATACAGACTGGCCTCTTTCTTTATATTGCCCGCCGCATCAAGATACATGTCTGCATTGGCCGCCGCGGGCGCCGTTTCACGGAAATTGATGAAGGTGTCTTTCCCGTCGGCCAGATGAATGGTCATAAACCCGCCGCCGCCAATATTGCCGCAACAGGGATTAACCACCGCTTGTGCATATCCCACAGCAACCGCCGCATCAATCGCGTTTCCCCCCATCTTCATGATATCGACGCCTATCTGCGAGGCCAGATATTGCGAACTGACCACCATGCCGTTTTTCGCCTCTACCGCAGGCGCAGATGCGGCCTGCACCGCGCCACTGACCAGCAGCGCCGCCACGCTCAGCGACAAAAACCATTTTCCCAATGCCATTGCGACTCCTTTTACCCTGTTTATTCGGTGTTGTTTCTTGTTGCACAACGCCCAAACCAATTTATTTCCGACCGGCGATATACTTATCGCCGCGCACTGTTGGCGCTTAACAAACGCAGGCAAAAAATCCCTTCGTTTTCAAGGTGCAGGCCACCAACATGGCCCGTTATCCCTGTCGGATCGGAATCAATGACCGCAGACGGGAGCCAAATACATTGATTACCAGCCCCAGCATAATCATCAATGCGCCGACAATCTGTAGCGCCGATAATGCTTCATTGAGGAAAACAGCGGCGCTTATCAGCCCCGTAACCGGCACCAGCAACGACAGCGGCGCAACGCGCCAGGTTTCATAGCGCGCCAGCAAATTCCCCCAGATGCCAAAGCCGATAATGGTGGCGCAAAAAGCCAGATAGATCAGCGACAGAATAGTAGGAAGCTGGATATTCACCAGACTGGAGACCATCGCATCCTGGCCTTCAAACAGCCAGGAACACGCAAAGAAAGGCACGATGGGGATCAGCGCGCTCCACACCACCAGCGACATAATGTTGACGCCGCGGTAACTACTCATAATGATTTTATTGCTGATATTCCCGAACGCCCATGACAGCGCGGCGGCCAGCGTGAGCAGCAGCGTAGCGATCGTCATGCCGGAAGCCATTTGCCCGTCAGTACGCCCTTCCGCCAGCACAAACATCCCCACCGCGGCCACCAGGATACCGACGATGTGATTCCAGCGAAGCTTTTCCGACAGCAGCACGGCCCCCACCAGCAGGGTAAAGAATGCCTGCGCCTGGAGCACCAGCGACGCGATACCTGCCGGCATACCCAGCTTAATCGCAAGAAACAGAAACCCAAACTGACCAAAACTGATGGTCATGCCATACGCCAACAGCCAACGAAAAGGAATTCGCGGCGCGGGGATAAAAAAGATCGCCGGCAATGCCACCAGCAAAAAGCGTAGTCCGGCCAGTAAAAAAGGCGGCATATCATGCAGGCCAATTTTGATTACCACAAAATTTACCCCCCATAAAACCACCACACAAAGCGCAAGCAACCCATCTCTTATCGACATCCGGAATCTCTCTCACCGTATCAGACAACGACTTACTACTGTACAACCCGGCGTGACCGGGGAATACAAACCGTTCAGGAAAATTTAGGCTAAAACCAATACCGCCGGTTAGCGCCTCTGCATGTTCACATGTTTCCATTCACAGTTAAAACGTTACATGAATTAAACACATCAAATACAGAACACTCACTTCTCCTACACAAAATTGGATAATAAATGCCGGTTTTGTTCTTTGCTGTTTCTGATCACCGATGGAAGTATCGGCTTTGGATATCGGTTAAATCCTCCAGCAATATCGCATCAGGCAATGGCGTGGCCGATGCATTCATCTATATGATAAATAAATGGAAAACAACGTGAAGAACGACTTTCATTCTCATCAGAAACCGGCTCTGAGCCTTTTTGCCTCTCTGATACTTCTGGGCAGTACCTTTGGTTCACAGGCGGCAAGCGACACGCCAAAAATCGGCGGCACGCTGCTCTATCTGGAGCAACAACCCCACACCAATCTCTATACGCCCGCAGGCGGGTTTTATCCTAATGGCGGTATTCTCAATCAAATAACCGACAAGCTGACGTACCAAAACCCAGAAACGCTGGAGATCGAACCCTGGATTGCCGAGTCCTGGAGCGTCAACGCCGATAACACCGAATATACGTTTAAACTCCGCCCTGGCGTCACCTTCTCGGATGGCACGCCGCTGGACGCCAACGCCGTCGCAAAAAACTTCGATACTTACGGGTTAGGCAACCCGGCGCTCAACCAGCCTGTCTCCGAAGTCATTAATAACTACCTGCGCAGCGAAGTCATCGATCCCCTGACGGTGAAGTTCTACTTCAAGAAACCGTCGCCGGGCTTTCTACAGGGAACCTCGGCCATTGGTTCCGGTCTGGTTTCCCTCAACACGCTGGCGCAGAATTTCAACCAGTTAGGCAACGCCCGCAACATCATCGGCTCCGGTCCGTTTGTGGTCAGCGGCGAAAAGGTGGGACGTGAACTGAAACTGACCGCCCGCCAGGATTACAACTGGGCGCCGGTGAAATCGAAGCATCAGGGGCGGCCTTATCTGGATGGCATAACCCTTCTGGTCACGCCGGAAGATAGCGTGCGTATCGGTGCATTGGTATCCGGTCAGGCTGATTTTATTCGCCAGATACAGGCATACGATGAAAAGCGGGTACAGGATCAAGGCTTCAATATTTACGCGCCGCCGACGCGCGGCGTAAACAACAGCATCGTTTTCCGCCCGGATAATCCGCTGGTGGCCGACATTCGCGTCCGTAAGGCGCTGCTGCATGCCACCAATACCAAAGAGATCATCGATACGCTATTTTCCGCCAACTATCCGCAGGCGACCTCACCGCTGGCGAAAACGGCGGCGGGATATGTCGATCTCTCGGAGAAGCTGACGTTCGATCCGGCTCAGGCCTCTCGTCTGCTGGATGACGCAGGCTGGAAAACGGGCGCTCAGGGTATCCGGCAAAAAGACGGCCAGTCACTGATACTGACGGCGTATGAATCCCTGCCTCAACCCCAGAACAAAGAAACGTTGCAGCTCGTCTCACAACAGTGGGCCAACGTTGGCGTGAAGCTGAATATCCTGGCGGGCGATGCCGGCAGTAAAACCGTGGATAGCCTTGACCCGCTCAAAACCGCCGTGGCTCCCGCCATGGTAGGACGCGCCGATCCTGATGTACTGAAAAGCCAGTATTACCCCACGGTGCGTAACGCCCTGCTGCAAAAAGGCGGCGCCAGCGACAAGGTCAAAGATTTTGTGGATACCCGCCTGAACGCCCTGCTGGATGGCATCGCCACCGAAACCGATCGCAGCAAACGGCTGGCGCTGGTTGGCGAAGTCCAGAACTACCTGATCGACCAGGCGTATGTGATCCCCATTTTTGAAGAGCCGCAGGTCTTTGCCGGCGCCTCAACGACCAAAGGCATCGCCTTTGAAGCCGTAGGACGCCCCAATTTTTACAACACCTGGTTAGATAAGTAATCAGACTGACGATGAGGAGAGCATCATGAGCAGATATCTGGCAATACGCATCGGTCAGGCGCTGATTGTGCTCTGGGCGGCATTTACCTTATCTTTCATACTGCTCCAGGCCATGCCGGGCGATGCCGTTCTCATCAAGTTTCAAAACCCCGAGCTTGGCCTGAGCGCCGATCAGATAGCCCAGTTACGTCTGGCCTACGGCGCGGATATTCCGGTGCTGACCCAATATTTTCACGCCATTGACCGGGTTTTACATGGCGATTTCGGCCTTTCATTGCAGGCTGGCGTACCGGTTACCGAACTGCTGGCGGTCAATTTGCCCCCCACGCTGTTACTGGCGGTACTGGGCTTCAGCGCTGCGGCGATTCTGGCGTTCGCCATCGCGTTCGTATCGACGCTGACCCCCTTTCATTGGTTGCGCACCGCGTTGCAGTCGCTGCCTTCGCTGTTTATCTCCGTACCCACCTTCTGGTTGGGCATCGTACTCATTCAGATTTTCTCTTTCCGGCTGGGTTTAATTTCCGTGATTAATCCCGGCGAATGGGAAGGATTGATTTTACCTGTCCTCACGCTGGCGCTACCGATTTCCGCGCCGCTGGCACAGGTGCTGATGCGCAGTATCGATCAGGTTCAGACTCAGCCTTTCGTCGCCGTGGCGCGCGCCAAGGGCGCCAGCCGTCGCGGCGTGCTGTGGCGACATATCGCCCGCAACGCGATGCTGCCCACGCTCACTATCGCCGGTTTGCTGCTGGGGGAATTAATCGCGGGCGCGCTGATTACCGAAACCGTATTTGGCCGCAGCGGGCTCGGGCAACTGACGCAGGACGCGGTGAACAATCAGGACAGCAGCGTGTTACAGGCCATCGTGATTATCTCCGCCATCGCCTTCGTGGTGGTCAATCTGGTTGTTGACCTGCTTTATCCCTTACTCGATCCGCGCCTGAAGAAAACGACGACAGGAACCACATTATGACTATTGCGCAACTGGAAAAAATTTCTTTTCCGCTATTACGCAAACGCCCCCGCCTGCGCCGTTTCGCTGTCCGGCCAGGGCTGATTCTCGCCTGGCTGGTGATCCTGACGGTCACGCTCTGGGCGCTGTTTCCCGGTTTGTTTACCGCCTACAGCCCAACCGCAGGCACGCCGGGCGCACAACGTCTGGCGCCCGGCGGCGAATACTGGCTGGGCACCGACCAGCTCGGACGCGACCTTTACGCCCGTATCGTTTACGGCGCAGTGCACTCCCTCTCCGGCGCGTTTATCGCCGTGGCGCTGGGTCTGGTTCTCGGTAGTTTTCTTGGTCTGCTGGCGGGAGCCGTTGACGGCTGGCTGGATACGATAGTGATGCGTTTTATTGACGTACTGCTCTCGATCCCCGGCTTGTTGCTGGCGCTGAGCGTCATTATCCTGCTCGGGTTTGGAACGGTTAATGCCGCCATCGCCGTCGGGGTAACGTCGGTGACCAACTTTGCCCGTCTGGTTCGTTCAGAAGTGCTGCGCGTGCGCTACAGCGATTATGTCGAGGCGGCTTATGGCAGCGGCGGCACGTTCTTCAGCGTACTGTGGCGACACATTCTGCCAAATTCGTTGACCACCGTATTTGCGTTCGCCGCGTTGCAATTCGGCAGCGCCATTCTGGCGATCTCTACCCTGAGTTTTCTGGGTTACGGCGCGCCGCCGCCAACGCCGGAGTGGGGCTTGCTGATCGCAGAAGGCCGCAATTACATCGCAACCGCCTGGTGGCTGACCACGTTCCCGGGGCTGGTCGTGGTACTGGTGGTGTTATCCGCCAACCGCATCAGCCAATCCATCGGGAGGACGGAACGATGAGCCTTGCTCTCCGGTTGCAAAGCAGCGCCAGCGTGCCCGTGCTGGCTCTGGACAAGGTGACTATCGCCTACCGCAGTGACGGCCGGGAACAAACCGTGGTGGAAGGAGTTTCCTTTCAGATTTACCCCGGTGAAGTCGTCGCGCTGGTGGGAGAGTCAGGCTCCGGTAAAACCACCACGGCTCAGGCCGTTATCGGTTTGCTGGCGGAAAATGGCCGCCTGACGCGAGGCACTATCCGGCTTAACGGCACCGATATCACCCACTGGCCGCAAAAGCGGCTTGATAACCTGCGTGGCGCCCATATCAGCCTGATTCCACAAGATCCCACCAGTTCACTGAATCCGGTAAAAACCATTGGTGAGCAGGTCGATGAAATTCTGCGCATTCACCAGCGGGAAGATCGCCATGCCACCCGCCAGAAAACGCTGACCTTGCTGGAGCGAGTTGGCCTGCACCAACCGGAACTGCGGGCACGCCAGTATCCGCATGAACTTTCCGGAGGTATGAAGCAGCGGGTGCTTATCGCCATGGCGATTGCCCTGAAACCGGCGCTGATTATCGCTGATGAGCCAACCAGCGCGCTCGATGTCACGGTACAAAAACGTATTCTCGATCTGCTGGACGAACTGCGACACGAAAACGGCACCGCAGTCCTGTTCGTCACCCACGATCTGGGCGTCGCAGCGGAACGGGCCGATCGGCTTCTGGTGTTTCAAAACGGCTATATTCAGGAACAAGGGCCGACGAACGACGTCCTGAAAGCCCCCGCCAGCCACTATGCGCAAACCCTGCTGGCGAACGTTCCCTCGCTGAACCCGGTCAAACGCCCTCCGCTACCGCCGTCAACCGATACCATTGTTTCCGTGGAAAATCTGGTACAGGAATTTACGCTGACGGGTAAAAACGAACGCTTCCGCGCCGTCGATAACGTTTCTTTTAACGTCGCACGGGGCAGTACGCATGCCATCGTGGGTGAATCAGGATCAGGCAAAACCACCACGGCTCGCAGCCTGCTGGGGTTTCAGCATCCCAGCGCAGGACGAATTCTGATTGATGGTACGGATATCACCCGCCTGAAGGGAGAAGCCCTGCGTCAGTTCCGGCAAAAGATCCAGTTGGTTTATCAGAACCCGTTTGGCTCGCTCGATCCGTCTCAACGGCTGTATGACATCGTTGAGGAGCCGTTACGCAACTTTAAACGCCATACGCCGGCACAGCGCGAACACAAGGTTCATGAAATGTTCGAGCGCGTCGCCCTGCCTGCCTCGCTGCTGGCGCGTAAACCGCGCGAGCTTTCCGGCGGTCAACGTCAA
This sequence comes from Brenneria roseae subsp. americana, assembly GCF_003115815.1. Taxonomy (NCBI): domain Bacteria; kingdom Pseudomonadati; phylum Pseudomonadota; class Gammaproteobacteria; order Enterobacterales; family Pectobacteriaceae; genus Brenneria; species Brenneria roseae. The sequence goes on along the minus strand of NZ_QDKJ01000012.1, from coordinate 55,558 downwards.
CGCGTCGCCATTGCCAGAGCGCTGGTGCTGGAACCGCAGGTGCTGGTGCTGGACGAAGCGGTATCCGCATTGGATGTCACCGTGCAGGCTCAGATTCTGCGTTTGCTGAGCGAGCTACAGCGTTCGCTGGGCCTGACCTATCTGTTTATCTCGCACGATCTGGCGGTGGTACGTCAGATCGCCGACACCGTTTCCGTGTTGTACCGCGGCAAGCAGGTGGAATCAGGTCCGGTAGAGCAGATCTTTGCCCAGCCAGCAAATCGCTACACCCGCGAATTAATCGACGCAATCCCCGGGCGGCAACACCCGGCTTTCGTCTGATCGCCATACAAAAGAAGGATTTTCAGAATGACAAGTAAACGTCTCGGGTTTTTCACCCGCTTGCTGGATGATGTCTCCGCCCAGCAGCGCTATCGGTTAGCCACCGAGCAAATTATCAAAGCGGAGCAACTGGGGTTCGACAGCGCCTGGGTTGCTCAGCACCACTTTCATGCGGATGAAGGCGGCTTGCCGTCGCCGCTGGTTTTTCTGGCGCAGGTGGCGGCCCGCACTCAGCGTATCCGGCTGGGCACGGGGGTTATCACGCTTCCCATGGAACAGCCGCTACGGGTAGCGGAAGACACCGCCGTACTCGACCTGCTCAGCAACGGCAGACTGGAAGTCGGCGTTGGTTCCGGCGGCACGCCGTCGTCCTTTGCCGCATTCGGTCATGACAGCGCACAACGAGGACATATCCTGGGGCGTCATCTGGCCCAGTTACGCGCCGCCTGGCAAGGCGATGCGCTGAGCGAGGACGGTAATCAACTTTACCCCGCGGCCCCTCATCTGAATAAACGCGTCTGGCAGGCCACTTTTTCCGTAGAAGGCGCTGAACGGGCGGGTAAAGCGGGCGATGGACTGATGTTGTCGCGTACCCAGCCCAGGCCGGAAAATTTCCCCGACGCCACACTGGCCGATCTACAGAATCAGATGATCGATGTCTATCTGGATGCCCTGCCCGCAGGGGTCACGCCGCGTATTCTCGGCTCCCGCAGCGTATTTGTGGCAGACGATCGCCAGCTGGCGCTGGATTTGGCGGAGAAAGGTCTTCAGCGTTCCGCCGCTCGTCTGGGCGCCTTCCGCCCCATACGCAGTGACTCGGTTGAATCGCTGATCGCGTCATTCGATAGCCATGTTGGTACGGCACAGGATGTCATCGCGTCGCTACAGGCGGACAGCTCGCTGGCTCGCGTGACCGATCTGGCATTCCAGGTGCATTCTATCGATCCGCCGCATGCGCTGATCCTTCGATCGCTTGAATTAATCGCCACCCAGGTGGCTCCCGCTTTGGGCTGGAAGCCCGCCGTCAAACAGAAAAATCCGGTGCAGGAGATTGTATGACAACCCCATCCCACAACATCCATTCCCATGACGTATTGAACGTACTGGCTGAAATCCCCGCTGATTCAGAACTGGCGAACGCCAGAAAAACCCGTGAAGCGGCGACACGCCACACGCAGGGAAGCTATGATGCCCTGTTTTCTGCTGTCTCAGAAGAGGAAACGGCGCTTTCGTTATCACTACGTTTATTGCTGGCAGAAAAGATCAGCGGCTGGCATCAGGATGACGTTTTGCAACGCTTCTATTCCGACAGGCTTGCCGATTTCCCGGCGCCAGAACTGACGCCGACGTTACAGCTGGCGCTGGAGCATACTGAACGGCTGACCAAAAACCCGGTCAGTGCCGATGCCGGGCACCTACAGGCGTTGCAACAGGCAGGCTGGTCGGTGGATGACATTGTCACCCTTTCACAGCTGGTGGCCTTTATCAGTTTTCAAAGTCGATTGCTGCGCGGCTATCGCCTGATTGCGGGACATCGGGTCAGTCAGCCGCACTCTCAGGCTGCGGTGGCGGGTCGCTGGCATACCCATGCCAATACCCAAAGCGGGAAACGAGCGCCGCAGGCGTTCACCCAGGCAGAACTGGACTGGGAACCGTGGATTCAGCCCAAGTCGCTGGCCGCGTTCAGCAACGATGAACAAGCGATTCTGGCGCGTTTCGGCCATACCGATTCTGACTATTTCCGCCTGCTGGGACGCAATTTCCCGGTGCTGGAACAGCGCACGCTGACGGATAAGGGGATCTTTTACACTTCGGGCGGATTGCCGCGTAAGGAACGAGAATTGGTCGCCGCCATCACCAGCAAGGTTAACGGCTGCATCTATTGCGCATCGGTGCATGCCCGCAAGGCCAGCCAGCTCTCCAGGCAGGATGATGACGTGCAACGATTACTGGACGTCGCACCCGGCGGTGATTTGAGCATCGGCCAAAGCCCGCGCTGGCAGGCCATCATTGATTTTGCCGCCCGTCTTTCCGTTACGCCCGCACAGGTCAATAGCAACGATCTGTCCCGTTTACGGGAGCAAGGGTTGGATACGCTGGAAATTGTTGATCTGGTGCAGTCGGCCGCCTTCTTCTCCTGGGCCAACCGACTGATGCTAACGCTGGGCGAACCTTTCTGGCCGGAGCGCTAATCTTGTTTCTGCCCGTTTGCCGCCGGTGCAAACGGGCAAATATTATCGTCGAAACATCGCCAGACAAGCGGCGCAAGCCAGAAAAACCACGCCAGCCGTTCTGCCCCCGCCATTTAATCATCGCACCGCGACGTAAAAAACGAACTCATAACATGATAAGATTCCCTATCTGGAACATTAAAACCCTATTTTTGGTTTAATGTTCCACAATAGGAATCTTAAAGTCTACTTCGAAACAAAAAATCATAATGTGCTATTATTGTAATCTAAAGCCACAGTTTTGCGGTTTGTGTCCCCTAAAAGGAACATTATGAGCATTACTAATAAATCACCGGCGGCCATTGCAGAAGAGCTTGGAGAGCGGTTAAAACAAGCTCGTCTCAACAGTAACTTAACCCAGTCAGAGGTCGCGGATCTCGCCGGGTTATCAAGAAAAGCGGTACTCAACGCGGAAAAGGGTAAAGTCCAACTGGAAGCGTTGATCGCTATCATGGCCGCGCTTAACCTGACAGAACAGTTAGATAAGTTTCTGCCTCCGCAGGATATTTCTCCCATCCAGCTTGCCAGACTGCAAGGTAAGCAGCGGCAAAGGGCATCCGGTCAGAGAAAAACCAAAGATAACAAAAGTAATGAGGACGTACTGGAATGGTAATGGAAGTTATCAACGTCAATTACAAAAACAGTGAAGTGGGCGCCGTCAGTTTTAATACGGATACCGGGATAGGCGCATTCGAATATAGCTCGTCATTTATCAGGCAAGGCATCGAACTCTCACCGCTTAAGATGCCGCTGGAAAACCGGATATACGCGTTCCCCGAGCTTGATTTCGCAACCTTCAAAGGGTTACCGGGATTAATTGCGGATTCCCTGCCGGATGACTTCGGCAATGCCGTGCTAAACGCGTGGGTGGCAAGCAAAGGTAAACAGCCAGGCGACATTACGCCCCTGCAAAGATTGCAGTACACCGGTAAGAGAGGGATGGGCGCGCTTGAATACACGCCGGCCACCAGGCTGAAAAGCCTGAATGCTTCACAACAGGTAGAAATTGCATCGTTAGTCAATATTGCTCAGGAAATTCTGGATAGCCGGGCAAACTTTGCAGTTGAGTTAAATAAAGCGGGCCAGGAAGATCGCGAAGCCATGATGACGCTGTTATCCGTGGGCATGAGCGCAGGCGGCGCGCGCGCCAAAGCAGTTCTGGCATTTAATGATGATTTTACTCAGGTTCGTTCCGGTCAGGCCAACGTTCCCCCAGGGTTTACCCATTACCTTATGAAATTTGATGGCGTAAGCGAACACAATAAAAATAAGGAAACATTCGGGGACCCGCTCGGCTATGGCGCCATGGAATACGTTTACCACCTGATGGCTAAATCCTGTGGTATAGAAATGATGCCCTGTAAACTACTCAATGAAGGCGATCGCCGCCATTTCATCACCCGACGATTTGACCGGGCTGGCAATCAGAAAATTCATATGCAAACCCTGAATGGGATGGCGCATGTGAGTTATAAGCAACCGGGCTCTTTTTCCTACGCGGAATTATTTGGGGTAGCCAGACAACTCCGCCTTCCTGCCGCCGCCGCAGAACAATTGTTTAAGCGCATGGTATTTAATATCGTCGCCAGAAATCATGATGACCATGCTAAAAACTTTGCGTTTCTTTTGAATGAGAACACCTGGGCTCTGGCGCCCGCCTACGATATCGCTTACAGCTACAAACCAGAAAGCAAATGGGTCAACCGTCATTGGATGAGTCTCAATGGCAAACGCGATAACTTTTCCCGCGATGACTTCTATTCGCTTGCAAGACTCAGCCCGCGCTTTACCCATGACAAAATCAACCGCATGATTGATGAAACCATCAGCCATGTCGCGCAATGGCGAAAACTGGCGACGGAACAGCATGTACCAGAGACGTTGATAGCGGAAATTGAATCAAACCTCAGATTGTCGCTATAGCCTGAAACGAAGCAAGCGACTGACGAAGCGGCGGTGAGTGAATCCTCAAGCCATTATCAAGAGGTTTCTCAACCGATTCCCGATCAAGAAACCCCTTAAGCGGAAAGCATCAACGCATCGTCACAAACTCTTCCGATGCCGTCGGATGAATGGCGACGGTATTGTCGAAGTCTTTTTTGGTCGCGCCCATTTTTACCGCCACCGCAAAGCCTTGCAGCATTTCATCCATGCCGAAGCCAATACCGTGGATACCCACGATCTTCTCGTCCTTGCCGACACAGACCAGCTTCATGCGGCACGGCTGGCGATGCTGGGTGACAGCGGTATACATGGCCGTAAAAGCCGATTTATACACTTTTACCTGCTCGTCGCCATACTGTTCACGCGCCTGGGGTTCGGTCAGTCCGACAGTACCAATCGGCGGGTGGCTGAACACCACGGTCGGAATGTTGTTGTAATCCAGATGCTCGTCCGGTTTGTTGTTGAACAGACGCTCGGACAAACGACGCCCCGCCGCGACAGCAACCGGCGTTAACTCAACCGCGCCAGTATTATCACCCACCGCATAAATACCCGGTACGTTGGTGTTCTGGAATTTATCAACCTTGATATAGCCTTTGTCGTTCAGCTCAACCCCGGTCACGCCAAGGTTCAGGTTATCCGTTGCCGGTTCACGGCCAATCGCCCAAATCAGGCAGTCAACCGTGTGTGACTGCCCGTTTTCCAACTGTAGCGTCAGGCTGCCATCGGCATTTTTTACTACCACTTTGGGAATGGATTCGGTATGCAGCGCCGGTCCTTCGGTGTTCATCACTTCTACCAGCGTATCGACAATCAGCGGATCAAAGCTGCGCAGCGGCGCGTGTTTACGCACGAACAGATGCGTTTCTGAACCCAGCGCATTCAGCACCCCGGCAATTTCGACGGCGATGTAGCCGGCGCCAACCACGGCAGTACGCTTCGGTAATGCGTCCAGCGCAAAGAAGCCGTCGGAATCGATGCCATACTCCACGCCCGGAATATCCGGATGCGTCGGACGACCGCCGGTCGCGATCAAAATATGGTCGGCCGTGATTTTCTCACCGTTCACTTCCACGGTATGGGCGTCAACAAAACGGGCAAAACCCTGAATGACATCGACCTTGTTTTTACCCAACACGTTGTCGTAAGACTGGTGGATACGATCAATATACGCGCTACGGTTTTTCACCAACGTTCCCCAGTTGAACTGATTAACCGTGGTATCAAACCCGTAATCAGGTCCGTACTGATGGATCGCTTCGGCGATCTGCGCCGCATGCCACATCACTTTTTTCGGCACACAGCCGACATTGACGCAGGTACCGCCCAGCTGTTTTGCTTCGATCAACGCACATTTTTGCCCATACATCGCCGCACGGTTAATCGAAGCGATACCGCCACTACCGCCGCCAATAGCAAGGTAGTCATAGTGTTTGGTCATCAGAGTATCCATGCTTAAGTGAGTAAAATTTGCCTAGAGTGTAACGCCAGAGCCCTGCGCCCCACAAAGTTTATGCCTATGGCTATAATAGGAAAAACCAAACCACGCTAACCTGTGCGGGGATGCCCAACCTACTCCGGGACAATCTGCTCTACCAGAGTATGGCCCGTTCCCGCAGGCACCAGCACGCTGTGCAGCCAGGGCAGCACGCTTTTCATTTGCGCAGCCAGTTTCCACGGCGGGTTAATCACAATCATCCCGGAAGCGGTCATACCGTGCCGATCGCTATCCGGCAGCACGGCCAGTTCAATTTGCAGAATATTACGGATCCCGGTTGCTTCCAGCTCTTTCAGCAACCGCTTGATTTGCTGACGCAGCACCACCGGATACCACAGCGCAAATACGCCGGTGGCAAAACGTTTGTGCCCGTCCTGAATGCCTTTTACCACCGCCTGATAGTCGGTTTTCAGTTCATAAGGCGGATCAATCAGCACAAAACCACGGCGTGAGAGCGGCGGCAACTGCGATTTCAACTGCTGGTAGCCATCCTCGCGTCGTACTTTGGAACGGGCGTCTTTCTGGAATTCATTGCGTAACAACGGGAAATCGCTGGGGTGCAGCTCCGTCAGATGAATTTTGTCCTGCTCGCGCAGCAGTTGACGGGCAATCAGCGGGGAGCCGGGGTAATAACGCAGCTGTCCGTTATGATTATAGGTACGCACCGCCTGCATATAGGGTTCGAGCTCAGCCGGAATATCATCGCGCTGCCAGATTTTGGCAATCCCCTCCAGATATTCCCCGGTCCGTTCGGCGTGCTCGCCGCTGAGTTGATAGCGCCCGGCGCCCGCGTGGGTATCCAGATACAGAAAAGGTTTCTCTTTCTCTTTCAGGGCAGAGATGATCAGGCTCTGAACGGTGTGTTTCAGCACGTCGGCATGATTGCCGGCGTGAAAACTATGGCGGTAACTTAGCATAATGATTATTGCTTTCCGATGACTTGATATTAACAAGGTAGATCAGCTAATTACGCCGACTTGACCTATATGCTGTTCCTGCTGCGTATGCGTCGCGTTGTTGAAACGCCAGCGGGCAGGAAATAAAGAACGGTATGGCGACAGTATAAACTGTCTGACGCTGAACCGGCGATGATAAAAAATTTCCGGGAGAAATTTTTGGCGCGGCGTTAACAACACGCGTTAGGTGACGGTCATTGATAGTCCGTCACAAAAAATCCGCTTCTCACTTTTGAATGCTCTGCAACCATTGATTTTCACCTAACTTGACCTCATCTTAGTGATTAATCCGCAAGTTACATTCGCCTTGTTAGTCAATAACGGCAACGAGACCACCCACAATTATCAGGACTGCGCCATGACGAATCCATTACTGACCCCATTCACCCTGCCCCCGTTTTCCAGCATTAAAATCGAAGATATTGTCCCGGCAATAAAAACTGCGCTGGAGGAATGTCGTCAAACGGTAGAACGCGTTGTGGCTCAGTCAGAAGCGTTCACCTGGGAAAATCTTTGTCAGCCGCTAGCAGACAGCAGCGATCGCCTTAGCCGCATTTTTTCACCGATCAGCCATCTGAACTCGGTAAAAAATAGCGCGGAATTGCGTACCGCTTACGAGCAGTGTCTGCCGCTGTTGTCCGAATACAGCACCTGGGTGGGTCAGCACGCCGGGCTTTATCAGGCTTATCGCAGCCTGAAAGACGGCGAACATTATGCAACCCTGAGCGTTGCCCAAAAGAAATCCGTCGATAACGCACTGCGCGATTTTGAGTTGTCCGGTATCGGTCTGCCGCCAGAAAAACAGAAGCGCTATGGTGAAATCGCCGCCCGTCTGTCAGAACTGGGATCGCAGTACAGCAATAACGTGCTGGATGCCACCATGGGCTGGAGCAAGCTGGTGACGGATGTCGCCGAGCTTGACGGTATGCCGGAAAGCGCTTTGGCGGCCGCCAAAGCGCAGGCTGAATCCAAAGAGCAGGATGGTTGGCTGCTGACGCTGGATATCCCCAGCTACCTGCCGGTCATGACCTATTGTTCCAATCAGGCGCTGCGTGAAGAAATGTATCGCGCTTACGCCACCCGCGCTTCCGATCAGGGCTCGCATGCCGGGAAGTGGGATAACAGCGACGTCATGGCGGAAGAGTTGGCGCTGCGCCATGAACTGGCGCAATTGCTTGGTTTTGACAGCTACGCACACAAATCTCTGGCCACGAAAATGGCGGAAAGCCCACAGCAGGTTATCGACTTTCTGACCGATCTGGCAAAACGCGCGCGTCCTCAGGCTGAGGACGAGCTGGCGCAGCTACGCGCGTTCGCCAAAGAGAACTACGGCGTGGACGAATTACAGGCGTGGGATATCACCTACTACAGCGAACAGCAAAAACAACATCTGTATTCCATCAGTGACGAACAACTCCGCCCGTACTTCCCGGAGCAACGCGCGGTAGCCGGCCTGTTTGAAGTGGTGAAACGTATTTACGGCATTACGGCAAAAGAGCGCAAAGACGTGGATGTCTGGCATCCGGATGTGCGTTTCTTCGACCTGTTTGATGAAAGCGGCGAACTGCGCGGCAGCTTCTATCTCGATCTTTACGCCCGCGAACACAAACGCGGCGGCGCCTGGATGGATGATTGCGTAGGTCGCCTGCGTAAAGGCAACGGCGAACTGCAAAAACCGGTCGCCTACCTGACCTGTAACTTTAACCGTCCGGTCAACGGCAAACCGGCGTTGTTCACGCACAATGAAGTCACCACGCTGTTCCATGAATTCGGTCACGGGCTGCACCATATGCTGACGCAGATCGATACGGCCGGCGTGGCGGGCATCAGCGGCGTGCCGTGGGATGCCGTCGAACTGCCAAGCCAGTTTATGGAAAACTGGTGCTGGGAGCCGGAAGCGCTGGCCTTCATCTCCGGCCATTACGAAACCGGCGAGCCACTGCCGCAGGAACTGCTGGATAAAATGCTGGCGGCGAAAAACTATCAGGCGGCGCTGTTCATTCTGCGTCAGCTGGAATTCGGCCTGTTCGATTTCCGTCTGCATGCCGAATTTGATCCCGCCAAAGGCGCGCAGATTCTGCCAACGCTGGCTGAAATCAAAGCGCAGGTTGCCGTGGTGCCCAGCCCGAGCTGGGGCCGTTTTCCGCACGCCTTCAGCCATATCTTCGCGGGCGGTTACGCCGCAGGCTACTACAGCTACCTGTGGGCCGACGTGCTGGCGGCCGATGCCTATTCCCGTTTCGAAGAAGAAGGTATTTTCAATCGCGAAACCGGCCAGTCTTTCCTGGACAACATCCTGTCCCGCGGGGGTTCTGAAGAGCCGATGGAATTGTTCAAACGCTTTCGCGGCCGGGAACCTAAACTGGACGCCATGTTGCACCATTACGGCATTAAAGGGTGAATATTTGCCTGATGGCAGAGGACGGCGCCGATTACGGCGCCTTATCCCTGCTGGCCGACCGTTGGGGGTTAGTTTCCGATCCCGCCGCCACGATGGCGCTGGTGCTGACGCCGGAACGGCTGGAGCTGCGCAAGCAGGATGAACCCAAACTCGGCGCCATCTACGTCGATTTCGTTGCCGGACCGATGGCGCACCGCCGTCGTTTCGGCGGCGGGCGCGGCGAGGCCGTCGCCAAAGCCGTGGGCATCAAAAAGGATTACCTGCCCGATGTGGTCGATGCCACGGCAGGATTGGGAAGAGACGCCTTTGTGCTGGCATCGCTGGGCTGTCGTGTTCGGATGTTAGAACGCAATCCCGTTGTGGCGGCGCTGCTGGATGATGGGCTGCAACGGGGCTATCAGGACCCGGAAATCGGTTCGTGGCTGCGAGAGCGGCTTACGTTACTGCACGCTTCCAGCCTGACAGCACTACGCGATCTCACACCACCGCCCGACGTTGTCTATCTCGACCCGATGTTTCCTCATCGGCAAAAGCGTGCGCTGGTGAAAAAAGAGATGCGGGTATTTCAATCGCTGGTGGGTTCTGATGATGACGCCGATGCCTTACTGGCGCCGGCGCGGCAGCTGGCAAAGAAACGCGTTGTGGTAAAACGACCGGATTACGCTCCGCCGCTGGCGGGCGTTCCAGCGCAGTCTATGCTCGAAACCAAAAGCCATCGTTTCGATTTCTACCTGCCGCAGATTACGCAATAGAACAAAACCCTCGTTTTCGCGAGGGTTCTGCCGTTGTTACACGACACCTTACGTCAGCACGGCGTCCGCAACTTTTTTTGTCTGCTAAAAAAGACGATCAAATAAGGCGAATTTTTATTCGTCCTCTTCATCTTCGCGTAGCGGAACAATCAGCATATCAATATGAACCGTGTTAATTAGCTGACGCGCGGACGACATCAGTTTGCTCCAGAAATCCTGGTGGTGACCGCAAAGCACCAAATCCACATCGTATTTTCTGATCGCATCGACCAGTACCTGCCCCAGATCGCCGCTACCACTGAGCGTTTCGGTAATAGGATACCCCGCATTCTGAGACAGATCGGTCAATGCATTCTGGGTTTCTTCGGAGATTCGTTGCTGCATATCACCCAGATTGACATCAATCAGCCCGGTGTAGAGATCTGAGTAGTTCACATCGACATGGATTAAAGAAACCTTTGCGTTATACGGTCTTGCCATTGAGACCGCCTTTTCCACTAACACTTTACTTTCCGGAGAAAGATCAACAGCAATAAGGATATGTTTGTAAGCCATAATAAGACTCCTTCCGTAAAGACTAATTAATGGTCAGCAGATATTTTCCCTGCCAATCTGATACTTAACAGCTGTTTATATGATAACACCCGGCTGTCTCACCGATATGTTCAGCAGATCACAACGCCGTATTTTAACAAAAATCAAATAAAGCGTGGCAAATCACAACACCTGGCAATCTTCGCAATATTCTTTATAAGAATAGTAGAAATCGCTTCTTTTCATCATTAAATCACACAGGTTCTTCTTTCCAAAAGGATATTACGCCAGACAAAATAACCGGGTAGCGTGATTGGTCCCCTTCAGGTATGGCAAAAAAAGGCGTTCCTCTTCTACAATAAAAAAGAGGGGACAATTTCATTTCGTCATCCTCGACAGGTGAAAAATGACAATCGGGTTAGCCGTCAAAACCATTGGCTATCCGGGAACACAATAAAATCGCGTGAAAACGTGTGGCATAAGTATTCGCAGGGATATTGTCGGCAAGATGTCGTGCACGATGACACCTGACGAATAACATCTACCGGGAGGGGAGCATGATCAGTACATTTGCGCTTTTCTGGGCTTTATGTGTTGTCTGTATCATCAATATGGCGCGATATTATTCCTCATTACGCGTATTACTGCTGGTTCTGCGAGATTGCGATCCGCTGCTTTACCAATACGTTGATGGGGGTGGTTTTTTCACATCACATGGTCAGCCAAGCAAACAAATCAGACTGGTACGCTATATCTACGCACAGCGTTATCTCGAACACCACGATCCCGAATTTATGCGCCGCTGTGAAAGGGTGCGAGGGCAGTTCCTGCTGACAACCGCGCTGTGTGGATTGGTCGTTATCAGTTTAATTGCGATGCTGATTTGGTACTGACAACCAATTTGGTAATGAAATAATGAATCGTTACAGATAGCAAAAAGGCGATCCCTTACAGAATCGCCTTTTTTATACGCTATACCCAATCGATTTCGAATTACAGGGAGCGCTAGATCAGCTTTAACGCCAGCCAATACAGTGTGCCAGACAGTATCAACGAAACTGGCAGCGTCAGCACCCAGGCCAACATAATATTTTTCACTGTTTTACTCTGAACGCCGCCGCCGTCGACAATCATTGTCCCGGCAACCGCCGATGACAAGACGTGGGTAGTCGAAACCGGCATCCCGGTGTAGCTCGCCACACCAATCGACAACGCCGCGGTAACCTGTGCGGAAACCCCCTGCGCATAGGTCATGCCTTTCTTGCCAATCTTCTCGCCGATTGTGGTGGCGACACGTTTCCAACCCACCATCGTACCCAGAGAAAGGGCCAGCGCTACCGCGATGATGATCCAAATCGGCGCGTATTCGATAGTCTGCAACAGGTCTTTACGCAGGTTGCTCAGGTAACGTTTATCTTCTGACGGCGTTTCCGGCAGCTTGATAATCCGATCCATGGTATCGGCAATACACATCAGCAAACGGCGTACTTTGCCACGATCTTCCGCATTTAACTGATCGTAGCCCTTCAGGTTATTCAACTGTCCTGCGGCATGCTCAATGGCAAGCATGACGCGTGAACTATCGCAGTGGAATTCGGCCTGTCCGTTTGCGGGAATCGTTTTTTCCGGCGCAGGAATCAACGGTGGCGAAAGATCGATAACATGCATCAGCGCTTCACCGTGCTGCTGGTAGTATTCCTGCAAATTGACAACCGCATCGCGGGTTCGACTGATGTCGTAGCCGGATGCGTTCATATTGACGATAAACCCGGCCGGCGCCACTCCGATCAGAACCAGCATAATCAGACCGATGCCCTTCTGACCATCATTCGCACCGTGGGAAAAGCTGACCCCGATAGCGGATAAAATCAGTGCGGTACGCGTCCAGAAAGGTGGCTTGCGCTTACCGTCCTGTTTCTCGCGATCGACAGGCGTCAGGTGAACACGTTGACGTTTTTTACTGTTGTTCCAGAAACGGCGCAAGAAGAAAACCATCATCCCGGCGACAATCATCCCCACAATGGGCGACAGAATCAACGACAGGAAAATACTGATCATCTTAGGTACATTGAGCGCGTCCACCACTGACGTGTCCGTCAACAGCGCGTTAGTCAAACCAATACCGATAATGGAACCGATCAAAGTATGCGAACTTGAAGCCGGGATACCGAAATACCAGGTTCCGAGATTCCAGATGATCGCCGCCAGCAGCATGGAAAAAACCATCGCCAGGCCATGAGCGGAACTGACATTCAGTAATAAATCGGTAGGCAGCAGGTGGACAATCGCATAAGCAACGCTTAGCCCGCCCAGCAATACGCCCAAAAAGTTAAACAAGCCAGCCATAACAACGGCGAACTGCGCACGCATGGCTCGGGTATAGATAACGGTAGCAACAGCATTTGCTGTATCGTGGAAGCCATTGATAGCTTCATAAAATAATACAAACAACAAAGCCAGGATCAACATCAGGCCGGTGTAGTAATCCAGTCCGGCAAATAAATGTAGCATAAGCGTTAGGCCAGTTAGTGGTCATGAACGCGGCGCATTATCTGCGACAAGCGGGGGTTGGGAAAAGGGAAATATGAACTTTTTTTGACATAGTATAGAGTGCGATATAACGTCAAAATAATTTAATTAATAAAAATCAATCTATTACATATTTTTACCGAAGCACGCAAATTGTTACGCTGGCATCCGGCAACAACGAACACTACAATTTGCCGTCCTGATAGTTCACCACCCGCCAGAAATACTCGAGCCTTAACCGGAGAAAGCATTGTGGAACAGTTTGACGTTGTCATTATTGGCGCCGGCGCTGCGGGGTTGTTCTGCGCCGCGCAGGCGGGGCGGCGTGGACTGCGCGTACTGTTACTCGATAATGGTAAAAAGGCTGGCCGCAAGATATTGATGTCCGGTGGGGGACGCTGCAACTTTACCAACATGTACGTCGAACCTGCGGCCTATCTGTCGCAAAATCCACATTTCTGCAAATCAGCGCTGGCGCGATATACCCAGTGGGATTTCATCAGCCTGGTGAACCGCTACCAAATCGCCTATCACGAAAAAACGCTCGGCCAGCTCTTTTGTGATGATTCCGCCCAGCAGATCGTCGATATGCTGGTGACCGAATGCGAAAAGGCCAACGTGACGATACGGCTGCGCAGTGAAGTGACCTCGGTGGAAAAATCAGAAGACACCTTTATCCTGCAATTGGTCAGCGGCGCCACGCTGCACTGTACCTCGCTGGTGATTGCCAGCGGTGGTCTGTCCATGCCGGGACTGGGCGCAACCCCCTTTGGCTATCAGTTGGCTCAACAATTCGGGTTGAATGTTTTGCCAACGCGGGCCGCCTTAGTGCCGTTTACGCTGCATAAACCCTTGCTGGAACACCTGCAAACGTTATCGGGCGTCTCCGTCCCCGCGCTGATCACCGCAGAAAACGGGGTTACCTTCCGGGAAAATATTCTGTTTACGCATCGCGGCCTCTCCGGCCCGGCGGTGCTGCAATTATCCAGCTATTGGCAGCCCGGTGAGTTCATCACCATCAATTTGTTGCCCAATCAGGATTTATCTGCGCTGATTAACGATGAACGGGTGTCTCACCCCAACCAAAGCCTGAAAAACACATTGGCGCAGTGGCTTCCCAAACGCCTGGTGGAATGTCTGCAAACGCTGGGGCAACTGCCGGATGTCACGCTGAAGCAGTTAAATCACACCCAACAACAGCAAATTGAAACAAACATCCAGCAGTGGCGGATACAGCCCAACGGTACGGAAGGCTATCGGACGGCAGAGGTTACGCTGGGCGGCGTAGATACCCGCGAGCTCTCTTCCAAAACAATGGAAACCAATAAAGTCGCGGGGCTTTACTTCATTGGTGAAGTCGTTGACGTCACCGGCTGGCTCGGCGGCTACAACTTTCAATGGGCATGGAGTTCAGCCTGGGCTTGTGCGCAGGCACTGCCGGTTGTGATGGGAAAATAAAGTTTGTACATTGCCATAATCATAAGAAAGTTTATTACTTCGCGGTTTAAGGAAATAACTGAATGGCAGCCCGGTTATATTGAACCTGCCGATATGCGGAGAGCAGGAAATGCTTTTTTAACCGGCTTTATGCTGGCGTTATTATTGTCTGACCATACCGAACCGGATGAAAATATCATTATTCTCGCCATGGAGACAGGCGGAAAATCGGCAGGCAACTTTTATATCATCACGGAGCGTTTGGTTTCGGTAAGCCTTATTCAGGCCGATATCGCTTTCCCTTTAAATAAAAACATGTCTGGCATTTACTCCGTAATAATCTTGGGCTAACTATGTTTTGGAGCAAATTGTGTTTTCTCATTGTGGCCCTGATGTTTGGCGCCAGAATTGGCGGTGCATTTTTAGGTATGATCGGAGCATCGGCGTTCTTTAGATACGGTGAGTATCGCAGTAATATCTTTTATAAATAAGGATCAGTAAGGTTACCTAATTTATTAAGAAAATCTGTTCTTTTTATAAATAATTAAAAAAACGCCTTACGACAATGAATTCGCGCTTAAATCCAGCATTTATCTCTTCTACAAAAATCGTACTCAATTTATCAAACAGTTCAAATTTTTTAACTCGCTTCTTCACTGCGTTTATCAGCCAACTTGATAAGCACATCATATTTTGAAAAAGATTTGTCGTACATTCAAGCGATATAAATTGCGCACTAAGAAATCGGCTTGGAACGATTTCAATCAACTACCTGAATCATTTTCAATGATGGGAAGCATTACGCAGACATCGAAGTGTGCCAGGTATCAGCACGATTTCCTTCACCAGCGAGGGGGAAGAAGAAGATGAAAAAGAAACTGTGTGTAATCGGGCTGGCGGAGGTCGTCTGCGACGCCATGGGCGCGCGCCTGAGATCGCTGATCGGTGAATACGCCGAGATCATGTGCTGGTGCCTCGAGACCAGCGCCAATGCGCCGCCGCGCGGCTACGACCTGTACCTCGCGACCTATCCCGGCACCTATGAATACGCCAAGCGAATTCTCCCTGACGGCACCCCGATACTGCTGGCGGGTCGATTCGTAAACCCATCGAACTTCGACCGGCTTCTCGAATTGCCCAAGGGGACCCATGTGCTGGCGGTCGACAATTCACTGGAGAGGGCGAAATACCTCATGTGGGAAATTGCCCGCTTCGGGATCAATCATCTCGACATATCCCCGTATTACCCCGGCGGTCCAGAGCCTGCGGACATGGACCAGGCTGTCGCCATCGGCGCCGGCAGAAAGAAAAACGTTCCCGACGGCATGGAATTCATCGATCTCGGCGTGAAGGACATCACCATCACGACCTATGCCGAGATCCTGCGGGCGCTCTCCATTTCCGACAACGTGCTCAACGCCATCGCCCACACCTACATGGATTCCGTTTTCGAGACGGCGCGCCGCAGCAACAAACTCAGAACGCGCCGAGATACAATCATCAACAACATCGACGAGATCATCCTCGGTATCGACGAGAAAGGCGCCATCATCTTCAAGAACCACGCCGCCGAAGGCCTGATCGCGAGCGTCGGCAAGACCGATGCGTTGCGCTTCGGGGACGTCTTCACCGAGTTGGAGCATCCCTTCTCGTATTATTACGAGAACAGCAACGAGGAAATCGTCACCAGGATCAACAATCTGTACTACGTTCTCCAGATCAAGCCCGTCGCCGAGCCGATCGGGGGGAATATCGGCGCGATCATCATCGTGAAACCCGTCAATCGGGTCCAGGAACTGGAGAACAAGGTCAGACGCAAGCTGAAAGGGACGGGACTGACGGCGAAATATTCCTTCGCCGACATATTGGGGAAATCTCCGGCCATCCGGCAGGCGGTGGAGATAGCGCGCAAGTTCGCCGACACCTCTCTGACTGTGCTACTGGAGAGCGAGAGCGGAACGGGCAAGGAACTCTTCGCCCAGTCCATCCACCAGGCTTCCGCCTGCGCCAACGGCCCGTTCGTCGCCTTCAACTTCTCCGCGCTGCCGGAGACCTTGGCCGAGAGCGAGCTGTTCGGATACGAGGAGGGCGCTTTCACCGGCGCGCGCCGTGGCGGCAAACCCGGCCTGTTCGAGCAGGCCCACAACGGTACGATCTTTCTGGACGAACTGGGAAGCGCCTCGCTCGGCGTGCAGGCCCGGCTGCTCCGGGTGCTGGAGGAGCGGGAGGTGCGCCGCATCGGCGGCGAGCGGGTGCTGCCGATCTCCGTGCGCGTCATCGCCGCCACCAACGAAAGCCTCGGCGCCATGATCCGCGACAAACAGTTCCGCCAGGATCTGTTCTATCGAATTTGCACCTGCCCCTTGTACATTCCGCCGCTGCGCAAGCGCAAAGGCGACGTGCTACTCCTGGCCAAGCATTTCGCCGAAACGCATCACGCCCACAATCTGAAGTTCGACAGGGCGCTGGAGGACTTCTGCAACACCTACGACTGGCCGGGCAATGTGCGCGAGTTACAGAACATGGTCACCTATCTGTGCACGGTCGTGCCTTCGGGCCGCACCTGCACCATCGCCGATCTACCGCGCTACTTTCAATCGGCCAGCTATTCACCGAACGTCGACGAGAAGGAGCAGATGCTGCTTGCCACCCTCCGCGAAGAACTGATGAAGAACGGCACTCTGGACATCTGCAAAGCGATCCTGTCCATCTACAGCACAAAGACCAAGGGCCGGAACATGGGGCGGGAGCCGCTGTTCAGCCTGCTGAAGAACAACGACGACGACATCACCTATCCGGCGCTGAGGCGCCATCTCGGCGTGCTGAAGCGCCACGACATGCTGCACGCGGGCTCAACCAAACAGGGCACCGAAATCACGCCTCTTGGTCGCGAATTTCTGAACTATGTCAACCGCGTAAAACCATGAGCGGAAGGCAAAGGCCGCGCCGGACCGGTGTGAGATCCACCGCCGGAAGCGGGCTTCACCGCAATGCACAGACCCTGCAAGACACCGCACGGCGGAAAAAATATTAAAGCACGACGCGACTATTGGGATGGATTAGGTCGGTCCAATATCCCAATAGTTGCTATAAATATCGCTGATATTCTTATTTTATAAGCAATTTCAATGCGTTGTGAATTTGGCATATCTCCTGCATAACGAGCGCATCAAACAACTGCATCATACCTCACGGAGACTCCAGACATCATGACGTCAATTCAAAACAACCCTTTCACTACCGTCCCGGCCGACACGACCATGACACGGGACGCGGCGAGATTCGTCGAAACCGTCGTCTTCGGCGACATGCCGACGGAAGTGCTGCGCGTCGGCACCCGTTGCCTGCTCGACGGCCTTGGACTGTACGTAGCCGGCTCGGACCATGAATGCGTGAGCATTCTGGCGAAGGTCGCAAAAGACACCGGCGGCAAGGGAGAAGCCCTGCTCCTCGGCGATCCCGGCATCAGGGTACCCGCGCCCATCGCAGCGCGTGTCATGGGGACCGCCGGTCACGTGCACGACTGGGATGACTCCCAGGTCAGCCTCGACCCCGATCACGTGTATGGTCTCCTCACCCACCCGACCATGCCTTCCCTTACCGGCGCCCTGGTCGCCGCGCAGATGCGCGGCGGCGTCTCCGGCATGGATTTCATGCTGGCGTTCATGACCGGATTCGAAGTCGAGACGAAGATCTCGGAATGGATGCTGCCGCAGCACTATCGACGCGGCTTCCATTCCAGCGGTACGGTCGGCACGTTCGGCGCCTATGCGGCCGCCGCCAAAGTGCTTGGCCTAAAAGGTGACACGCTGCGCTGGGGTTTCGGCATCGCCGCGAGCCTCGCCGCCGGCATCCGCGTCAATTTCGGCACCATGACTAAATCGCTGCATGTCGGCCGCGCCTGCGAGAACGGCATCACCGCCGCCATCCTCGCCAAGGCCGGCTATACCGCCGATCCCTCTGCGCTGGACGGAATCTGGGGCTTTTGCGCCGTGCTCGGCGGCGGTGTTTCGCCAGACAAGATCGCGCAAGGCTTCGGCCAGACCTGGAGCATCGACCGGCCGGGGGTGAGCATCAAGCCTTATCCCTGCGGCGTGCTGACTCATCCGTCCGCCGACCTGATGCTGAAGCTGGTCAGGGACAATGGCGTCAATAGCGGCGAGGTTGAACGGATCATCTTGCGCGCCGGCTCGAATATTTTGAACCCAATCCGCTACCCGATCGCGAAGAACCACCTGCAAGCCAAATTCTCGCTGCCGGCGATCCTGGCCATGATGGTACTCAGCGGCAAGGCCGGTAAACGGGAATTCTCCGACGCTTTTGTTGGCAGCGACGCCATGCAGGCAATGCAGCAACGTATTTCCTGCCAGTTCGATCCGACCATCGAGGCCAAAGGTTTCGACAAGATGCGATCGAGCATCGAGATCGTCCTCAAGGATGGCCGCTCGTTCCGCGGCGACGCCGACGAGCGCTACCGCGGCGGGCCCGATAATCCCATCACCGACGCCGAACTCGAAGGCAAGGTTTTCAGTTGCGCCGAAGGCGTGCTTAGCAACGCCGCCACCGTGCGATTGATTGACCACGCCTGGAGGATTTTGGACCTGAAGGACGTCTCGATTCTGACGACACTTCTGCACGAATAATAATAATTCCGCAACCCGGAGAGACCATTATGGTAAACATTCAAGGTATTCCTCCAGCAGGGAAAACGCCCTCAAAACATTTTCTCGCGACGTACTGGCCGCACCTGGCATGGGTCGGTACGTTCCTGGTTATCTGGCTGATCCCAAGTCCAGCCGGCCTCGATCCCAAGGCCTGGCAGCTGTTCGCCATCTTCGTGGCGACGATCGTCGGCTTTATGACCAAACCCTACCCGATGGCGGTCATCGCCCTCACCGCCATCGCCGTGACGGGACTGACCCAGACGCTGACGCCTGCGCAGACCTTGAGCGGCTTCAGCGATACGACCATCTGGCTTATCTGCAGCGCGTTCTTTATTTCGCGCGCCTTCCTCAAGACCGGACTGGGCAACCGCATCGCCTATCTGTTCATGAGCATGGTGGGCAAAACGCCCCTTGGTCTGGCCTACGCCACGACGTTGACCAATATCGTCCTGGCTCCCGTAATCCCTTCCAACACCGCGCGTCTCGGCGGCATCCTGTTCCCCTTGCAGTTGGCGATCTCGCTCGCCTATGACAGCGATCCGGCCAAGGGCACCGGTCGGCGCATCGGCTCGTTCCTGATGTCCAACGCATTCCAGGGCAATCTGGTCATCTCGGCGATGTTCCTGACGGCCATGGCGTCCAACCCGCTGATGGTCGGCTTCGCCCGCGACGTCGGCGTGGAAATCACCTGGGGCACCTGGGCCCTGGCGGGTGCCGTCCCCGGTCTCCTGTGCCTGACTATACTGCCGCTGATCCTGATGGTGGTGTGGCCGCCCGAGATCAAGAAAAGCCCCGAGGCTGCGGCCCTAGCCAAAGAGAAGCTAACGGCGATGGGGAAGATTACGCGTAGCGAGTACATCATGCTTGGTGTGTTCGTCGGCTTGATCGGGCTGTGGACCATCGGCGACATGATGTTCAAAGTCAACGCCACCATTGCCGCCCTGATCGGTCTCGCCATTCTGCTGCTGACACGGGTTTTATCCTGGTCCGACCTGGCCGCGGAAAAGGGCGCCTGGAATACGCTCATCTGGTTTTCCGCTCTGGTCATGATGGCCAATTTCCTCAATAAACTCGGCCTCATTCCGTGGATGAGCGAACAGTTGGCAGGCTACGTCAGCGGATTTGATTGGTATGCGGCATTTATCCTGTTGTGCGTGATTTATGTGCTCGCGCATTACTTCTTCGCCAGCGCGACGGCGCATGTGGCCTCCATGTATCCGGCCTTCCTGGGCGTCATCCTGGCGGTTGGGACACCGCCGGTGCTCGGCGTGCTGGGTCTGTGCTTCGCCAGTAATTTGATGGGCGGCATCACGCATTACGGACTGGGTTCCGGACCGATCTTCTACGATTCCGGTTATATCCCCCTGCGGCCCTTCTGGCTGCTCGGCCTGCTGTTCTGCGTCGTGTTCCTGACCATTTACCTGGGTATCGGCCCGATCTGGTGGAGGATGGTGGGTCTGATCTAAAGATGCCCGGCGCGTTAATGCGACGATTTTCTATTCTTTTGATTCATAACATCTTTTAAGGAGTTCCAACATGAGCCAGTCTGCTACTACGGACCTCAGCGTCAGCGAACGCTTCGCCCAGAGCCTCGCCAAGATCCGCTACGAGGATATTCCGGAAAAAACCCGCGGCGTCATTCTTGATGATCTTATCGACTGCTTCGGCCTGATTATCTCCGGGCGACACGCCCCCTATGTGCGCCAGCTTATCGACAGTTGCGACAGTGACGGCGAATGCACCGTGCCGGGCCAGTCCAGAGCCCTTGATGCGGCGGGAGCGGCCATGGTGAACGGGGCCGCCATCCACGGCGAGGACTTCGACGACACGCTGGAGGGCTCCCCCCTCCATGTCGGATGCTTCGCCGTCCCGGCCGTGCTGGCGGCCACCGAACGCTTCGGCCTGAGCGGCAAGAACCTGATGCTCGGCGTCGCCGTCGGAATGGAAGCCGCGAGCCGGCTCAACGCTGTCGCGCCGGGCAAGATCCACGCGCAGGGCTTCCATCCCACCGCCGCAATCGGACCGTTTGGCGCCGCCGCTGGCGTTTCCGCCGCACTCGGCCTGAGTCCGCAGACCATGGCCAGCGCCTTCGGCGTCGCCGGCAGCCTTGCCTCGGGCATCATCGAATATCTGGCGGAAGGGGCGTGGACCAAGCGCCTGCATCCCGGCTGGGCCGCACAGGCCGGCTATCGCGCCGCCCGCATCGCCCAGCAGGGCTTTCTCGCGCCGCGGCGGGTGTTCGACGGCAAGCACAGCTTCTATCATGCCTTCGCGCCGACGGCGCAACCCGCTTTCGAGCATCTCACCGAAGGCGTGGGCGAGAACTGGCGGATCGACGGCCTGACCTTCAAACCCTTTGCCAGCGGCACCATGACCCATCCCTACATGGATTGCATGATCCGCCTGGCGGCCGAAAACCACGATCCGGACGACATCGTCGACATTCTCTGCGAAACGAGCGACGGTTACGTCCATCGGCTGTGGGAGCCACTGGCGGAAAAGCACCAGCCCGGCAACGGCTACGCCGCCAAATTCAGCGTCCCCTGGTGCATGGCCATGGCCTATTTCGAGAAGGATGCGGGGCTGGCGCAATTCGCCGAGGAACTCGTCCACGATGCCAAGATTGTGCAGCTAGCCAAGAAGATCCGCTACGTCGTCGATCCGAACAACGAGTACCCGGCCAACTACACCGGCCACATCAAGGTCACCTTCCGTGACGGCAAGGTACGTGAAATCCGCCAGCCCTATATGCGCGGCAGTTCACGCGCCCCCCTGTCCCACGACGATCTGGTGCGCAAATTCCGTGGGAATATCATCTATGGAGGCTGGTCTCCCGCGATGGGAGAAAGGCTGCTGGACTTCCTGCTCGACATGCCGGCCCATCGCGATCTCACCGGACTGTGCATGTTCCGCCTGTGAGGTTCCAGTTCGGGCGCGGACTCGTCAACGGCCTGGCAGACTGTATCGACCAGGTGAATGAACTGCGGCGCTGAGATATCATTCTCAGCGCCGAATAAACGCCAATATGGTTCAGGCTGAACGCTTACGGACGTAAAAAAACCCGCCAATCCAGTAAGGATCCGCGGGTTTGTTTATTTTTCGGTGAAATCGTCTATTCCAGATATTCGCCGAAAATCAATTTGGTCGGTGAGAGAGGATTCGAACCTCCGACCCCTTCGTCCCGAACGAAGTGCGCTACCAGGCTGCGCCACTCACCGAGTGCGGCGCATATTACTGCGACCCTATTGAAGCGTCAATCCCTTTTTAGAAAAAGGATTATGCCTGTTTGTAAAGTGTCCGACCACCCTTCTATCATCCTTCCACCGACATCCCTGTCGGATATTTTTATCAACTGGACGGCTTATTACACCAGTTGTTTTTCGGGTTGATACCACCGTCGGGCGAGGTATATCCCAGACACCCCAAAATGGTATCAAACAGCTCTTCGTGACGATGGGTCTTACCGATCCGCTGCTGCGCCTTGAGCTGATCAAACGCATTCATGTTATTGGGTTCAGCCAGAAATTTATCCGATGCCCATACCATCATGGGAGAGCGAAACTGCTCCGGCGGCGCCATATCACGCGGAGTACCATGCAGGTGATAATTATCATTGATGGATTCGCCGTGATCGGAGGCATAGAACACCAACGCTTTTTTATCCCTGACCTGATCAATGACCCGATCGATAAAACTATCGGTATACAGCACACTGTTATCAAACGCGTTAATTAGCTGTTCGCGAGAGCAAGAAGCATCCACGCCCAGACACTCCGGCTGATAACGGGCATAGCTGCGGGGATAGCGCATGGAATAAAGATAATGCGACCCCTTGGTATGCAGCACAATCAAATGTTTTCCTTTCGGATAATAAGCCAGGGATTCCTTCACTTCATCCACCAGCAACATGTCATCCACTGACTTACCATCATTTTGTTTTTCAGACGCAATCATTTCACGGAAAGAGTAATTATCCGCCTCAATACTGTTGTAGAACCATACTTCGCTTTGCATTGCGAAAAGCTCAGAGGTGAATCCCAGCTCTTTCATCACGGCGAAAATGTTTTGCTCTTTCAATGTCCGCTGCGGGTTATCTTCCGTCCCGCCTTCGCGCACGAACATACAACGCAGGGAAAGCTTGGTTGAGGTATCACAAGATTGCCCCCGGAAAGCGACCAGATTCCGCTCCTTGGACAACTTCGGTGTCGTATCCCGTTCGTATCCCAGTAACCCCATATGATCCCAGCGAGTTGTTTCACCAATGATGAAAACCACATAGGTATCCTCAATCCCCTTCGGTGGAATGTATGTGAAATGCTTACCCGGATCGAAGAGGTTTGATGAATCCTGACTTTCGTCATATTTGGTATAGGCGAACAAACCTAATGCCGATATCCAGTTGGAGGGAAGATAGGAGTGAGCCACCACACCGCCATAGCTGGGAAGATCAACATTGGAGAGCTTTTCTGATACCGACTGGACCTTATCCATATAGCGAATTGGCAACCAGACAAGCGCCACCACCACCGCCAAAATCGTCAATGGCATCAGGCGCTTTCCGGGCGAGGTCAATTGCTCAATCAGCGTATGGCGTAACGTATTTTTCCAAATCAGAAACAGCGGCAATA
Organism: Brenneria roseae subsp. americana; assembly: GCF_003115815.1. Lineage (NCBI taxonomy): Bacteria > Pseudomonadati > Pseudomonadota > Gammaproteobacteria > Enterobacterales > Pectobacteriaceae > Brenneria > Brenneria roseae. The sequence continues at coordinate 31,663 of NZ_QDKJ01000012.1, read as the reverse complement.
CGCTGACCGCGACCATCCATAGCACAAAGTGTAAGCCGACCACTTCTTTGGAAAGATCAACGTCGGTTGTCATTACCGCCGCAATAATGCCGTAGCCAATAACGACATTAAAAAACGTCATGTAATAGCTGGCAGCAACAGAAATCAGAACCAGCAGTGATGCCACCACACGGTAAAAATGGCGTCCCCCGAGTGAAATGATGCGCATCAGAAAAAAGGTGAATAATATACAGGCCGTCAATTCTATCAGTGCAGGAATAAACGCCGGGATCGTTTTACCTGATGGAATGGGGAAGGCATCAAGCCGTCGATAAAATACGGAGAGGTTGAGGAAAAGACCGATATAAATTGCCAGGACAAATGATAACTTCTGGTGTGATAAAGAATGAACAAACTTCATTGCAACAAGTGCTCCAGCAAAACTTATTTTATTATCTGAAGCTATACGACAACGGCGCTATGCCGTAGTTCAAACCACCAAACAAGAAGAATCTTTCCTTTAAACAGGGTAATACTCCTTAAAAACAACAACAAATAGATCATAAATAATAAAAACATATATTTATCAGCACTAAATTCTGACAAACAATGCGGAAAAAGCGGGTGATTCTCACCAGTTTTTCAAAATCCTGAACGTTAAGCATCTGGCATTAAAAGCATTGATGTCACATTTAACCGCAGACCGTTGATCGCCAATGCGTTATATTTTAATCCCTTCGCTATCCAACCGTGCAATAAACTCAACAATGATCGGATGCTGTAAAAAAGCCATGATCTCTTCAGCCCGTCTGGCGCCAATGCCTGAAAATTGCTGCCATTGCAACGCAGTGCGCTGCTGTAGCTGCTGCCAATGCGTATTTTCCAGCGCTTTTCTTGCCGACTTCGGGACAGGTGCGCCCAGCGCCAGTAGCCAACGTGACAAGGGTTGACGGCGGGCCGTTTGCAGACGCTCATAGATGCTATCTGCCCGCTTGTCACCCATCCCTTCCACCGACTTTACCTGTTCTGACGTCAGCGTTAGCCAGGATAAAATATCATTCAGCATGCCTTTTTCTACCAAACGCCGCCATATCCCTTCGCTGATACCGCCAAGATTGAGCCCATGCTCTCCACTCAGCCAGGATAGCCGGGCAAGCATCTGCTGTTGGCACGCCGAGCTGTACTGAAAGCAGCTGAAAGTATGAAAATCACTTTCTGCCGGGGGGATAATCACCGGGCGTTCCGCCACTCTCCAGACCACGCTATCCAGTCGGGGGATCCCATGTCCGGCCAAACCAATCGTGACCTGATCCCCTGGTAACACATCCCACTGCCTCCAGCGAGATAGCGAACCAACATGTACCCGACGGACAGACTTGTCATCCAACTGTAGTGGATTAAGGTTCAGCACCACGGTAATTTTCCCTGTCCGGCCAACCGAGAACACCACGCCATTAACTTCAGCAACCCGTTGCACCAGAGGATATTTCCAGGCTATGGCCCAATCGGCGGGCGTATCGCGCCAATAGCGCCCCTCCGGCGCTTTATCTTGTCGAATTACCACGCCGTCGGTCACAAAAGGCAGAGGACTGCGATACCAGACATCCCGCCATTTCTCAGCCTCCTCGAACGAAGCAATGCGATGGGTATAGTCGGCAGTCATGCCAAATCCCATCGTCCGTAACGCCTCAAGACGTTCAGACAACGTTGCTGGGCCATCCGGCCATTCCCAGATAAAAACCCCGATGCGCGATAATATCGCTGAAGATTGGTGCCGACGCATTTCTCCGGCGACCAGCGACCGGGCGTTAATTCCACCTTGCCGCTGTTGCCGATGATCGGTGACGTTGAGAAAAAGCTCACCCTGCAACACCAGCGTGGCGGGCGAATGTTCTAACGTTTGCGGAACCCCCGGAATATCCCGCACCTTGGCTGTCCAGTCCTCTCCTTGCCGGCCATTTCCGCGACTGATGGCGGATGTCAGCTTTCCCTGCTGATAAACCAAGGTTACCGCCACACCGTCTACCTTGGGCTGAACCCAGACGTCCTTACGTTGCCCTATCCACTGCATCAGTTGCCTGCGGTCAGCGAGCTTTTTCAAACCGGTATGCGCCACAGGATGAGTTTGTTTACCGTTATCGGGCAGCTTGATACGAGCGGACTCGGCATCAGGATGGAAACAGATTTGCCAATGGTCCAACTGTTTTCTGAGTTGGTCATACACCTCATCATCAACCTGGCTCTGTCCCAACCTATAGTAAGCGTCATCCCAGCTTTCCAACTGCTTTTGTAACGTATCGATTTCTTTATCCGCACGAACCACCGACCAATCGGGGCAAACCGATGCCGCTATCGAGACACAACTGATAAAACCGGACAACACCAGAATGAATAATTGTCTGAGCCAGCAATCCATACCGCCTCCCTGCATCAGAAAGATGCCGCAGTAAAACGCAGTGACAGAAGTAAAACGAGCCCGAAAAAGGAAAAATGCAAAGCGCTCCTCAAGATGCTTTACGACTTACAACAGAGGGAAAAGCCGCAGGAATCGGCTACGCAAATTGAATTAAACGTATTGGCAAGCCGAAAATTGAATGGCATAAGAGAAAAACATTCGGCGCTGATATTTATCGCAGCGCGACTGATGGCATATCGGTGTGTATAATGTGGGAAATGCGCATCCTGCCGCATCTGTACCGATTATATTTCAACGCTCAGATCGCATAGCCTGAAGATTGAAAGATGACTGGTATATTCCAATAATCGTAATTAATAAAACTTCACTATGGCTCAAGGCACGTTATATATCGTTTCCGCTCCCAGTGGGGCAGGAAAATCAAGTTTGATTCAGGCGCTATTAAAAACGCAGCCGTTGTATGACACGCAGGTATCGATTTCACATACCACTCGTGACCAAAGGCCGGGAGAGAAGCACGGCGAGCACTATTTCTTTGTCTCCGTTGATGAATTCAAGCGTATGATTCAGGAAAAAGAATTCCTGGAATATGCTGAGGTTTTCGGCAATTACTACGGGACATCCCGGCTAGCCATCGAACAGATATTAGCGACGGGCGTAGACGTGTTTCTGGATATTGACTGGCAGGGCGCTCAGCAAATCCGTAGCCAGATGCCGCAGTCGCGCAGTATTTTCATACTGCCTCCGTCGAAAGAGGAACTGGCACGCCGCCTGCGAGGCCGGGGGCAGGATAGTGAAGAGATTATCGCCCGCCGTATGGCGCAGGCGGTAGCTGAAATGACACACTACAGCGAGTATGATTATTTAATTGTGAATGACGATTTCGATCTGGCTTTGCTTGACCTGAAAACCATTATTCGCGCAGAACGTCTGCTTCTGAGCAGACAAAAAGTACGGCATGGTGCATTAATCACCAAACTATTGGCAGACTGACGCCTCTTTCAGTATGATGCGCAGTCATTTTATTTCCTGTGGAGTAGCACATTTATGGCACGCGTAACTGTTCAAGACGCTGTAGAGAAAATTGGTAACCGTTTTGACCTGGTGTTGGTCGCTGCTCGTCGCGCCCGTCAGATCCAGACAGGCGGTAAAGATCCGCTGGTACCGGAAGAAAACGATAAGTACACCGTGATCGCGCTGCGTGAGATCGAAGAAGGTCTGATCAACGCCCAGATTCTGGACGTTCGTGACCGTCAGGAGCAGCAAGAGCAGGAAGCCGCGGAAATTCAGGCGGTTACCGCGATTGCTGAAGGCCGTCGTTAATTAGCCCACGAGTCGCCTTTGTACATTTTCGAAAGCCTTAATCTGCTGATTCAACGTTATCTGCCGGAAGACCAGATAAAACGTTTACAGCAGGCGTATCTCGTTGCACGTGATGCTCACGAGGGGCAGACTCGCTCCAGCGGCGAACCTTATATCACTCATCCGGTCGCGGTGGCCTGTATTCTGGCCGAGATGCGTCTCGACTATGAAACGCTGATGGCCGCATTATTGCATGATGTGATAGAGGATACGCCCGCCACCTATCAGGATATGGAACAGCTTTTTGGTAAAAGCGTTGCTGAACTGGTAGAGGGCGTTTCCAAGCTGGATAAACTGAAGTTTCGCGATAAGAAAGAAGCGCAGGCTGAAAACTTTCGCAAAATGATCATGGCGATGGTGCAGGATATCCGCGTCATTCTGATCAAACTGGCTGACCGCACCCATAACATGCGTACACTGGGTTCGCTGCGCCCGGACAAACGGCGCCGTATTGCCCGTGAAACGTTGGAAATATACAGCCCGTTGGCTCACCGACTGGGTATTCACCATCTAAAAACCGAGCTTGAAGAGCTGGGTTTTGAAGCGCTTTACCCCAACCGTTACCGCGTGATTAAAGAAGTCGTCAAAGCTGCCCGTGGTAACCGGAAAGAGATGATTCAAAAAATCCTCGCCGAGATTGAGGGGCGCTTGACCGAAGCCGGAATGGCCTGCCGAGTCAGCGGTCGCGAAAAACACCTTTACTCTATCTACTGCAAAATGCACCTGAAAGAACAGCGTTTCCATTCGATTATGGATATTTACGCCTTTCGGGTCATCGTTAAGGAAGTGGACACCTGTTATCGCGTGTTAGGTCAGGTACACAGCCTGTATAAACCGCGTCCCGGACGGGTAAAAGACTATATAGCCATCCCCAAGGCCAACGGCTATCAATCGCTGCATACCTCGCTGATTGGTCCGCATGGCGTACCGGTGGAAGTACAAATCCGCACCGATGATATGGATCAGATGGCGGAAATGGGCGTTGCCGCGCATTGGGCTTACAAAGAAGGCGAAAGCAGCACCACCGCACAGGTTCGGGCGCAACGCTGGATGCAAAGCCTGCTGGAATTACAGCAGAGCGCAGGCAGCTCCTTTGAGTTTATCGAAAGCGTTAAGTCCGATCTCTTTCCAGATGAAATGTATGTGTTCACGCCGGAAGGCAGAATTGTGGAATTGCCCGCAGGCGCGACGCCGGTGGATTTTGCCTATGCCGTACACACAGACATTGGTCATGCCTGCGTCGGAGCCAGAGTGGACCGGCAGCCTTACCCGCTATCTCAATCGCTGACCAGCGGACAAACCGTTGAAATCATTACCGCACCAGGCGCAAGACCGAATGCGGCCTGGCTGAATTTCGTCGTCAGCTCGCGCGCGCGCGCCAAAATCAGGCAGATGCTGAAAAACCTCAAACGTGATGATTCGGTCAGCCTGGGGCGGCGTTTGCTGAATCACGCGCTGGGAAGCGGCCGTAAACTGTCAGATATTCCGGAAAAGAACATTCAGCTTGAGCTGGAGAGAATGAAGCTCGCGACGCTGGACGATCTGATGGCGGAAATCGGTATGGGTAATGCCATGAGCGTGGTGGTGGCGAAAAACCTGCTCAACGAACAATCCCAGCAGGGGAATACCGGGTTGCGCAAATTGCCAATTAAGGGCGCGGATGGCGTTATGATTTCCTTCGCGAAATGCTGCCGACCTATCCCGGGCGATCCCATTATTGCCCACGTCAGTCCGGGAAAAGGGCTGGTGATCCACCACGAATCCTGTCGTAATATCCGCGGCTACCAGAAAGAACCCGAGAAGTTCATGGCGGTTGAATGGGATAAAGTGACCGAGCAAGAGTTTATTGCTGAAATTAAGGTGGATATGTTTAACCATCAGGGCGCATTGGCCAATCTGACGGCAGCGATTAATGCCGCGAACTCCAATATTCAAAGTATCAATACGGAAGAAAGAGACGGCCGCGTATACAGCGCGTTTATCCGCCTTACCACGCTCGACCGCGTTCATCTGGCCAACATTATGCGTAAGATCCGCGTGATGCCGGATGTGATAAAAGTTAACCGTAACCGAAATTAAATGTTATGACCCCTCAACGTTATGCACGCATAAGAGAGATGCTGACCTGTCGTCAGCCCGATCTGACGATTTGCATGGAGCAGGTGCATAAACCCCATAATATTTCCGCGGTGATCCGTACCGCCGATGCGGTTGGCGTTCATCAAATTCATGCTGTTTGGCCCACCAGCCGCATGAAAACGCTGGTCTCTTCCGCTGCGGGCAGCAACAGCTGGGTCGAAGTCAAAACGCACCGCACCATTCATGACGCCGTCAGCTATCTAAAATCAACGGGTATGCAGGTTCTGGCTACCCACTTGTCTGAACAAGCCGTCGATTTTCGCGACATTGATTACACACGTCCGACCTGCATTCTGCTGGGGCAGGAAAAAACCGGTATTACGGCGGAAGCGCTGAAGCTGGCGGATCGGGATATCATCATTCCAATGACCGGTATGGTGCAGTCGCTGAATGTCTCCGTCGCATCCGCCTTGATTTTGTATGAGGCTCAGCGGCAGCGTCAGATGGCAGGCATGTATCAACGCGACGATAGCCCGTTGGAAAAGGAAGAACAGCAGTGTCTGCTGTTTGAAGGGGGTTATCCGGTGTTGGCACGCGTAGCCAAACGTAAAGGTTTACCCCGCCCTTATATCGATGATAGCGGCCAGATCGTTGCCGATGCCCCCTGGTGGGCGGCAATGCAAGCGTCGGAGTCCTGATGCAAGGTCGCCTGCTGCACACCCAACCGCTGAGCACGCTTGCTGGCGTGGGTGCCAGTCAGGCCGCAAAACTCGCCCGTATCGGACTGGAAACCGTTCAGGATTTGTTGCTTCACCTGCCGTTGCGCTATGAAGATCGTACCCACCTTTATGCGATCGGCGATCTCCTTCCGGGTATGTATGCCACCGTGGAAGGCGAAGTATTACGTCATGACATCTCGTTTGGCCGCCGCCGTATGCTAACCTGCCAAATCAGTGATGGCAGCGGTATGCTGACCATGCGCTTTTTCAATTTCAACGCCGCAATGAAAAACAGTCTGGCTCCCGGTCAGCGAGTCACCGCCTATGGTGAAATCAAGCGTGGTAAAATTGGCGCTGAAATTATCCACCCGGAGTACCGGGTGCAAGGGGATCACTCTCAGGTTGAATTACAGGAATCCCTGACGCCGGTTTACCCCACGACGGAAGGGGTTCGTCAGGCAACGTTGCGTAAGTTAACCGATCAGGCGCTGGCTTTGCTGGATGCCAATCCCATCGATGAACTGTTGCCAGAAGAACTGAGCCACTCGCTTATCAGTCTGCCGGAAGCCCTGCATATCCTGCATCGTCCACCGCCTGATATGCAACTCAGCGAGCTTGAGCAGGGTAAGCACCCGGCGCAGCAGCGGCTTATCATGGAAGAGTTGCTGGCACATAATCTGAGTATGCTGGCGGTTCGTGCCGGTGCCCAGCGTTATCGGGCATTATCACTGCCGGTCAATGATCGCCTTAAACAGCGCCTGCTTGCCAACCTGCCTTTCTCGCCCACACAGGCGCAGGATCGGGTCGTCGGCGAAATTGAAGCTGACATGGTCAACGATTTTCCCATGATGCGACTGGTTCAAGGGGATGTAGGGTCAGGCAAAACGCTGGTTGCTGCGCTAGCGGCACTACGCGCTATCGCGAACGGTAAACAGGTGGCGCTCATGGCTCCCACCGAGTTACTGGCGGAGCAACATGCCTATAATTTTCGTCAGTGGTTTGAACCACTGGGGATTGAAGTGGGCTGGCTGGCCGGAAAGCAAAAAGGGAAAGCCCGTCAGGCACAGCAAGAGGCCATTGCCAGCGGTCAAGTATCTATGGTGGTAGGTACGCATGCCATCTTCCAGCAGCAGGTAAAATTTAATGGACTGGCGCTGGTGATTATTGATGAACAACACCGTTTCGGTGTACATCAACGTCTGGCCCTGTGGGAAAAAGGCGAAGAGCAGGGATTTCATCCTCACCAGCTCATCATGACGGCGACACCGATCCCCAGAACGCTGGCGATGACCGCTTACGCCGATCTGGATACCTCCGTCATTGACGAACTGCCGCCGGGAAGAACGCCCGTTACCACTGTCGCTATCCCTGATTCACGCCGTAGTGACATTATTCAGCGCGTGAACAGCGCCTGTCAGCAGGAAGGTCGGCAAGCCTATTGGGTTTGTACGCTGATTGAAGAATCCGAGCTATTGGAAGCCCAGGCCGCCGAGGCAACCTGTGCGGAGCTGAAAGCGGCGTTGCCCGGACTTTCCGTCGGGCTGGTACATGGTCGGATGAAAGCGCAGGAAAAACAGGCCGTCATGCAAGCTTTCAAACAGGGGGAACTGCAATTGTTAGTTGCCACGACGGTTATCGAAGTTGGCGTCGACGTTCCTAATGCCAGCCTGATGATTATCGAAAACCCAGAGAGGCTGGGGCTGGCGCAGCTTCATCAGTTACGTGGCCGGGTTGGCCGTGGTGCGGTTGCCTCACACTGCGTACTGCTTTATAAAACCCCGCTTAGCAAAACGGCGCAGAAACGTCTTCAGGTATTGCGCGATAGCAACGATGGATTTGTCATTGCGCAACGCGATTTGGAAATTCGTGGCCCCGGTGAGTTATTGGGCACCCGCCAGACGGGTAATGCCGAGTTCAAAGTGGCGGACCTGCTACGCGATCAGGCGTTAATCCCGCAGATACAGCGTGTCGCCCGCCACCTTCATCAACGTTACCCAGAACATGCCAAGGCATTGATTGAACGTTGGTTACCGGAACGAACCCGCTATACCAATGCCTGAACATCAGGCCATGTTACTGCGCCTCATCCAATAACCCTTCAAATAACAAGTCATTATCTACCAGATGAATTTCATATCAGAAACAGCGTTTCGCAAACGTTTGCTTTTGCCAAAGAGATCATTAAAATGCCCTCTTTGTCATTTCAGGTACGCCAACTATTATGACCATCACCACCACGGATATCCCTCAGCCAGATATGGCCGCCGCCCCTAAACGCAGCGAATTAATCTACCGTCTGGAGGACAGACCTCCTCTGCCGCAGACCCTGTTTGCAGCCTGTCAGCATCTGCTGGCGATGTTTGTCGCGGTGATCACGCCAGCCATGCTGATTTGTCAGGCATTGGGATTGCCGGCACAGGACACACAGCACATCATCAGCATGTCGCTTTTTGCCTCTGGCCTTGCTTCTATTTTGCAGATTAAAACCTGGGGCCCCGTAGGCTCAGGCCTGCTGTCTATTCAGGGCACCAGCTTTAATTTTGTTACCCCATTGATTATGGGCGGCCTGGCGCTGAAAAACGGGGGGGCGGATGTTCCCACCATGATGGCGGCCTTGTTCGGTACGCTGATGGTCGCTTCCTGCACAGAAATTGTCCTTTCGCGCTTTTTGCACCTTGCGCGCCGCATTATCACCCCGCTGGTATCAGGAATTGTGGTGATGATTATCGGTCTGTCGCTGATTCAGGTTGGCCTGACATCGATCGGCGGCGGCTATGCCGCGATGAACGATAATACCTTTGGCGCCCCGAAAAATCTGTTGCTGGCAGGTATCGTTCTGGCCGTGATTATTGTACTGAATCGCCAGCGTAACCCCTATCTGCGCGTGGCATCGCTGGTGATAGCCATGGCGGTAGGTTATCTGGGCGCGTGGATCATGGATATGCTGCCGGGCAGCGCACCGGCAGCGGAAAGTTCACTCATCATGGTGCCAACGCCGTTGTATTACGGTCTGGGCTTTGACTGGAATTTGCTCATCCCGCTCATGCTGGTCTTCATGGTGACCTCACTGGAAACCATTGGCGATATTACCGCCACCTCCGACGTATCAGAACAACCGGTCAGCGGGCCGCTGTACATGAAACGCTTAAAGGGCGGCGTATTGGCAAACGGCCTGAATTCCTGCCTGTCAGCAGTTTTCAATACATTCCCGAACTCCTGCTTTGGTCAGAACAACGGCGTCATTCAACTCACCGGCGTTGCCAGTCGCTATGTCGGTTTTGTCGTTGCACTGATGCTGATCGTTCTGGGACTGTTCCCGGCCGTCAGCGGCTTTGTACAGCATATTCCTGAGCCGGTACTGGGCGGCGCGACAATCGTCATGTTTGGTACTATCGCTGCATCCGGCGTTCGTATCGTGTCTCGCGAGCCGTTGAATCGCCGCGCGATCATGATTATCGCGCTTTCTCTGGCCGTAGGTCTGGGTGTGTCACAGCAGCCGCTGATTCTGCAATTCGCGCCTGAGTGGATGAAAACGCTGCTTTCTTCCGGTATTGCTGCGGGTGGTATCACCGCAATCGTACTGAATCTGGTTTTCCCCCAGGAAGAGAAATAATACCCGCCAGCGTCAATCACGCTGGCTATACCCGATATATTTTACGTTACAGGGATATATACCCTAAATAATTCGAGTTGCGGGAAGGCGGCAAGGGAAGGAATCCCGATGAGCTTACTCAGGTAAGTGATTCGGGTGACTGAGCGCAGCCAACGCACATGCAACTTGAAGTATGACGGGTATACACCAATAAAAGCGACGCGTGGTGCAACACGGGTCGCTTTTTACTGTCTGTAACTGCATTATCTATTGAGCCTTATGGGCAATTGCGGCATAAACTCAGTATCCCTGACGATTGGCATGGACAGACACGATGAAATTTCTCGGGAAATTATTGCTGACGCTACTCCTGCTGGTATTACTGGCGCTGGTTATTTTATATGTATTACTGCAAACGGCATGGGCGGCAGGCTGGGTTAGCAATTGGGTGAATCAAAATACAAATTATCAGCTTTCATTAGGCAAAATTAGCCATGACTGGTCTTCACTCAACCATATTCAGTTGAAAGACGTCACCTTTGGTCATAAGGACCAGCCGCCGACACTCTCAGCCCCCACCGTCTCGGTCGGTCTTGGTATGCGTCAGATCACCGATCCGCGTCACTTTTCCAGCCTGGAACTGGAAGGCGGTACGCTGAATCTGTCGTCCACGGCCGTTACGCTGCCTATCGAAGCAGACATTTTACAATTACGGTCGATGGCATTGCAGGCGCAGGATGGCGACTGGCGTTTGAATGGTCAGGTAATCAACGGTGGCATCACCCCCTGGCAGCCAGAAGCGGGATATCTACTGGGCAAGCAAGGCCGCTTTCAGCTCAGCGCCCGTTCATTGCGGCTTAATGATATTCCTGCCAGTCAGGTTCTGATGCAAGGCGAAATCAACCAGAACCAGCTTATTTTGAGTAACTTCGGTGCCGATGTGGCGCAGGGTCAGCTCACAGGCAACGCCAGCCGCGGGGAAGATGGCAGTTGGCAAATTGGTAACCTGCGACTGAGCAACGTTCGCCTCCAAACACCGCGGGCCATACAGGATTTCTGGGAACCGATCACTGCAATTCCGTCCGTGGCGGTCAATCGCTTCGATTTGATTGATGCCCGAATTGAAGGGCCGGGATGGGCGTTTATCGATCTTGATGTGACGTTGCAGGATGTCACCTTTAAAAAAGGTGATTGGGAAAGCGAGGACGGCGAACTGTCCTTCAACGCCACCGATATTGTCAACGGCAGTATGCACTTCATCGACCCCATCGTTAATCTGGCTCTCTCACCGGACGGCGTGGATATCAAGCAGTTTACTACACGCTGGGAAGGTGGCCTGCTGCGAACCAACGGTAGCTGGCAACGTAGTAACCACCGTCTGCTGTTGAATGAATTTGTCGTGGCGGGCATGGAATACACCCTGCCGGCCGACTGGCGTCAGCATTGGCAAACGTCGCTGCCTGACTGGCTGACAGAGGTGACTATCCGAAAATTCACGGCGAACCGCAATCTGCTGATCGATATCAACCCGGATTTTCCCTTCCAGCTTACCGCGCTGGATGGATACGGCAGCGATCTGGTGCTGGCGCGTAATCATGAATGGGGCATTTGGGCTGGCAGCCTGAATCTGAATGCCAGCGATGCCACCTTCAATAAGGTGGATATCCGACGTCCGTCATTGGCTTTGACCGCCACCGACAGTCAGATTTCCATCACCGATCTCAGCACATTTACGCAGGCGGGCCTGCTGGAAGCTAAAGCCACCATCAGTCAACAGCCTGCCCGTGAGTTTTCATTTACGATGAGCGGACGTTCCGTCCCGATGGATATCTTGACGCGCTGGGGATGGCCGACATCACCCTCTGCCCCCGCAGGCAATTCGAATCTGCAATTGCAGCTTAATGGGCAGCTTGCCGCCAGTACGCCGTTGAAACCAACGTTAACTGGTTCACTTCAAGGCGTTGACAGTAACGGGCAGCCTATCAATCAGCAAATGCATCAAGGAACATTAACGACGCATACCGAGCAGTAAACATCATCACGGGTGATGGCGATAACGCCATCACCGTATTTCCGACCCGCCTTGTTCCAGAGGATCTTCCGGCTTCGCGGGTAAAACAATATAAATCCCTTCAAACAAGGCGCCTTTTATATCATCGCCAAACAGCTCCACATTCAGTTGGACTCTGGCTTTGCGCCCACGGGCAAGGCGATCCAAATCACCGCTTAGTGAGCCAAGATCGGCAACCGCACTTGGCCTGCCCATCACGGGTGTGCTGTAACGAATATGCGCATCAGCCAGAATAATCGTTCCGCCCAAATGCCTTTCACGCAATAACAGCCAGATCAATCCCCAGCCTGTCAGCGTAGCAAGCGAAAACATACTCCCGGCAAACAGCGTGTGATGAGGATTCTGATTACCTGTTTCCGGCATTGTAGTAATAAATTTCTGCCCGGTGTATTGGCTGATGCGCACGCCCATTTTTTCGCTCAGCGGAATATGCTCATACCAGGCCTGCTGTAACTGACCGCACCAATCCGGACGATGTAAAATATCATCCAGCGTCGCAACCGGTTTAATCATCAGAAAATGTCGTATCGGCGTAGTCTGTGGCGCGGTGATTTCGCCCTGATTGACAAACCCCAGCTTGGCGAAGAAATCGATGGCGTCTTCACGCGCGCTGCATACTACGCGCTTTACTCCTTCCTGACGCGCCACCGACTCCAGAGTCATGGCCAGCAATGTCCCTAACCCTTTCCCCCTAACCTGCGGATGTACCGCTAAAAACCGGATTGCCGCTTCATTATCGGCATTGATGGAAAGGCGTCCAATCGCCACCAGCCGCCCTTGTTCGTCAACCACGGTCTGATGGTGCGCCAGCGCGTCATAGGCGTCACGCTCAGAGCCAAGAGGCTGATGCAGAGGTTTACGCAGCATCTCCCAGCGGAACTGATAGTACGCATCAAGTTCTTCGGCGCTTTCAGGTACTCTCAGGTGGTACATAACCATTCCCCTTTAAAACCATGCTTAATGAAAACCACATCTCATTAAAAAATACGTCATACCTGTAACCAGAAGGTCACCGGACCATCATTAACCAATGCGACTTTCATGTCTGCGGCAAAACATCCTGTTTCCGTATGAATAGCCCGTTCACGGCACTGTCCGACGAAATACTGATAGAGACGATCGGCCTGCGCTGGCGCCGCGCCGCGGGAAAAACCGGGACGCATTCCTCTCTGGGTATCAGCCACCAGCGTAAATTGCGACACCACGAGTACACTGCCGCCGGCCTGACTGACATTAAGGTTCATTTTGCCATTTTCATCACCGAATATTCGGTAACCCAAAACCCGTTCGCAAAGCCGCTCAGCCTTTTGTTCATCATCGCCTTGCTCAACGCCCAGCAATACCAGTAATCCTTGCCCAATTTCCCCCACAATCGCATGGTCTACGGTGACACTGGCGCTGGAAACTCGCTGAATTAACGCGATCATAGAACGTTTTCACTCCTGTTTTTATGATGTTGGCAGGCTTCATCGCAGAAAGGTACGATGAAACCGATTAACAATGGCTTACACACTGGCCGTGGCTGACTGTGTGGCGAAAAAGTCCGGGATCGCCTGACGATCGGTCACCAGAATACTGTGGATCCCCAGCGCCTGGGCAGCGGCAACATTGGCGGGGTTATCATCAAAGAAGATTGCCTGCTCCGGCGCGACGCCTTCCTGCGTCAACACATACTGATAGATAGCCGCTTCTGGCTTGCGTAAACCGATATCCTGTGACAGATAAAGACGATCGGCTGCGTTCTCCACTTCGGGGAACAAAACCGGCCAATGACCACAGTGCAGGCGGTTGGTATTGGAAAGAATGACGACACGATGCCCATCCTTTCGCAGCTGCTGCATGATCGCGATCGCCTCCGGACGCAATGCCACAAAAATAGCCTGCCAGCCCGCGGAAAACTGCTCGAAGCTCAACGAAATCCCCATTTCATGACATAGCTGTTCAGCAAATTCTTCATCACTGATTTCGCCACGTTCATGCTGTTCAAACGCTTCTCCCATGACAAAACGCTCTTTCAGCGTCGCCAGCGGCGCACTGCTGAGATTGCTCCAAACGCCTAAAACCCGGTTGAAATCAATATCGATGACGACGTTGCCCAAATCGAAGATATAAAGCATGGTCTCTCCTCCTGATATAACCGTTGGTTTTTCACTGTAGCGGGAAATCGCAAAACTGAACAGGGAGGATGAACAGGAAAAAATGAAAGCAGAGATGTAGATAAAAACGATGCGCATAAAAAAGGGCATCCGAAGATGCCTTTTGCACAAAAGAAATCACTGATAAAAATCAGCCTTCTTTCGGGCCGCGGTTAGCACGTTTGCGATCGTTTTCGGTTAGATAACGCTTACGAATACGAATCGACTGAGGCGTGACTTCAACCAGTTCATCATCATCGATAAACTCCAGCGCTTGTTCCAGAGACATTTTGATGGCCGGAACCAGTGTCGTGGCTTCATCCGTACCGGAAGCACGCATGTTGGTCAGTTTCTTACCGGTCAGACAGTTTACTGTCAGATCGTTTGAACGTGAGTGAATACCGATAATCTGGCCTTCATACACTTCAGCACCGTGTCCCAGGAACAGTTTGCCGCGATCCTGCAAACTGAACAGGGCGAACGCCACCGCTTTACCCTGACCGTTGGAGATCAGAACGCCATTCTGGCGTTGACCGATTTCACCCGGGCGTACGTCATCGTAATGACTGAAGGTGGAATACAGCAGACCGGTACCCGACGTCATCGTCATGAATTCGGTACGGAAACCGATCAGACCGCGAGCAGGGATCAGGTAATCCAGACGAATACGGCCCTTGCCATCAGGGATCATGTCTTTAACATCACCCTTACGCTCACCCATAGCCTGCATGACCGCGCCCTGGTGCTGTTCTTCGATATCCAGCGTTACGTTCTCGAATGGCTCCTGCAAGCGGCCATCGATTTTGCGATTGATAACTTTAGGACGAGAAACCGCCAGTTCGAAACCTTCACGGCGCATGTTTTCGATCAGAACCGACAGGTGGAGTTCACCACGGCCTGAAACGCGGAATGCGTCAGCGTCTTCGGTTTCTTCAACGCGCAGCGCGACGTTATGCACCAGTTCTTTGTTCAGACGCTCAAGGATCTGACGAGACGTCACATACTTCCCTTCTTTACCGCAGAACGGCGAAGTGTTGACGTTGAAGTACATGGTCACGGTCGGTTCATCAACAGACAGCGCAGGCAAGGCCTCAACCGCGTTCACATCACAGATGGTATCGGAGATGTTCAGCTCGCCCAGACCCGTGATAGCAATAATATCACCCGCTTCAGCCACCGCCGCTTCGATACGTTCCAGCCCCATATGGGTCAGAACCTTACCGACTCTACCGTTACGAGTTTTGCCTTCGCTATCAATGACAGTGACCTGCTGGTTAGGCTTCACACGACCGCGTTTGATACGGCCAATACCGATAACACCCACGTAGTTGTTATAGTCTAACTGGGAGATCTGCATCTGGAACGGCGCTTCAAGCTCTACTTTAGGCGCAGATACGTGGTCAACGATCGCCTGATACAGCGGAGTCATATCTTCCGCCATATCATTATGATCATTACCCGCGATCCCCATTAACGCTGATGCGTAAATGATAGGGAAATCCAGTTGCTCATCCGTCGCATCCAGGTTCACGAACAGGTCGAACACCTGATCGACAACCCAGTCAGGACGCGCCCCGGGACGGTCAACCTTGTTGATCACCACAATCGGTTTCAGACCATTAGCAAATGCTTTCTTGGTCACAAAACGGGTCTGCGGCATCGGACCATCCATTGCGTCAACGACTAACAGCACCGAGTCAACCATCGACATTACACGTTCTACCTCACCGCCGAAGTCGGCGTGTCCAGGGGTATCCACGATGTTAATGCGGTAGTCTTTCCAATTAATGGCGGTATTTTTGGCGAGGATGGTAATTCCACGCTCTTTCTCCAAATCGTTGGAGTCCATTACACGTTCGGTTGCTTCAGTACGTTCTCCGAAAGTTCCGGATTGTTGCAACAACTTATCGACCAGGGTGGTTTTCCCATGGTCAACGTGCGCAATAATGGCGATGTTACGCAAATTTTCGATCACAGCTTTGCCTCAGGCATTTAGAAATAGCGCGCTATTGTACACGTATTAATCGAGGGACTAAACAAGATCACAAGCATCTATGATAAACAACCCAATGCTGCCTGCTTTGTGATCCCTTTCACGGTGCAAAAACGCTACAAGAGTGAACCAAAGCACCAAATTGGTGCGCAAGCTCACCACAAAGCACCATTTTGGTGCTATAACCTATAATGGTGCAGAGGTCTTCACGCGGAAAGCCCCTAAGAGCAACACATTGCACGTATTTAAAAAGTTGGCACACTTTTAGCTTTAGTTTACGCACGGTAACAACATCAATCCACAATGATATTCGTTCCACGACGATAAATAACAATCGGGAGAACCAAGTATGTCCGCAGAACATGTTTTGACGATGCTGAATGAACATGAAGTGAAGTTTGTTGATTTACGCTTCACCGACACCAAAGGTAAAGAACAGCACGTCACCATTCCGGCTCATCAAGTTAACGCTGACTTCTTTGAAGAAGGTAAAATGTTTGATGGTTCCTCGATTGGCGGCTGGAAAGGCATTAACGAATCCGACATGGTCTTGATGCCAGATGCGAGCACTGCCGTTATCGACCCGTTCTTTGAAGAGTCTACTCTGATTATCCGTTGCGACATTCTGGAACCAGGCACCATGCAGGGCTACGATCGCGATCCGCGCTCTATCTCCAAACGTGCTGAAGACTTCCTGCGTTCTTCCGGTATTGCCGATACGGTGCTGTTTGGGCCGGAACCAGAATTCTTCCTGTTTGATGATGTTCGCTTCGGCAGCAACATCTCCGGTTCTCACGTAGCCATTGACGACATCGAAGGTGCGTGGAACTCCGGCACTAAATACGAAGGCGGCAACAAAGGCCACCGTCCGTCAGTAAAAGGCGGTTACTTCCCGGTTCCACCAGTAGATTCTTCACAGGATCTGCGTTCTACCATGTGTCTGACCATGGAAGAAATGGGTCTGGTTGTAGAAGCACACCACCATGAAGTAGCCACCGCTGGTCAGAACGAAGTGGCAACCCGCTTCAATACCATGACCAAAAAAGCAGATGAAATTCAGATTTACAAATACGTCGTACATAACGTTGCTCATGCGTTCGGTAAAACCGCGACCTTCATGCCAAAACCCATATTCGGTGACAACGGTTCCGGTATGCACTGCCATATGTCTTTAGCCAAAAACGGCACCAACCTGTTTGCTGGCGACAAATACGGCGGTCTGTCTGAAACTGCGCTGTTTTACATTGGCGGCATAATCAAACACGCTAAAGCCATCAACGCATTATCCAACCCGACCACCAACTCTTATAAGCGTCTGGTCCCGGGTTACGAAGCGCCAGTAATGCTGGCTTACTCCGCACGTAACCGTTCTGCGTCTATCCGTATTCCGGTTGTCGCAAGCCCGAAAGCACGTCGTATCGAAGTTCGCTTCCCGGATCCGGCGGCTAACCCGTACCTGTGTTTCTCAGCATTGCTGATGGCGGGTCTGGATGGCGTGATCAACAAAATCCATCCTGGCGATGCAATGGACAAAAACCTGTACGATCTGCCGCCAGAAGAAGCGAGTGAAATCCCAA
Source organism: Brenneria roseae subsp. americana (assembly GCF_003115815.1). Lineage (NCBI taxonomy): Bacteria > Pseudomonadati > Pseudomonadota > Gammaproteobacteria > Enterobacterales > Pectobacteriaceae > Brenneria > Brenneria roseae. The sequence continues at coordinate 13,740 of NZ_QDKJ01000012.1, read as the reverse complement.
CCGTTGCCGGTTCTCTGGAAGAAGCGCTGAACGCACTGGATGCAGACCGCGAGTTCCTGACCCGTGGTGGCGTGTTCACTGACGACGCTATCAATGCTTACATCGAACTGCGCAAAGCAGAAAATGACCGTATTCGCATGACTCCGCATCCGGTTGAGTTTGAACTGTACTACAGCGTGTAATTACTGCGATTAGCCGTACAGTAAAACAGTAGCCCAATCGTGCTGACGGTTAGGCTACTGACAGAATAAATCGTTAGTTTGTTTTTGTGGCGGGCTATTCATGTTCGTCACCCCGGTAGGGACTGTTGCGGTGCGACGGGCTAACGTTACGTTAATAAAAATTTTTCCTGAAAATTTTTTGTTGCCGTGGAAACTTTTCAGCCCATCTCATGATGGGCTTTTTTCTCCACAAACTCTGAAGTTGCAACATCATATCCATCATATACACTACTATGCACCAATATGGTGCGGGAGTCTGCGTTATGGCAACAGGCACGCTGCCCGATGCTGGGCAGATCCTAAATTCTTTAATCAACAGCATCTTATTGCTGGATAGCGATCTGGCGATTCATTATTCCAACCCGGCAGCGCAACAATTATTGGCACAAAGCTCGCGTAAATTATCAGGTACGCCGTTACCTGACTTGCTGGGATATTTTTCTCTGAATATAGATTTGATGCGTGAGAGTCTGGATTCAGGGCAAGGTTTTACGGATAACGAAGTCACCATCGTCGTGGATGGTAAAGCCCATATCATGTCGCTTACCGCGCAACGGGTGCAGGGGGATTTCATTCTGCTGGAAATGGCGCCGATGGATAACCAACGTCGTCTTAGCCAGGAGCAACTCCAGCAGGCTCAGCAACAGGCCGCCCGAGATTTGGTCAGAGGGTTGGCGCACGAGATAAAAAATCCACTGGGTGGATTACGTGGCGCCGCGCAGCTACTCTCCAAAGCCTTACCCGATCCGGCGTTGACCGAATACACCAAAGTGATCATCGAACAGGCGGATCGTCTGCGCAATCTGGTTGACCGTCTGCTTGGCCCTCAGCAGCCCGGCCTGCATGTCACCCAAAGCATCCATCAGGTTGCGGAGCGGGTATGCCAACTCGTTTCTCTGGAAAAACCTGACAACGTGACGCTGGTGAAAGATTACGATCCCAGCCTGCCTGAACTCACACACGACCCAGATCAGATCGAACAGGTGTTACTGAACATCACGCGTAATGCGCTACAAGCATTAGGTAAGGAAGGCGGCACCATCACGTTGCGTACCCGTACAGCATTTCAGCTCACCTTACATGGTGTGCGTTATCGCCTCGCTGCACGCATTGATATTGAAGATGACGGCCCAGGTGTACCGGCTCAGTTACAGGATACGTTGTTTTATCCAATGGTCAGCGGTCGGGAAGGTGGCACAGGTTTGGGATTGTCCATTGCACGCAGCCTTATCGATCAACACTCCGGTAAAATTGAATTTAACAGTTGGCCAGGACACACCGAATTCTCGGTCTACCTGCCCATTCGCCAGTGAGGTTCACAATGCAACGAGGGATAGTCTGGATTGTCGATGACGATAGCTCCATCCGTTGGGTGCTCGAACGTGCGCTCACTGGTGCGGGGTTAACCTGTGCGACGTTTGATAACGGAAACCAGGCTCTGCATGCGTTGGCAACACAAACGCCAGACGTACTGTTGTCCGATATCCGTATGCCGGGAATGGATGGGCTGGCATTATTGCAGCAAATAAAACAACGTCATCCTATGTTACCGGTCATCATTATGACTGCGCATTCCGATCTGGACGCTGCCGTCAGCGCCTATCAGCAAGGCGCATTTGATTACCTTCCAAAACCTTTTGATATCGACGAAGCGGTCGCGCTGGTCGAACGTGCCATCAGTCACTATCTGGAACAGCAGCAGCCCGTTCGTAGTCAACCGATCAACGGCCCGACAACAGATATTATCGGTGAAGCGCCTGCAATGCAGGATGTGTTTCGGATCATTGGCCGTCTGTCACGTTCTTCCATCAGCGTGCTGATTAACGGGGAATCCGGTACCGGTAAAGAACTTGTAGCCCATGCTCTGCACCGCCATAGCCCGCGGGCCAAGGCACCTTTTATCGCCCTGAACATGGCGGCAATTCCAAAGGATTTGATCGAATCAGAATTGTTTGGCCATGAGAAAGGCGCATTTACCGGCGCCAATCAAATTCGTCAGGGACGCTTCGAGCAAGCCGATGGCGGTACGCTGTTTCTGGATGAAATCGGCGATATGCCGCTTGATGTCCAGACTCGTTTATTGCGCGTATTGGCTGACGGTCAGTTTTATCGGGTTGGTGGCTACGCCGCGGTTAAAGTGGATGTGCGAATTATTGCGGCTACGCACCAAAACCTTGAACTGCGGGTACAGGAAGGAAAGTTTCGTGAAGACCTCTTTCACCGTCTGAATGTTATTCGTGTTCACCTGCCGCCGCTGCGTGAACGCCGTGAGGATATTCCTCGCCTGGCGCGCTACTTTTTGCAGGCAACGGCCAAAGAACTGGGCGTGGAACCGAAAAATCTGCATCCGGAAACAGAAACGGCACTCACCCGCCTGCCCTGGCCTGGCAACGTGCGGCAACTGGAAAACACCTGTCGCTGGTTAACGGTCATGGCGGCTGGTCAGGAAGTGCTGATTCAGGATTTGCCACCAGAGTTATTTGAAACCACCGCTCCCGATTCCACCGTACATATGTTGCCTGACAGTTGGGCAACCTTATTGGCACAGTGGGCAGATCGGGCATTACGTTCCGGTCATCAAAATCTGTTGGCAGAAGCGCAACCCGAAATGGAAAGAACCTTGCTCACCACCGCGCTGCGGCATACACAGGGACACAAGCAGGAAGCGGCCCGCTTATTGGGATGGGGAAGAAATACCCTTACGCGCAAGCTGAAAGAACTGGGAATGGAGTAATCAAGGCTTGCACATCTATTTTGTGCAAGCACTTTTCACCGTAGCGCAAGGATAGCGGTATCGCCTCTAAACCGTCAGGCGGCCCCCAAAACAAGCCGCCGTGGGTGATCCAGAAACACACTCGTGCTACTTCGGAAAGCAGCTGGTGACAAGCGGTGAAAATTAGCGTGAAAAATACAATCTGGCGCACGAAATTGTCATAAATTTGTTCTTTACTTGCCGTTGGCCAGCAGTATGATCGTGTCGCTGATTCGGGAGGAGTAACATGCTGGATTCATTAATTTCCATAGTGACACACAGTGCTGAAATAAGCTCTGCTGCGAGCCATTCACCGCAAACAGCGATTGCCGCTGTCCTGTGCGCCGCTTTGATCAACTTCTTTAGTTAATACACCGCCATCTCAATGCCGGTGTTCTCACTAAAGAGGTATCACTATTAAAAAAACAGCCGCGTAACGTGGCTGTTTTTTATTAGATCACCCGAGAAAATTGCTGCGTCCGTATTTTATCCCGCAGATAATTATCGAAACACATGCAGATATTACGGATCAACAGACGCCCTTTCGGCGTAACCGCAATCCCGGCTTCCTGCATATCCACCAGCCCATCAGCCGCTAATGGCGCCAACTGCTGCAAATCCTGCGCAAAATAGGACTGAAAATCGATACCGTAATCCGCTTCAATTGCCTGATAGTTTAGCTGGAAATTACAAATCAGCGTCTTGATGACATCACGCCGGATGCAATCATCCTGCGTCAGTTGCAATCCACGCCACAACGCATTCCCAGAATCCCTGACCTGAGCATAATAGCGTTTCAGCTCCTTCTGGTTTTGGGCATAACTATCACCGATCATACTAATCGCCGATACCCCCATGCCCAGCAAATCGCTATCTCCCTGGGTTGTGTAGCCCTGGAAATTACGATGCAGCTTTCCCGCCCGCTGCGCCACCGCCAGTTCATCATCTGGACGTGCAAAGTGATCCATACCAATAAACTGGTAACCTGATTGCGTCAGGGTGCTGATTGTCTGCTGCAAAATCTCCATCTTCTGTTCTGCATCCGGCAAATCAGCCTCTTTGATTTTCCGCTGAGCCGCAAACAAGCTGGGTAAATGCGCATAGTTAAACACACTGAGCCGGTGTGGGTTCAGTTCAGCGACACGCTGTAGCGTAAATGCAAAACTTTCAGGGGTCTGCTTTGGCAAGCCATAAATCAGGTCAATATTGGTTGACGTAAAACCCAGAGATTTCGCTCGCGCGATCAATGCAAAAATGAAATCTTCATCCTGTTCACGATTGACCAGATTCTGTACTTCTTTATTAAAATCCTGTACCCCCATGCTCAGGCGATTAAATCCTTCGGCACGCAGGTGATCGAGAACATCCAGCTCAATTTCACGAGGATCAACTTCCAGCGACAGCTCGGCCTGAGCTGAAAAGGAATATTGCTCACGCAGCAGCCGCATCAAGCGACTAATTTGCGATTTATTCAAATAGGTCGGCGTACCGCCTCCCCAATGCATTTGCGTCACCGTTCGTCCGGCAAACAACGGGGCCCGCTGGCGGATTTCCTGCTCCAGCACATCAAGGTATTCATCCGCTTTATGCTGCTGGCGCGTGACCAGCTTATTACAGCCGCAGAAATAGCACAGACGGTGGCAAAATGGGATATGGACATATAGCGAGAGCGCTCGCTGTGGATAACGCGCAATAGCCTGCCGAAAAGCAGGCTCATCGAACTGTTCACTGAACTCCAGCGCGGTGGGATAAGACGTATAACGGGGCCCGGAATAGTTATATTTTTGAATCAGGGCTAAATCCCAATCAACTGACTGCACGGACATGCTGCTCACTCCTTCCTGTCTTTGTTATTGGCCAAATCCTTGCCCTCCCTCTACGGGGTCGCCGGAGACTTACCTTTTTACGGATCGTTTAAAAACGCTCCCGGCGTTTTTTTATTCGTCTCATCCATGAGACTCACCCTAAGGGCCGCCATAAATGGCGTTTAAAAACGTTCCCGGCGTTTTTTTCTTGGGCGTATCAATGACGATCGGCCATTCATAACTGCACGATGTAATCGGTTTTTCCGTTTCGACAGGAGCCAGAGTTTACCTAACAGGCAAAACAGATAAAACGTAACCAGCAATACCAGTAACAGAAACAGCAATTTCATCGATTAGAATGCATCTTTCGGGTTATTGCGCTTCAGAAGTTGCAGCATATCTTCCGGTTGCTCTTCTTCGTCATCCCCCAGTTCGATACCAAGTTGTTCCATCAACATATCAATACGATCCAGCGTTTCATCAACCCAGGATTGCTCTTTGGCACTCAGCGTTTCTCCGTTATCCAGACGATCCAGCAGCGCGTCCAAACGAGTATCGTTTTCCAGCATCGCCAGTTCTTCTTCGGGCGACATGGCGGCAGGTGTTACCGTTTCTTTGGCTGCCCGGGCGACAGATTTGGATTTCGCAGATACGGTTTCCTGAATCCCCAACGGAATCGGTTTTTTACTGCCGATGCGTGGATCGGCAGCGTTACGCTGTCCGGCAGTTCCATTTGACGATCCTTTTTCCTGAGCACGACTTCCCGCCGCATGACCACGGTGTTTTTTCTGACGTTTCCTGTCACGTGCTTCCCGATCCAGCTCTTCGCGGGTTTTTCTTTTGATTTTGGGTTTGGCGGACCCTTTAATTGATTGGCTCATAATGTTGTTCTCAGGTACACAGGTGAAGGTAATTGCGGCGGAATCTAGCAGAAAGCCCGACAATAAAAAAGTACTCACATAGACTGATGATGGTTTTCATTATTTCAGACTTGAATATAGGCTATACCCATTGCCTTTCAAGGTGCAAGGAAGCCGCCCATCGAATGTCTCTCTCGTCACATCGCTAACCGCGACGACCGGATACGCGAGGCAATCCAGTACCTCAGGAACCAGATTTCGGAACAGATAAAACCGCCTTTATTGTCAGTTACAGGTATAATCCCCAACCTGACTCGATCCAGACAGAGATAATCATTGTGACCCAGCAATATAACTACCACATGACGCATTTTGTCATCAGCGCCCCGGATATTCGCCACCTGGCAACAGATAGCGGTATTGAAGTTGCCTTTGCTGGGCGCTCTAACGCCGGAAAATCCAGCGCGCTGAACACGCTGACCAATCAAAAAAACCTGGCGCGTACCAGTAAAACACCGGGAAGAACACAGCTCATCAACCTGTTTGAAGTTGTGGAAGGCGTTCGTTTGGTGGACTTACCCGGTTACGGTTATGCCGACGTGCCGGAAGCCATGAAACTCAAGTGGCAACGTTCGCTGGGTGAATATCTTCAGAAACGTAATAGCCTGAAAGGCCTGGTGATACTGATGGATATCCGCCACCCGTTGAAAGATCTCGATCAACAAATGCTGCTGTGGGCCGTTGATGCACAGCTTCCCGTTCTGGTTCTGCTGACCAAAGCGGATAAATTGGCATCTGGCGCACGTAAAGCTCAACTTAATATGGTACGTGAAGCGGTATTGCCATTTATGGGTGATATTCAGGTGGAAGCCTTTTCTTCATTGAAGAAACTGGGCGTTGAGAAATTACGTCAGAAGCTTGATAGCTGGTTCAGCTCGTTGCCATCTATCGATGAGGAAGAAGAACAGAAAAGCGAGTAATTCCTGTTTCCTGCCAATCCTGAACTGCCCCAATAAAAAATTTCCGGGAAATATTTTCAACACCGCTTATGACGGGCTGGACGTCCGTCATAAAAAACGCGGGGGAGCGTTGTTAAACGCCGCTTGCGGCGGGCCATAGGGGTGAGCCTCAGGAATAAGACAAATAAAAAACGCCCCAGTCAAAAAATGACCGGGGCGGCTAATATTCAGCCAAATCCGATTACGTGAAGTAAAAGGTCTGAAAGATAGAACATCTTACCTCTGTACCCTACGTCTTTAACTCTACCCTATTTTTTCGTCGGAACAAAGGTTTTTTTGTTGTTTACTTTCATAAAAATTGGCGACCAACTACACAAAGTCAAACCAGGTCACACTATCCTGTTATTTTATTACAGAAATATATGACCCAACATGGCTTAATGGGCTTCATCCCAGTTCATACCGGTTCCAATATCAACTCGCAACGGTACATTAAGCTGCATGCATCCTTCCATTAACTCCCTGATTTTGTTTTTAGATGCTTCCAAAACGGAATCATGGATCTCAAAAACCAATTCATCGTGAACCTGCATGATCATATTCACGAGCGGTTTCTCTTGTTGTAACCAATCGTCAATCGCGATCATCGCTTTCTTGATAATATCGGCCGCAGTCCCCTGCATCGGCGCATTGATGGCCGCTCTCTCTGCCGCTTTACGGGCTATTGCATTACGCGAATTAATGTCAGGCAGATAAAGACGACGACCATCCAAGGTAGAAACATAGCCCTGCTCGGTGGCCTGCTGGCGGGTACGATCCATATATTCCAGAACACCAGGGTAACGTTCGAAATACAGATTCATGTATTTCTGCGATTCATAACGAGGAATATTCAACTGGCGCGACAGCCCAAACGCACTCATACCGTATATCAAGCCAAAGTTAATGGCTTTTGCACTGCGACGCTGTTCAGATGTTATCTTATCCAGCGCAATGCCAAATACTTCCGAAGCGGTAGCACGATGAATATCCAGCCCATCAGAGAACGCTTTCAATAGACCCTTATCGCCGGAAAGATGCGCCATAATACGAAGCTCAATCTGCGAATAGTCCGCGGCAACAATGCTGTATCCCTTCGGTGCAATAAAAGCCTGGCGAATACGCCGCCCTTCTTCATTACGCACCGGAATGTTTTGCAAGTTGGGATCGCTGGAAGACAGGCGACCGGTAGCCGTCACCGCCTGATGATAAGAAGTATGCACACGCTTGGTTGCCGGGTTAATCATCAACGGCAGCTTGTCGGTGTAGGTAGACTTCAGTTTCGCCAGTCCGCGATACTCAAGAATCAATTTTGGCAGAGGATAATCCAATGCCAGCTCAGCCAGCACTTCTTCGTTGGTAGAAGGCGCGCCTTTCGGCGTTTTTTTCAGGATCGGCAGCTTTTGCTTTTCGTACAAAATGCCTTGCAACTGCTTTGTCGATGACAGGTTAAACTCTTCACCCGCCAATTCGTAAGCCTGGGTTTCCAATTCGGCCAGACGAACTGTCAGCTCTTTAGAGTGTTCGGACAGAATGCCAGGATCAATCAGCACGCCAGTTCGTTCCATTCGGGATAGCACGGGCACCAACGGCATATCGATGGTCTGAAACACCTGACGAAGTTCAGCATGTTGCTGTAATTGCCCCCACAGTTTCTGGTGCAAATGTAATGTGACATCCGCATCCTCCGCCGCATAAGGCCCCGCTTGTTCCAGTGCGATTTGATTAAATGTCAGTTGGTTCTTGCCTTTGCCGGCAATCTCTTCAAAGGTAATTGTTTTATGACTCAGATGGCGTTCAGCGAGGCTATCCATATCGTGACGCCCGGCAACGCTATCCAGAACATAAGATTCGAGCATGGTATCAAACGCGATCCCTCGCAACTCGATGTCATAACGTTTCATCACGCCTTTATCGAATTTAAGGTTCTGACCAACTTTTAAGCTTTTTTCATCTTCCAACAGCGGCTTAAGCAAGGCCAATACCCGATCGCGATCCAGCTGCTCCGGCGCATCCAGATAATCATGAGCTAATGGAAGATAAGCCGCTTCCCCTGGTTTTACCGAAAATGAAAGCCCAATGAGGTTGGCGGTTAATGTATCCAACCCATCGGTTTCGGTATCAAAAGCAAAAACGTCGGCATTTTTTAAACGTTCAATCCATTCCAGCAGCGTATTTTCATCCAGAATGGTGACATAGCCATCAGCAGAAAGTACCGGCTCTGTTTCAGGCTTATCAATATGTTTCTCAGCCGCTTTGATCGCTTTCGGCGCAGGTGAGTGGCTCTTTTTACCCTGCAACCATGTGCCGGATTCAATATCCGCTAACCAACGCTTGAATTCATAATGGGAAAATAAACGATGCAGTTCATCAACATCCGGTTCGTTGACCGTTAACTGCCCGCAGCTCAGGTCAAGCTCAACATCTGTTTTAATGGTGGCAAGCTGATAGGAAAGGTACGCAATTTCTTTATTTTGCTCGAGCTTAGGCGCCATGGTTTTAGCACCGCGGAATGAAAGCCCGGCGATCTTATCCAGATTGGCATACAACATATCCAGACCGCCGCCGATGCCCTGTAATAACGCTTGCGCCGTCTTCTCTCCAATACCGGGGACACCAGGAATGTTATCGGATGAATCACCCATTAACGCCAGGAAATCGATAATCAACGCCGGTGGAATACCATATTTCTCACACACCTCCTGCGGGCCCAGGATGGTGTTGTTCATGGTGTTGATGAGCGTTATGTTCGGCGTAACCAACTGCGCCATATCTTTATCGCCAGTACTAATCAATACTGGCGTTCCGGCTTTTTCAGCCTGCAAAGCCAGCGTACCAATCACATCGTCAGCTTCCACACCGGAAACCGCAAGCAATGGCAATCCCATGGCCTTCACCATCTGGTGCAAAGGTTCAATCTGTTCGCGCAAATCATCCGGCATTGGTGGACGATGTGCCTTGTAGTTCTCGAACAACTCATCACGGAACGTTTTACCTTTGGCATCAAACACCACCGCGACATGACTGGGGCGATATTGCAGCAGCAAGCTGCGCAGCATGTTTAATACGCCATACATCGCACCGGTTGGTTCTCCTGCGCTATTGGTTAACGGAGGAAACGCATGATAAGCACGGTACAAATAAGATGAGCCGTCTACCAGAATGAATGGGTTTTCTGCAATCTGAGCCATAGCCTGCTGTAATCTTTGTTATCTGTCATGACGCTAAGCATGCCATAGCTGAAGGAAAGAGACGATCCTTAACGTGAGGTATTCATCATTTTTGCATGCATCATCGCAAGATCTTCCTGTGGATAAGTTTGTGAATAGAATTGAAAAGTTAATTATCCATAGATCCACTGGAAAAATTGATTCTATTTATATCCATATTATTCATGCAGTTAAAATAATTTTGATTATTAGCAAGGATCGGTAAAAGATAATCCATTTTGTGGATATAAATTAATCGATAACATATTGATGAAATCACAATGTATTTGTTTGAGAGATGAAAAAGACGAGGCCTAAAGAATAAAACCACGCTGATTCATCAGCGTGGTTTATTTACCGTTTATTTCTTGTCGATAAGAAATTTTACAACATCAGCATACTGTTTTACGTAGGCATCCATTGAGCTGGTATCCAAACCATCATTCTTAATCATGTATTTGCCATTAACAAACGTAGCTGGAACGCCACGTAATTGTAAATCTGCCGCGGCTTTTTCCTGTTGAGCAACCAGGGATTTCACAACAAAGCTATTTAATGCACCGTCAAATTCTTCCGCACTAACACCCGCGCTGATAAAAACGTTACGAATATCGTCAGGATTTTGTACAGTCTGCGTTTTCTGAACCGCATCAAACATCAAGGGACTGACTTTTTCTTCCACGCCCAATGCCATGGCCACAGCCCAGGCTTGAGTCAGATTTTTACCCAATGGACCTAAAAAATCCACATGATAGCGGGTTATTTTTGTCCCGGCCGGCAGCGCTTTTTTTACTGCTTCAGGTATATGATAAACCTGCTCAAATTGATAACAATGCGGGCAATAAAATGAGAAGAATTCAAGAACCTGAGGTTCCTGAGTTGCCGATTTATCCAATTCGACAAATTGTTTACCATTGGAGAATTCAGCCGCCGAAACACTAAATGACAGAACGACACCAATCAGCGCAAGCCATAAATTTTTCATAAAATACACTCTCTCCATTTAATTTCAGTACATTGGCATTAGCTGCAAAGGAGGCTCCTGTAACAGCTTAACCTGTTCGGTAAATATTGATATCTGCTTAAGCCAAAAATCGGCATCAGTCATCCAGGGGAAATTTCGAGGAAAAGCGGGATCTTTCCAACGGCGAGCAACCCAGGCCAGATAATAGATCTGCCTCATCGCGCGTAAAGGTTCGATTAATGCCAACTGATCATCCTGAAATTCAGCAAATTCACTGTAAGCCTCCAACAGAATATCCAGCTGTATGCGTTGTTCATGGCGCTCTCCATGCAGCAACATCCATAAATCCTGTATTGCCGGACCATTACGTGCATCATCCAGATCCACAAATAGCGGGCCGTCACGCCACAAAATATTGCCCGGATGACAATCACCATGCAAACGCAGAGAATGCCAATCAGTACGCCAATAAACCGCGATAGTATCAATCAGCTTTCTGGTTGCCTGTAAAAAAGCATTTCGATGTGTTTTCGGTATTAACGGGCAGCGTTCCAATAGTTGATACGGCTCATGCAAATACTCATTCAAGCCGATAGTTGGCCGCTCTGAAAAAGAAGATTTACTGCCCGTCTGATGAATTCTGCCTAAGAATCGACCAACCCATTCCAGCTGTTCTTCATTATCCATTTCATATTGCCGTCCGCCGACACTAGGAAAAACGGCAAAATAAAATCCTTCATAACGATGCAGAGTACGACCATTCAGCATTAACGGCGCGACAATAGGGACTTCATCTTCAGCGAATTCGCTGGCAAACGTATGTTCTTCGAGAATTTGCGCTTCTGTCCACCGCTCCGGGCGGTAAAACTTCACCACAAATCGCTTCCGTTCTTCATCAGTAAACTGATATACCCGGTTTTCATAGCTGTTTAAAGCGGTCAAACCTGAATCTACACGCAATCCGGTATCCAGCAATGCATCCATGATTAATTCAGGGAACAACGTCTGAAAATTAAAAACTGAGCTGTTCATAACAACCACTGTCAGTATGTAAGATAAAGATGCGCACTTATCGGCACCAGGAGCACGTTACTTTTTGACCTTATTAATCTTTAATAACGCCACGCGCACGAAGTAATGCGGTTTTGAAATCTTCTTCATAATCTTTTTTCAAACCAGGAATCACCTGTGCTTTATCTGAGTCGCGCATTTTCAGATGGTAAATAAGGATATCATCAGTCAGTTCACTAAACTGCCCTTCGAACCCCGCCTCCTGTGCAAGTTTTTGTAAAAATTGGACAAGATTTAAATCAGGCTCTTTTTGCCAGGCTGGGTGTAACAGTTCGACCAGTTCATTAACGCGATGACATTTCATTTTTTTATCCTCAAAAAGTAAATACTATGACAAAAATAACAGTCTTGGCTGTATGTGGAAAGAACTTGGTCTTCAGTAAAAGTTTTCAGAAAATGACATATGACTCAGGTAACAGGGGTAAAAAATGATCACGGGCGTCATTCTGGCGGGTGGGCAGTCAACGCGAATGGGTGGTAACGACAAAGGACTGGTGGAACTTCGTGGCATACCGTTATACCAGCATGTTCTCAGCCGCCTGAAAAATCAGGTTGATGACATCATCATTAGCGCCAATCGTAATCTATCCGCTTACCAACAAAGTGGATATCGGGTCGTTAGCGACATTGAGAAAGGCTTTGCCGGCCCATTGGCTGGTATCCTTACCGGCATGCAGGCGTCGGCATCAGAGTGGATTGTTTTTGTTCCCTGTGATGTTCCAGGGCTCCCGCTGGATCTTGTCCATCGGCTATGGAAAGAGAAAGAGGGGAACAATGCGGTCTATGTAACCGATGGGCGTCGAGATCATCCAACACTATTGTTAATCAACCGATGTCTTATCGAGCCCTTAAAAACCTATCTTCATAATGGAGATCGTAAATTAATGCTTTTTATCGAACAGATAGGCGCCAAAGCGGTTTCATTTGCCGATCAGCCAAACGCATTCCTTAACCTGAACTCACCGGAAGACTTATCCAATTGGCAGAGACAGCAAAATGAATGTTAATCATCCCCCTCTGCTTGCTATCACAGCCTATAGCGGTACGGGAAAAACAACGCTACTTAAACGAGTTATCCCGCTTTTGGTAAAAAAGGGCATCAGGGTGGGCCTAATCAAGCATACACACCATCAAATGGATATTGATACCCCTGGTAAAGACAGCTATGAGTTACGCAAGGTAGGAGCCGCACAGACCATCGTGGCAAGTAACCAGCGATGGGCGTTGATGACAGAAACGCCAAAGCAGGAAGATCCTGATTTATATGAATTAGCCAGCAAAATGGATTCTTCTGCTGTTGATCTGGTCTTGGTCGAAGGATTCAAACATGAAAAGATCGCCAAGATCGTTTTATTTCGTCAGTCTTTAGGTCGAGAGCTTGCTAATTTGTTTGACGAACATGTGATTGCTATTGCTTCAGACACAAAAATAGCAACCGCCATGCTTCCACAATTAGACCTTAATCAACCCCAAGAAGTCGCTCTGTTTATCTCCCGGTGGTTATCTAGGCAAAAATAGGAAAGGTGGTTTTACCAAACTAGTGCGAGAGTCTATTAAAAACAAAAGGCCCAGTCTTTCGACTGAGCCTTTCGCTTAATTTGATGCCTGGCAGTTCCCTACTCTCACATGGGGAGACCCCACACTCCCATCGGCGCTACGGCGTTTCACTGCTGAGTTCGGCATGGGGTCAGGTGGGACCACCGCGCTATCGCCGCCAGGCAAATTCTGTTTCATCCCGACCGTCGCAGTCTTCTCCGCAACCATCAGAACCAATCTTCGAACAAGCTGAACTTGAGTAAGTCTTTCTCTCTAAAACACCTTCGGTGTTGTAAGGTTAAGCCTCCCGGGTCATTAGTACTG
>NZ_QDKJ01000011.1:0-151785 GCF_003115815.1 Brenneria roseae subsp. americana | reverse complement strand
CGGCCCGAACAGCGGTCACGTACGCCGAAGGCATCGCGTAGCGACGCGATTTCCCGCGAAAAGCCCGGGGTCATGGGGCGGTGGCGATTGAGCCGCCCCATGTCGGACGCTGCTGCCACGCTTGCAGAAATCTTCGCTAGCTATTGCGCACGAAACCTTAACCTCACTCACAGACATTCTTCCCCAAATTTGTGGGGATCCTTCAGCACAGGGAGCGGGCATGAATGCCCGCCATAAATCTATTAGCTATAGCGACTTATCAACCCAAACATGCGTCCGGGCTATCCACTAGAAAATAATGTATTTCCATCGTTTTTATTTATACCTGCCTTTATCAGAGATATTAATTATTCTTTTGGCAACCGGCAAAAATATCAGAATCATTGATACTGATAATAGGGAAATCGATTTTTTATTAACAAATAAAAAACAAAAAATGCCATTGCTTTATTTTGGGGCCCCATAATAAGTCAACTCACCAAATTGGCGCATTTAAGTCAGTAAGGAAAAATAAAATAGACAAATAAAATCAATTAATTACTAAAAACAAAAACCTATAGCCCCATTCTTTTTTATAAAAATCCGTCACATTTAAAAATAAACATCAATTGCAAAATTTAATTCGTAACAAGTCATAGATACCAGTTTTTTATTTCAATAAAATGATTAAATTGCAGTTCCTATAACTTAATAAGCATTGATATTGACAATAATATATTCATCATTATTATCAGTTTTAACTTCATATCATTTATCAAATTTGACTTTTCAAAAAAGCGATCTTTCAATCAACATTTTCCGATATTTATGAGGATAAATAATGGATATCAAAAAACCTTATTTGTTATTCCTGGGGGATGCACACGATCAGCTGGCAGCCAAGGTGGCGATCGGAATTAAGCAATGGCACCCGGAGTATTGCGTTGGGCAATATCGTATGGATGGTTGCCATGCCGACTGTGACTTACCCGATCTCGACATCAGCACTGCTCGCGCAGCAGGCGCACAAACGTTGGTGATTGGCGTTGCCAACCGCGGCGGTATCATTTCTGAACAATGGATCACGGTACTGAGTCAGGCACTGGAAAGCGGCATGGATCTCGCGGCGGGTCTGCACAATCGTTTGTCCGATGTCCCGGAGCTCAGAGAATTGGCCGCCAAACTTGGCCGGTCGCTGTTCGACGTGCGCCACCCTTCACAAATCTACCCGGTCGCTAACGGACGTAAACGTTCAGGTAAACGCCTGTTACCCGTCGGGACCGACTGCTCCTGCGGCAAGATGTATACTGCGCTGGCAATCGAAAAAGAAATTTTATCACGTGGCGGCAAGGCAACGTTTCGGGCAACCGGCCAAACCGGGATCCTGATTAGCGGCTCCGGCGTCAGTATCGATGCCGTGGTATCCGATTTCATTGCGGGTGCGGTCGAAACCCTCTCTCCAGCCAATGACGAAAACCATTGGGATGTCATCGAAGGCCAGGGTTCGCTGTTCCACCCTTCCTTTGCCGGCGTCACAACCGGCATTATCCATGGCGCTCAACCGGATGCGCTGGTGCTATGTCATGAACCGACACGCAAAACCATGCGTGGTGTCGATTACCCTATCCCCGATTTGGCCGCCTGCATGGCCCTGAATCTGTCAATGGCGAAGTTGACCAACCCTAATGCGCGCTTTGTCGGAATTTCAATAAACAGTGCCGCACTCGGTGAAGAAGAAGCATTACAATTAATGATCGATCTTGAGAAGAAATTTGGCCTGCCTGTTGTGGATCCGTTCCGGCAGGGAGTAGGACGTATTGTTGACCAATTGGCTGACCTATGATCGACATTCAATTATCCCATGAAAGCTGGCCGTTGCAGGGTACATTTACCATCTCCCGCGGCAGCAAAACCCAGGCTGATGTGGTTGTGGTTACGCTGCAATCCGGTGAAGCCACGGGCTATGGTGAATGCGTGCCCTATGCCCGTTACGGAGAATCCATCGCCAGCGTGATGGAACAAATCACCGCGTTAAACGGCGATATCCGTCACGGTCTGGATCGTGAATCTCTGCAAACCCGGCTACCGGCGGGCGCAGCGCGTAATGCGCTCGACTGCGCCTTTTGGGATCTGGAATGCAAACAGCATAACCAGCGAATCTGGCAGCGTCTGAATCTGCCGGCGCCGGACGTCTTGGAAACGGCCTACACCTTGTCGCTGGACACGCCGGCACGGATGCAGCAGGCGGCGCAGCAAAACGCCCACCGTCCGTTGCTCAAGCTGAAACTGGCGGACAAAGACGATTTGGCCAGAGTGACGGCGGTACGCAAAGGGGCTCCCTCCGCACGCTTGATTGTGGATGCCAACGAAGGATGGGATGCCGATCTCTATCTCAAGTTGGTGCCGGAACTCGCCGCGCTAGGCGTTGCGATGATCGAACAGCCACTTCCCGCCGGGAAAGACGGCGTATTGGCTGAATTGCCACACCCGATCCCGATATGCGCCGATGAGTCCTGCCATGACAGTCATTCACTTGAGGCCATCGCCGGGTGCTATGACATGATCAATATCAAGCTGGACAAAACCGGTGGTTTGACCGAGGCTCTTCGCCTGCGCGCCCGCGCACTGGATCTGGGTTTGCAGATCATGGTTGGCTGTATGGTAGGCACGTCGCTGTCGATGGCGCCAGCCTTTATCGTGGCTCAGGGTGCACAGGTTGTCGATCTGGACGGCCCACTGTTATTACAGCGCGATCGAACCAACGGGCTGCATTATGACGGCAGCAAAATACACACGTCAGCAGCGGCGCTGTGGGGCTAAAACGCGTTAAGCTGCATTGAACGACTATTGAGGAGTGTTGTAATGCAACGTCTTGTTTATGTTGATGGGCAATATGTGCTGGAGAGCGAGGCAAAAGTTTCTGTATTTGACCGTGGTTTCCTCTTCGCCGACGCCGTATATGAAGTGACCGCGGTTGTGAATGGCAAACTGGCCGAGTTTGACGGTCATATGACGCGTCTACAGCGTTCCTGCCGTGAACTGTCACTCACGCTGCCCGTTACCCCAACCGAACTGAAGGATATTCATCATGCCCTGATCGAAAAAAATGGCATGAAAGAAGGCGCGATCTATTTGCAGCTAAGCCGCGGTAACGCGGGCGATCGTGACTTCCATTTTCCTTCGGCCGAAGTAAAACCCACGCTGGTACTGTTTACCCAGGCCCGTGCCGTTCTGGACAATCCCAAAGCGGACAGCGGCCTGCATGTCGTAACCTGTCCCGACATACGCTGGCACCGCCGGGATATTAAAACCGTCGGCCTGCTTGCAGCCTGTCTGGCGAAAGAGTATGCCCATGCTCAGCATGCCGATGATGCCTTTATGGTAGAAAACGGATTCATTACCGAAGGCAGCTCCTGTAACTGCTATATCGTCCTGCACGATAAAACCGTGGTAACGCGCCCGTTAAGCAACGACATCCTGCACGGCATTACCCGTCAATCGTTGCTGAAGCTGGCTTCTGGCGATCAGATTAAACTGGAAGAACGGCTCTTCACTCCGGAAGAAGCCTACCACGCCAGCGAAATTTTCATCAGTTCAGCAACCACCTTCGTTTTACCGGTGGTTACGCTTGACGGCAAAACTATTGGAGACGGTAAACCCGGCCCGGTAGCCCGTCGGCTAAGAGAAATCTATATTGAGATGGTGAAACAGCAGGTCAGGTAAGCTCCAGACCGCGTTTCAGGCAAAAAGGCTCCCGGTGTCAACACCGGAGCCTTTTTTACTTTATACAACAATGGAACGTCTTGGCACCCTCGCCCACATTTTCTAACGGCGCATTACGGTTTCCCTTCGATCTCAACATCATCCGACAGGCCAGCGACTGGGGTTTCCAGCACCATTCTCTGCGGCACCGCCAAAGGAATACTGGATTCCCTCAACCGTCTGATAATATCAAACAGCAGATCGCTTTTCGCTCCTGAAACCAGACGCGGGCTGCTGACATAGCCTGTTACGCTCAACACCATACCCGTCGGGGTTAACTGGCTGAACGTGACGGATGGCGCTGGCGAGTCAAGCACAGACTCATGGGCAGTATAGGCATCCAGCAAAATGGATCTGACTTCCTCAGGATCGATATCCAGCGGAAACGTCAACGCAAGCGTCGCCACCCCAAGCGCATTTCCCATTGTAATGTTGCGCACATTCTGCGAGATAAACTGCGAGTTAGGGACAATGACCGTTGAACGGTCACTCAACTGAATTTCCGTTGCCCGCACGTTAATCCGTCTGATATCCCCTTCTACGCCGCTGATATTCACCAGATCACCCACTTTAACCGGACGTTCGGTCAGCAGAATCAACCCGGAAATGAAGTTTTTTACGATCTCCTGTAAGCCGAAACCGATACCCACCGACAACGCACTGACAATCCATGCCAGCTTATTCCACTGGATACCGAGCGTTGCCAACGTCAGCAGGATAATCAGGATATAACCTATATTACTGAACAACGTCACCAGTGACGCCCGGATACCGCGATCCAGCATCGTTTTGGGAAGGAATTCAACCTCCAGCCAGCGTTTCGAGGAGCGCAAAACATAGACCCCGATCACCAGCAAAAGCAGCGCATTCACCAAATGGGCAGGCACAATACTTAATGTTTCCAGCCCTTTGCCGCCCCAGAGCTCAACGGCTTTTTGTACCAGCGCCAACGGCGTCGTAGTGCCAAACGTACCGTTCAGTAACGCGACTGCCGCCATCAGAATCAAAAACACTTTACCAGCGGCGGAAAGCAACGCCGCTGCCTGCGCTAAGTGCCGATCGTCAAGATTGAGCGAGTTTTTAATTCGCCGTCCGCTGGCATTATTGGGCGAAAATACACTTTCACAGATATCGGTAATAAACGTTGAAAATAGATAAAGGCAGGAAAATACCATACCGATCCAGACCAGTTCATAGGTCAGGAACCGGGCCAGCGAGATATAACCAATGATCAGTGAAAGCAGTACAGAGAGCGAGGTAGCCAGCACGGCAAGGTGAATTAGTCCGGCCAGCGTGGAACGTGCTTCCGGCTGCGCACCATCACGCACCATCTGGCGACGGACTTGATCGCTCTTTAACGTAATCGCGCCAGAGGTCAACGCCAGAAAAAAGGCGGAAAGCCCATTGACCATGATAGTAGCAGCCACAGACGTCCCCACTGTAGCCGTAACCTGTTCAACAATGCCAAAAACCAGAATGAACACCGCGGCGACCACGGGGAAAGGCTTCATCGCCTTGGCTACCGGATTCGCGATCGCGGGCAACCGCCAGGATGGTCGCTGATTCGAAAGAAACGCACGCCCCAGCCCCGCAATCACCGAACAAAAGACCACCAACTGCGTCAGCGTATCCAGGAACGTGTTTACCCGTTCAGCCGACTCACCATGACGGGTAAACGTGAAATCCACTAAATTTGCGGCAATGCCTATTGTCAACACGGTGGAAATAACGCTTGCCGTTGCCAGAAAACTTCGTCTTAAGCGTCCTTCCGGCAACAGATGAATCCCGGCCCAGGCCAGGTACTTCTCCAGATAACGGCGTCCCGCGGAGACCAGGGCAGCAGCGACCAACAGCAGAAAAATGGAACCATATCGCCAGTCGGGTTCCCAGGAAGCCAGGAATGCCTGATTCAACTGTCCCTGAAACACACTGAGCCGCCGCAAATCCTCCGCTTGCGGCGTCACAATAGGCGACCAAAAACGTGCGCCTAAAATACTGCCGGAATTCAATGCCAACTGGGTTTTCAACGCATTACGCCGCAGGGTGATAATCTGCGCGGAAAGGTTGGACGCGCCGGCCCGCAATGCCTGAATTTTCTCAATCTGAGTATCCAGCTTTGCCTTCTGCGCATTTAAAGTGTTGCGCTTACGGGTGACCTCATTAGTTTCATTAATGGTGGAGCCAGGTTCCGGCGCAGGCCCAAGAACATCCAGTTGCGCCTGTAATTGCGCCCCGAGCGGAGCGACAGACGCAGAAAGGTCATCGGCACTGTTGACCAGTTGCAGCGTCGTGTCGTTCAACGCCCCGAACTTGCTATCGCTGTTGGCGCTCGACACCTGCTGTTTAATGCTATCCAACTGCTTCTGCAACTTCACCAGTTCAGCATCAATATTTACTTTCACTGGCGCTTCAGTTTGTACAGGCTGCGGGTCAGCATCGGATTCTGCCGCAGTTGCATATCCGGCAGGCAACATAAACATCGCCAAAAGACAAATACGCAATAATGCGGATAACAAATTATGCATAAATCGAAAAATTCCCAGTTCGACAGAAATTGCGGAGGTTATAAACAACAGTAACCGTACCAGACAACCCAAATTGTCATTTTATCTAGTGTACCAACGTCGTATTCCGGCGAATACGTCTGAACATAACTTACAGCGGATTTCTGAGGCGGCACAGCGGAGAATGCTGAAAGACGCATCCTTTTCATATTTAGCATGAATGAAGCTCGCTAACGCGACGACCCGCAAGGGTGGCCGCAAGGGATGATGGACCCCAAAAAAGCGCAGACGACAGTGAGATAGACCAAAGCTGTACAGGGATTCACCGTATAGCGGAAATCACACGCCAATTCGTTGACTCACTGAGGCGTGTGGGTATAATCCAGCCCACTGTTATCTCACTGACAGTGCGATCTCTTCGCAACGCGCCCTTAGCTCAGCTGGATAGAGCAACGGCCTTCTAAGCCGTAGGTCACAGGTTCGAATCCTGTAGGGCGTACCATAATTTCGTATTCCGACGTTTATTAAAGTCTACAAACCCCTTAAAAATCAGCATAGTTACCTGACATCAGGTCTTCTGACGTCTACCTGTATCTCTTGTGTTCTACGCTCAAGTGGGGGGTATGTTTAGGGGTATCCACAGATTCAATAAAAGTGATACCCCCAAATGAAGCTAACAGCACGGCAAGTTGACGTCGCTAAACCCAAAGATAAACCTTATAAACTCGCTTATGGTGGCGGTTTGTATTTACTGGTTAACCCCAATGGTTCACGCTACTGGCGTTTAAAGTATCGCTATGCAGGGAAAGAAAAATTACTTTCCATCGGCACTTATCCCGATGTGTCATTGGCTGATGCAGGAGCGAAACGAGATGAAGCCAAAAAGCTTCTTGCGAATGGCGGCGATCCGAGCGAAGAAAAGCAGATTGAAACACAGGCAAAAATCGCGGCGGTCAATAATAGCGTTGAGCTTATCGCCATTGAATGGCATACATATAAACGGCCTCACTGGTCAAAAAGTTATACTGATGACATCCTCGAATACCTGAAGAAAGATATTTTTCCCTATATTGGTAAAATAATATTTAGATCGTTTAAACGGGAAGGTTTAATTTGTTAGTCACCGACCCGGCCCACGGCTGATCTATATTGATGATGTCCGCGCCATCATTAATCAGATAGTGACTAGACAACCTAATATCGTCTCTCAAAAACTGAGAATCCAGCACGATGCAATGGATGTTGTCATTGCAGGCAAGATTAAACTGGCATGTGCTGGAAAAGCCGTAAACATTGATTTTGTGGTATTCTCTGGTTAATTTAAAAATCACTTTTTCAGAGATTTCATTGGATTCCTTCCTATACTCTTTAAGAAAATCGCTATCGCGTTCTCTGGGGTGAGGCAGATAAATGCACTGTCCCAGGTTATCCAGCAGATATTTGATGTCGCACTTGAACTTAAAAACCACCATTTCTTTTAATAGCGATAACTCGTCATCGCCTTTAAGTATTTCATTGAATTTAGAACCAATAAAAACGTTGCATTCATCTTTTTTATTTAACGCATGACCTGTATGTTTTTGCTGCCCGAACAGGCTGATGTATGTTAAATCACATTTGACATTAACGTCTTCGTTATGCTTCAGGATGGTGTAATGCCTGACGGCACTCTCGATAATATGTCTGGGCGTATATTTTCTTTTAAACAGTTTCTTTGCAATCGTGATGCCGATGGCGTTGTCATCTTTATATTCTCTGGTATAGAACAGTGGCGAATTGACGTTTATCACACCGTCGTCAAAAGTCTTGATATTATCGAATCGGCAGAAAGATAAAACATAATTGACCAGCGTGGAGTTGGCATTGGCGAGATAGATATCCCTGTAGCTCTTTCCGACAAAGAGCATTTTTAATTTTATCACATCCCACAATTCAGGCTTCCGACTAAACAGATAGCTACGTCCGCCGTTCACTTTCAATTCAGCAAATTCATGGTCGATTAACGGTGTCCGATTGGAGGAAAAAAAGAAAAAGTCGATATTTTCTTTAGCAAGACCTTCCTCTTCAATGATGCGACCCAGCGTAAACGCCTGCAACGGCGTAAAACAGAGCATCAGGTCCTTTTTTATTTTTTTAGTCATTAAGATACAAACACCTTTAATCATTTTCCCGAAATATTGTTTAATCGCCCACCCTGAGTTGGTAAAAACAACAGAGCTGTTTTTACCTGTACATTAACGAGCCTTCTGACGTGACGTCAGGCAATAAGAACCTCTTCCCATAAAAAGGAATAAAAAACAGATAAAACATTGGGTTATGTTAATTTTCGGAAATATCTTATCCGCAATTATGATCAAAAGATAATCGTTTTCATAGATCGATTCGATCGTATCGATCGGTGATAACGATCGAAAGCACAGTAGTTAGATGTTCGTGTAACAGCATAAAAAAACAAACGAGTGAATAATGAGAAAGCAGGCCGGGAGAACGAGCTTATCTACTCGATGGTAGCGCTTCGCCTGTGGTTTCAGCGGTTGCATTCCTCTACGTGAATCGTTCCCTTCAGCGACGGGGAAAGCGCTCCAGTCAGGGTAACCCCTGACTGGAAAGGATGGGTATTTAGCATGCGGTATTAAGCCTGAAGCCAAATGGTGCCGACGACAACACTCTCGAGATCCTTTTCATTTTATCTTACGCCAGACACATCTTTTCTAAGAGCAATAATCTCTTCAGCCAGTTCACGGCACAGCATTGCATTCATTAAATGATCCTGTGCATGTACCATGATGAGATCGAGGCTCGTCTTTTCCTTATCATGGCTGCCAATAAATCCCGTCTGGATAAGTTGCGCCTTACTCAAAGCCGCTGCCGCCATTTTCAGCAGTTGATCGACATGTTCCCATTCACCCCTGCGGGCCGAACGAAGCGCTTCCATCGAACAGGAACGTGTCTCGCCAGATTTAACAATGAGCTCAATCATCCGAGTTTCCACATCCATTTTATCTTCCCCCGAATTAAAAACCGTTGTTACGTCATTTTTTCACCAGCTGATTGATCCTTTTGTTGTGCCCAATAAATCCTGAATACAAATAGACGACAGATATGCCTATAACCTGAAAGGTAACGGGCATCTTTTCCTGTTATTAATAACAGCCTGACAATTAAATATAGATGATAAATTCATGATGGCGGTGAGCAGACCTTGCCGCAGTTATCAAAATCACCGATAAAACGCGATATCGCATCGAACATAGCGACAGAAACGACATGGCGGTTAATTCATCATTGGCGAAAATAGCCTCATTGACACAATTTATGTTTACGCAATGCCTGACAGCAAGCGCCGCTTCTGACAAAATAGCGCCATCTCTCGTACTTAATACTGATGGACCTCATCTCAGATGGCAGCAAAGATTATTGATGGTAAAACGATTGCGCAGCAGGTCAAAGACGAAGTGGCTACGCAGGTAAAACAGCGTCTGGCGGCAGGAAAACGCGCACCGGGGCTGGCCGTTGTCCTCGTCGGTGAAAACCCCGCCTCACAGATTTACGTTGCCAGTAAACGTAAAGTCTGCGAAGAAGTCGGTTTCATTTCCCGCTCTTATGATTTACCCGCCACAACCACGGAACCGGAATTACTGGCGCTGATTGATAAACTGAACGCAGACAAAACGATTGACGGCATCCTGGTTCAGCTCCCACTGCCGGAAGGAATTGATAACACCAAGGTCATCGAACGTATTGCGCCAGATAAAGACGTCGATGGTTTCCACCCCTACAATGTTGGCCGTTTGTGCCAGCGCGCCCCGCTGCTGCGTGCCTGTACCCCTCGCGGTATCATCACGCTGCTGGAACGCTACAATATTGATACTTTTGGCCTGAACGCGGTGGTTGTCGGCGCATCCAATATCGTTGGTCGTCCGATGAGTCTGGAATTGCTGCTGGCAGGTTGTACGACTACCGTGGCGCATCGTTTCACCAAAAATCTGCGTCATCACATAGAAAATGCCGACCTGCTGGTGGTCGCCGTGGGCAAACCGGGCTTTATTCCCGGCGAGTGGATCAAACCCGGCGCGATCGTGCTAGATGTGGGTATCAACCGCCTCGAAAATGGCAAAGTCGTTGGTGATGTGGAGTTTGCAACCGCACAGGAAAGAGCCTCTTATATCAGTCCGGTGCCGGGCGGCGTTGGGCCGATGACGGTCGCCACCCTGATTCAGAACACGTTGCAGGCTTGCGAAGAATATCACGATAGCGCCGAATAATTCGGCAGCTATCAAAACACCAAGAAATCAGGAAATTATGAATATTTTTCATCTCGAAAACCACCCGCATGTTGAACTGTGCGACCTGTTGAAGCTATTGGGTTGGAGTGAGAGCGGCGCGGCGGCCAAATTGGCTATCGCGGCAGGCGAAGTGACCGTTGACGGACAAGTTGAAACGCGTAAACGTTGCAAAATCGTCGCGGGTCAGAAAGTCGGGTTTGATGGCGAGACGGTAGAAGTCGCTGCCTGATATCCCAGATAAAAAGTCGCCGACGGCGATCCGGCGCAGCATAATCCGGCGCAAAAAAAGCCCGCGGTGATATCATCGCGGGCTTTTTGTTTACTGAAGACGATAACGGATTACTTACGTCGCCAGGTTGTTCCCTGTGGACCATCTTCCAGGATGATACCGAGTTCATTCAATCTATCGCGAGCCTGATCCGCCAATGCCCAATCTTTGGCCGCTCTGGCGTCTTTACGCTGTTTGATCAACCCTTCAATTTCCTTAACTTCGTCGTCATCGGCCTGTGCGCCGCTTTGCAGGAAGACCTCTGGATCTTGCTCTAACAGGCCAAGCACGTTAGCCAGATTGCGCAACGCCGATGCCAGCTGATTCGCTGCCTGCGGATCTTCCGTTTTAAGGCGGTTTACGTCACGTGCCATATCAAACAGCACGGAGTAAGCTTCCGGCGTATTGAAATCGTCGTTCATGGCTTCACGGAAGCGAGCTTCAAACGCTTCGCCCCCCTGTGCTGCAACACGGCGATCGGTACCACGCAGCGCCGTATATAAACGTTCGAGCGCCGAACGCGCTTGTTTCAGATTTTCTTCGCTGTAATTCAACTGACTGCGGTAGTGGCCCGACATCAGGAAGTAACGCACCGTTTCCGGGTCGTAATAGGCCAGCACATCACGTACGGTGAAGAAGTTATTCAGCGACTTCGACATTTTTTCCCGATCAACCATCACCATGCCAGAGTGCATCCAGTAGTTCACATAAGGGCCGTCATGCGCACAACTGGACTGGGCAATTTCATTTTCATGGTGCGGGAACATCAAATCCGACCCTCCCCCGTGAATATCAAAATGTTCGCCCAGCTGTTTACAGTTCATGGCCGAACACTCGATATGCCAACCGGGACGCCCTTCTCCCCACGGTGAAGACCAATGCGGCTCGCCCGGCTTGGACATTTTCCACAGTACAAAATCCATCGGGTTATGTTTAACTTCAGTGATCTCTACGCGAGCGCCCGCCTGAAGCTGAGCCAGATCCTGGCGGGATAGCACACCATATCCTGGCGCAGTAGCCACTGAGAACATGACGTCGCCGTTCGAAGCGACATAGGCATGGCGACGTGCAATCAGCTTTTCAACCAGCTCGATAATCTCGGCAATATGATGAGTCGCACGCGGCTCCGTATCCGGACGCAAAATATTCAGCGCATCGAAATCAGCATGCATTTCCGCGATCATTCTGGTGGTCAGCTGCTCGCTGGTTTCACCATTCTCCGCCGCACGTTTAATAATTTTATCGTCAATATCAGTGATATTCCGCACATATTTCAGCGAATATCCCAAATAACGTAAATACCGAGCCACCACATCAAACGCCACAAAAGTACGCCCGTGACCGATATGACACAGGTCATATACGGTAATTCCACACACATACATCCCCACTTGACCGGCGTGGATAGGTTTGAATTCCTCTTTTTGGCGACTCAGCGTATTAAAAATCTTTAGCATCAGGGCATTCCATGGTGTTCGCAGGATAGGTGGATCATCGTTCGCTGTCAGCATGCGCATAACATCAATTTGCTAAGGGCTTCGCAACCCTAACGGCGTATTGAAACCTGAACCCCATTCTATTGCAAGACTGATACAACGGAATAAACAGATAATTGACAGGGAATAAAATCATCGACTTCCAACAACATGAGGTAAAGCGGAAACGATCGCGGCAGGATAACGTTTGAGAATGGCAACAAAAAGGCCCGGAAATCCGGACCTTTCATAACATGCTGTAACCCAGTCAGGACGCCATATTAGCGCCAGCGCGGATTCGACATGACTGAATATTTACCGCTGCCCAACAGGGCGATAGCCAGACCGGCAAAGAAGAAAACCGCTGCCGGTTCAACGCCCCATGCTCCCGTTTTCGTCAGCATGGCGAAAGCGGCCGGGTTTGACAATAAAGCGGCAACAACCATGGTGAAAGAGAAAATCAGTGCTGCAGGACGGGTCAGAATTCCCAGGATCATCAGCACGGGCATAGCAACTTCACCAATATAAACGCCATAGCCGACAAACGTCGGAATCCCCGCAGCAGTGAGCATGCCTTCAACGCTGCCAATACCGCCATGCACCTTATGCCATCCATGGAACAACATCAGAATACTGAAAGACAAACGCAGTAGCAGTTTTCCAAAATCGGGCTTATCTAATACTCGATTAATACTGTCCAGCATAATTCACCTATCTATTTAGCGTTATTCGGAAGGTAATACGAATCACTCTCAGATTAATCTGGGTCATTAATAAAGAATATGATGATTACTCCATACATTGATCTAGCGCAAGAAAAATATCATTCAAATAAATTATCAAAAAACCCAAAATTTGATCAATTTATTTGTATTAGTGATGTTTGCTGATATCTCCCTCGGTATGGGGACAACCGCTGCTTAAGATAACGGCTCTGCTGACTCGGCCCGTCAGTTATGTTATAAGAGCGCTCTTGATCGCTCACCGTGTATGGTGAACATCATTCTCATTATTATGGCTATCTAGGGTTCATTACTATGATCACGTTTCATACAAACCACGGCGATATCGTTATCAATACCTTCGCAGATAAAGCGCCGGTCACCGTAGAAAACTTCCTGAATTACTGCCGCAGCGGTTTTTACGACAATACTATTTTCCACCGCGTTATCAATGGTTTTATGATCCAGGGCGGCGGTTTTGCACCGGGTATGGAGCAAAAAAGCACCAGCGCGGCGATTAAGAATGAAGCCAATAATGGCTTGAAAAACACCCGCGGCACGCTGGCCATGGCGCGTACCAACGATCCGCATTCCGCTACGGCGCAGTTCTTTATTAACGTCGTCGACAATGACTTCCTGAACTTCCGCTCAGAACGTGCTGACGGTTGGGGCTACTGCGTATTTGCCGAAGTCACCGAAGGCATGGACGTGGTTGACAAAATCAAAGGCGTCGCGACCGGTCGCAGCGGTATGCATCAGGACGTACCGAAAGAAGACGTCGTGATCACCAGCGTAACCGTCAGCGAGTAATCCTGGCAGTCTATGGCGACTCTGTTTATTGCCGATCTGCATTTAAGTCTTCACGAACCGGCGATTACCGCCGGTTTTCTGCGTTTTTTACGCCATGAAGCCGTGAACGCGGATGCGCTTTATATTCTGGGCGATTTGTTTGATGCCTGGATCGGTGATGACGATCAGCAGCCGCTGCACGCGACGGTGGCATCTGCCCTGTATGAACTGCATCAGCACGGCGTTCCCTGCTATTTCGTACACGGCAATCGTGATTTTCTGATCGGCAAGCGCTTTGCCCGGCAAAGCGGGCTGACGCTCTTGCCAACGGAAACGGTACTCAATCTGTATGGCCGGCAGGTTCTCATTTTACATGGCGATACGCTGTGTACCGACGATCCCGCCTACCAGAGATTTCGCCGCCGGGTACACAATCCATTGATACAACGTCTCTTCCTGCTGTTGCCGTTGTGCCTGCGACTCAACATCGCTGAAAGAATGCGGGCAGCCAGCCGGCATGCCAATCAGCATAAATCACAGCAGATTATGGATGTGAACCCCGAAGCGGTCATCCGCCGTCTCCAGCATTATCAGGTCAACACCATGATCCACGGCCATACCCATCGTCCGGCCATTCATCAGCTTGTTGTCAACCACGCTGAAGCACAACGTGCTGTCCTGGGCGCCTGGCACCATGAAGGCTCCATGATTAAAGTGACCAGTCAGGACATTGAACTGATCACCTTCCCATTCTGACGCCTTGCTGGTGTTAATTCTTTTTCCTCATTGGGTTAGCCCACGATGGTAGCGGCAATCCGTCATTCAGGCCTACGCAACCGTTTTCCTCGCCATAAGGTCATGGTATGCTCTACGCCCTCAACGCCAGAGCACGGTCTATCTCTATCTGGCCGACGCAGTTCTCTTGCCCTGCGTCACGATCATGTAAAATCACAGGAGCTTTACAGGCATGTCATCCAACGTTGCCCCGGCTAAAATCGCCATCGTCATGGGTTCCAAAAGTG
This sequence comes from Brenneria roseae subsp. americana, assembly GCF_003115815.1. NCBI lineage: Bacteria > Pseudomonadati > Pseudomonadota > Gammaproteobacteria > Enterobacterales > Pectobacteriaceae > Brenneria > Brenneria roseae. The sequence goes on along the minus strand of NZ_QDKJ01000011.1, from coordinate 136,978 downwards.
ACTGGGCCACCATGCAGTTTGCCGCAGAGATTCTCACCACACTGAATATCCCTTTTCATGTTGAAGTTATCTCCGCCCACCGTACCCCCGATAAATTGTTCAGTTTCGCGGAGCAAGCCTCTCAGAACGGTTTTGATGTGATTATCGCCGGTGCCGGTGGCGCAGCGCACTTGCCGGGTATGCTGGCCGCTAAAACGCTGGTTCCCGTACTGGGCGTTCCGGTACAAAGCGCCGCCCTGAGCGGCGTTGACAGCCTGTATTCGATTGTCCAGATGCCGCGCGGCATACCCGTAGGCACGCTGGCGATCGGTAAAGCCGGCGCGGCCAATGCCGCCCTGTTGGCCGCACAAATCCTTGCCCTGCATGACAGCGCCATCGCCACGCGTCTGGCTGACTGGCGGCAGAGCCAGACCGATGAAGTGTTATCCAATCCTGACCCCCGGGGGGAAGTATGAAACCGGTTTGCGTGTTAGGTAACGGTCAGTTGGGCAGGATGCTGCGTCAGGCCGGTGAGCCGTTAGGCATCGTCGTTTATCCGGTCGGTCTGGATGCGGAACCGGAATCGGTTCCGTTTCAGAACAGTGTGATTACTGCCGAGATCGAACGTTGGCCGGAAACCGCCCTCACGAATGAACTGGCGGCACACACCGCATTCGTTAACCGCGACATTTTCCCACGTCTGGCCGATCGCCTCACGCAAAAGCAGTTGCTGGATTCTCTGCATCTGGCTACCGCCCCCTGGCAGTTACTTGCCAGCGAAGAAGAATGGCCGCAGGTTTTTGCCCGGCTGGGCGAATTGGCTATCGTCAAACGCCGCGTAGGTGGTTACGACGGTCGGGGCCAATGGCGTTTACGCGAGGGTGAACGAACGACGTTGCCTGCCGACTGCTACGGCGAATGTATTGTTGAACAAGGCATTAATTTCTCCGGTGAGGTGTCGCTGGTCGGCGCCCGCAACGCGCATGGCAAATGCGTGTTCTACCCGCTGACGCATAACCTGCATCAGGACGGTATTCTGCGCACCAGCGTCGTTCTGCCGCAGCCGATACCTCAACTCCAGCAGCAGGCCGAACAGATGTTATCGGCCATTATGAACGAACTGGATTACGTGGGCGTCATGGCGATGGAGTGTTTCATCGTAGGCGATCGCCTGCTAATCAATGAGCTCGCGCCACGTGTACACAATAGTGGACACTGGACACAAAACGGCGCCTCCATCAGCCAGTTTGAGCTGCACCTGCGCGCCATTCTGGATCTGCCAATGCCGGTACCGGCTGTCGATACTGCGTCGGTGATGGTCAACCTGATCGGCACCGATGTGAATATCGACTGGCTTTCGTTGCCACTGGTGCATTTACACTGGTATGAAAAAGAGGTGCGGCCAGGGCGCAAAGTCGGACACCTGAACTTACAGGCCCAGGATAGCGCTCAACTTCAGCAGACATTGCAATCACTGGCAGCAATGCTGACGGATGAATATCAAAGCGGTTTGCGTTGGGCACAGGAAAAATTGTCTATTGAATAAACCGATCTGCGCTCCAGTACACTGCGTTATCGTTGTCTGGAGCGTGTTTCGTATTGGCGATAGCCTTCCATAGGCATTCATTTGCCATGACAGGTTTGCCCTTTTCGCCGCCGATCATGAACAAAATGAAAGCAACAGACGGAAAGATAAAAGAAAAAAAATGATTTTTAAGCGTGACATCTCAATATTTGGGTTTATTATTTAAACGGTACGATTTTTTAACAAGCCTCCTATTTCTGGTTATTTTTTATCACTCAGCCCTTAAATAAAGCATCAATAAAGAGCCATTAAAAATAATTAAAATAAAGTATCATCATTGATATTTTAATTCCCGATAAAATTTATTAAAATAATTCCATTCAATTCATTTATGTGATCGCCACAATATTATTCCCCGACCGCCACGATATAGAATGCAACCCACAAAAACAGTATTGACTCATCGACATAATTATATGTCATGTACAACTTTTCATCCCTGTAACGGCAACTTGCCGATACTGTAATTTTTATTATCTGTGTTCACTAAGGAGACACTACCATGAGCACAATTCAAGATAGCAGCCAGGTATTAGAGCAGGCTTCGGGCTGGCGTAAAAGCGATACAGTCTGGATGCTGGGCCTCTACGGCACGGCCATTGGCGCTGGCGTGCTATTTTTGCCGATAAATGCGGGTATTGGTGGGCTGATCCCATTAATTATTATGGCAATTATTGCTTTCCCAATGACCTATTATTCTCACCGCGCTTTATGCCGTTTTGTATTATCTGGTAAAAAAGGTGGTGAAGATATTACAGAAGTGGTTGAAGAACATTTCGGCGTCGGCGCTGGAAAATTAATCACACTGCTGTATTTTTTCGCCATCTATCCGATTCTTCTGGTTTACAGCGTTGCGATTACCAATACGGTAGATAGCTTTATTACTCACCAATTACATTTGCCTTCTCCACCAAGAGCAGTGCTTTCATTAATATTGATTCTCGGTTTAATGTTCATCGTTCGCTTTGGCGAAGCCATGATCGTTAAGGCAATGAGTATTCTTGTTTATCCGTTTGTTGCTGTATTAATGATGCTGGCGTTGTATTTAATTCCTCACTGGAATACCTCTGTTTTTGAAAATATTTCTCTGGGCAATAATGTCACCGGCAATGGTTTGCTGGCGACGCTGTGGCTGGCTATTCCCGTGATGGTTTTCTCCTTTAACCACTCACCGATCATTTCCTCTTTCGCCGTCGCCAAACGTAAAGAATACGGTGACGATGCTGAGAAAAAATGCTCACGCATTCTGTCATACAGCCACATCATGATGGTGCTGACCGTTATGTTCTTTGTCTTCAGCTGCGTACTGAGCCTGTCGCCTACCGAGCTGATGGAAGCGAAAACACAGAACATTTCCATTCTGTCTTACCTGGCTAACCACTTTAATAACCCGGTTATGGGTTACCTGGCCCCGATCATCGCCACTATCGCGATTTCCAAGTCTTTCCTGGGACACTACCTGGGCGCCGGCGAAGGCTTTAACGGCATGGTCGTCAAGTCTCTGCGCAGCAAAGGTAAAACCATCTCCAGCACCAAACTGAACCGCATCACGGCGCTGTTCATGCTGATCACCACCTGGATAGTTGCCACCCTGAACCCAAGCATTCTGGGGATGATCGAAACCCTGGGTGGCCCGATTATCGCTTGTCTGCTGTTCCTGATGCCGATGTATGCCATTCAGAAAGTCCCTGCGATGAAGCAATACAGCGGCCAGATCAGCAACGTCTTTGTCACCATCATGGGTCTGATTGCAATCAGCGCGATCGTTTACAGCCTGTTTGGCTAATTCAATTCCGCCCTGATTCACTCATCTCAACGCCGGTACGTTATGCAACTACCGGCGTTTTTTAAAGGAAGTCGCTAATGGTCAGCGTATTTGATATTTTCAAAATTGGTATCGGTCCATCCAGTTCACATACCGTAGGTCCGATGAAAGCTGGCAAAATGTTTACGGATGATCTGGTCAGCAAGTCACTCATTTCATCGGTAACGCGCATCGTTGTAGATGTTTATGGCTCACTGTCCCTGACGGGCAAAGGCCACCATACCGATATCGCTATTATTATGGGTCTGGCGGGTAATCTGCCGGACAGCGTCGACATCGACGGTATTTCCGCCTTCATACAACGGGTCAAGGAAACGAACCGCCTGCCAATGCTCGACGGCCAGTATGAAGTCAGCTTCCCGCTGGAAACCTCCATGTGTTTTCAATCGGAAAACCTGCCGCTGCATGAAAACGGCATGACAATCCGCGCCTATCGCCATCAGGAGTTGGTCTATAGTAAAACCTATTATTCCATAGGCGGCGGGTTTGTCGTCGATCAGGAGAATTTTGGTAAAACCAGTCTGACCGAAGAAAATGTGCCCTATCCGTTCTTCTCCGCGCAAAAGTTACTGAAGCACTGTCACGATCACTGCCTCTCCTTATCCGCTATCGTAATGAAAAACGAAATCGCCATGCACGGTCGGGAAACGATTGAACAGTATTTTGCCGAAGTCTGGAAAATCATGCAGGACGGCATTCACCGCGGCATGAATACAGAAGGTGTTTTGCCGGGCCCCTTACGCGTTCCCCGCCGTGCTTCGGCGTTGCACCGCCTGCTGTTCATCAACGATCGTTTTTCCAACGATCCGATGGATGCCATGGACTGGGTTAATATGTTTGCCATGGCGGTTGCGGAGGAAAATGCGTCAGGCGGTCGCGTTGTCACCGCGCCAACCAACGGCGCCTGCGGCATCATCCCGGCGGTTCTGTCTTACTATAATCATTATATTCAGCCTGTTACGCCAGAATCCTATCTGCGCTACTTTATGGCGTCCGGCGCGATTGGGATACTTTATAAAATGAATGCTTCCATTTCCGGCGCAGAAGTAGGCTGTCAGGGCGAAGTTGGCGTGGCGTGCTCCATGGCGGCGGCTGGGCTGGCCGAATTACTCGGCGCCAATCCTGAACAGGTATGCATCGCGGCAGAAATTGGTATGGAACACAATCTGGGATTAACCTGCGATCCCGTAGCGGGTCAGGTTCAGGTTCCGTGCATCGAACGAAACGCCATTGCTTCGGTAAAAGCGATTAATGCCGCCAGGATGGCCATGCGCCGCACCAGCGAACCGCGCGTCTCACTGGATAAAGTCATCGAAACGATGTACGAAACCGGTAAGGATATGAATGCGAAATACCGCGAAACCTCACGCGGCGGGTTGGCAATTAAAGTTGTACTGTGTGAATAAGCAAACGACATGAATAATCCGTCTATCCCCGTCCTGTTGCAGAGGGCGGGGATAGATTTAAACCGGAAAGAGAATGGCTTGACGCATCAACCGGCGAGTTATTTCTTTTCGCTCTCCGGCCATGACCAGATAATATTGTTCTCAGCGGCAGCGATATACCAATCCACGGTACTGCCGGACGGCTTTTTCACACTCTCATGCTTAGCGATTGATTTGGCTTGAAATGCGGCAGATTTCTTTCTGATACGCAGCGGCGTATGTTTTTTCTCACCGCTGACCAAGGCATTAAATGATTCAACTTCAGCATCAAACAGAACGCCTTCCAGTTGATGCAAGCGGTTGAGCCCACGCAGGATACACAGCAGGCTGCTGAGCGTTATCGACTCACCCATCTCGGCACGTTTAATGGTGGCAATACCTAATCCGGCCCGTTCAGCAAGATCGACCTGAGACAGGCGTTGCTGGATGCGGGCGTCTTTTATTCTGCGGCAAAGCTCCGTAACAATTTCGCCTTCACTCATTGTGCTGAATCTCATTTTATCCGCCATTACCCGATCTGCTGAATTGCGCGCATTTTATCATCAATTTTTCAAATGGCACGGACAATTGATGAACAGTATCAATAATCTTGATCCGACACATAAAAACGACGAAAAACATCATAATTTGGCAACATCAGGCAGTAAATTTCAAGATACAGAACGAGGACAGCCGAATAAACTTTCGCCTATTCTCCCTGATCAATGACCGGACGACGGATAACAGAACCACGCATTTATTAGCCGAAACGTCCGGTAATATAGTCTTCCGTCCGTCGTTGGGAAGGCGAAGTAAATAAATCATCCGTTTGATTATATTCTATCAATTTTCCCTGATTGATAAACGCGGTGTAGTCGGAAACGCGCGCGGCCTGCTGCATATTATGCGTTACCAGCACTAGCGTAAAATGCTGCTTGAGCGTGCCGATCAGTTCTTCAATCACCAGCGTTGAGATAGGATCAAGCGCCGAGGTAGGCTCATCAAGCAGTAAGACTTCCGGTTCGATGGCAATGGCGCGGGCAATCACCAGCCGCTGCTGCTGGCCGCTGGAAAGCGTCAACGCGTTATCGCTTAGCCGATCTTTTACTTCATGCCACAACGCCGCCGCACGCAACGCCTGTTCCACCGCGTCATCCAATAGGCGGCGATCCCGCAGCCCCTGCAATCGCAGGCCGTAAATGACGTTTTCATAGATGGATTTAGGAAACGGATTGGGACGCTGAAACACCATACCGACCCGGCGACGCAAGACCGCAACATCCAGTTTGGGATCGTTTACCGGCATGCCATACAGCCAGATATCCCCCTCCGTCCGGCAGTTATCGACCAGATCGTTCATACGATTAAAGCAGCGCAACAGCGTCGATTTGCCGCAGCCGGAGGGACCAATCAGTGCCGTCACCTGGTTTTTGGGAATGCGCAGTGAAATATCGTTCAATGCCTGCTTCTTGCCGTAATACAGATTGAGATGCTCCACGGCCAGCGCGGTCTGCTCATCGCTTAGCTGGTGAACATCCAACGGCGGCAATCTTTCCATCTGCGTCCTTAACCTCATAACCTCGCCCTACATTCAGAATGACAGCGTACGATATTTCTCGCGCAGCACATGGCGTATGCCGATCGCCGCAAGATTCAGCCCAACCACAATCAAGACCAGCAACAGCGCGGTGATATAAACCAACGGCCGCGCCGCTTCCACATCGGGACTTTGAAAAGCCAGATCGTAAATCTGAAAGCCCAGATGCATAAACTTCCGTTCAAGATGAAGGTAAGGAAAAGTATCATCAATCGGTAATACCGGTACGGATTTTACCACCCCCACCAGCATCAGCGGCGCCGTTTCACCTGCCGCGCGCGCCACGGCAAGAATCAGTCCGGTCATCATGGCGGGCACGGCCATCGGTAAAACCACATGCCACAGCGTTTCCGCTTTGGTCGCCCCCAGCGCCAGTGAACTATAGCGCACCGACATGGGAATACGTGATAATCCCTCTTCCGTCGCGACAATCACTACCGGCAGCGTCAACAACGCCAGCGTCAGGGACGCCCACAGTAATCCAGGCGTGCCAAACGTCGGATTGGGCAACGCCGCAGAATAGAAGAGCTGATCCAGTGAGCCCCCGATCAGATAGACAAAAAAGCCCAGTCCGAATACGCCATACACAATAGACGGCACCCCGGCAAGATTGACCACGGCAATCCTCACCCAGCGCGTCAGAATATTTTTACCGGCATATTCGTGTAAATACACCGCGGCCACCACCCCCAGCGGCATCACGATGATCGACATCAGAATGACCATCAATACCGTACCGAAAATCGCCGGGAACAGATGCCCAGTACTATTGCTGTCAGGTGAATAGCGGGTCAGCATGACCCCGATCTGCTGGCCCCAGTGGCGGATTTTATCGCCTACCCCCATCGCGTTGGGATACCAGGCCTGTTCAATGTCTTTCAGCGCAACAAAGTGAACCATGCCGTTCGCATCAAGCAGTTGCACCCTGTCCCGGTTAATCTCCTGATTCAGCACGGCCAACTGCTGCGACAGTTCATCAAAACGCCGTTGCAGTTCAATTCGCTCCGCATTCAGACGGGCCTGCGCCTGGCTATCCAACGTGTTTCCCTGCCGCCGCCGTTTTTCTTCCAGACGCAACGCTTCAGACTGTTGATTCAACTTCGTCATATCGCCAAGTCGGATCGATTGCGCCATCGCCAGCAGGCTCTGAACCTGGCTTATACGTCGCTGTAACGTGCCGGGTAAATCATCGGCCAGCAACGGTTGTCCATCCTCCAGCATACCAGCCAGATAACCGTAGGCCGTGCCGTTATTGGCCCGTTTAAGCACCAATATATCGGTTGGTTTGCTCAGGCTGGCGATATCGCGGGATAACAGCGTACGGAAACTTTGCCCGTAAATTTCGCGTTGACCCGTTTTGATCAGATAGCGCGTTTCGGATTTCCCCTCCTGCGAGGGAGATAAGCCCGCATTGCTTAGCTGCTGGGGGGATAAGGTTTGTTCACCGTAAATTTCACCGATCAGGGCCCGCGTCTCCCCGGTACTGGCCGGTAAGGCTTCACCCTGCTGCACCTGGTTTTGCAAAGTGAAGAGCCAGACAGGTTGCGGCCACAGGTAGCGCATCCCCTGCCCGGCCAGCAGAACGAAAATGGTCAGCATGGCTAACAGGCTGATACTAATCGATGAAGCCGTTAGCCATACCCATGGCCTGCCGGAGCGAAACCACTGCCTCACGCGTTTTCTCCTTCACCACGGTAGCGCTGGCGTAAACGCTGACGAATCGACTCGGCCAACGTATTCACCACAAAGGTAAAGATAAAAAGCGTCAGCGCGGTCAGGAATAACACCCGGTAATGCCCGCTATTGGTTACGGCTTCCGGCATTTCAATCGCGATATTGGCAGCCAGCGAGCGCAGTCCCTGCAACAATCCCTCATCCATAATCGGGGTATTGCCCGTTGCCATTAATACAATCATGGTTTCTCCCACGGCCCGGCCAAAGCTCAGCATCAGCGCTGCAAAAATCCCGGCGCTGGCAGACGGCAACACGACCCGCCACAAGGTTTGCCACGGCGTGGCCCCCAGCGCCAGCGATCCCTGACTCAAACGAGAAGGCACACTGAACAAAGCATCTTCAGCCAACGAAAAAATCAGCGGAATCAACGCGAATCCCAGCGCGACGCCCGCCACCAGCGTGTTGCGCTGTACAAAACTTTCCCCCATCCACTGATACAGCGGCTGCCCCCATATCCACGCCTCCAGTATCGGCGCCAGCCAGCAACCGAGAAACAGGGTCAGGAAAATGGCAGGCAGCAGGATCAACACATCCCAACCCGCAGGAAACCAACGATGAACGCCGGCAGGAAGGCGTTCGATCAACCAGCCGCATCCCAGAACCGTAATCACCCATAACACCGGCATCATCAAAATGGCGGAGAGATAGGTTTCAAAATAAGGCGCCAGCCAGATTGCAGCGATCAATCCAATCACCACCGTGGGCAACGCTCCCATAATCTCCATCGTGGGTTTGATCCAACGGCGCAGGGCCGGCGACATGAAACTGGCGGTATACACCGCCGCCGATAGCGCCAGCGGCGTAGCAAAAAGCATCGCATAAATCGCGGCTTTCAATGTGCCAAACATCAGCGGCATTATGCTGAACTTTGCCTGATAACTGTCATCTGCCGAGGTTGATTGCCAGATATATTCCGGTTCCGGGTAGTTTTCATACCATTGTTTTTGCCACAAACCGCTCCAGCTAATATCCGGATAGGGATTATCAACCTGCCAGCTGTGCCAGCCCTGCGCCGTTTCGGCCAGCAGGGCTTTACCGCGTGGGGAAAACGCCAGTTGCCGCACATCCGGCGGCAGCGTTTTGGTCAACAACGCGGTCGATTGTTTACCGGCAAACAGTGATAGGTTTCCCTGTGGCGTTAACGTCGCAAAAACCCGCCGCTGAGGCTCGGTAGCCAGCAAGGCATCCATCCCCGCCGTTACCGGAAACCGGCGAATTTCCGTCAATTGCATGCCCTTTTCCGTCGGCACATCGAACCATTGACTAATGTGTCCCTCGGCGGATTGAACCAGCAGCGAACGCCCGCCGGACAATAACGCCAGACGCAATGGCCCCGGCACGCTCAACTGCCGGTTTTCCCTCAGTGTCAGTAAAGTGGATTCGGGCTGCCATAAGCTGATTTTCGTCCCTTCCAGCAGGTAAATTTGCTGTCCGTCCGGCGTCAGCAACAGCTGTTCTACCGCGGCATTCGGGAGCGCCGCCTGCGCTTTTTGCTGTACGCCGTTTTCCCCCACGGCGATAAGCATCAGGCGATTATCCTGAGTTATCGCCGCCACCATCAGATGATTCTCCGCGACGGACGCCACCGCCAAATGACGCAGTGGTTGCGCAGGTAATCCCAGCGACAACGGCTGCTCACCAAATGGATATTGCCAGTATGCAGGCTGATTGTTCCGCAACGGCAAGATTGGCTGGACAATGCTTATCTTGCCATCCGGCTGCCCCAGCGCATAAACCTGTCGTTCGCCGTGGCTCCCGGCCACTTGCACGACTGACGGCGCCAGAGGGATACGCGCCATCGGCGTGCCGGACGCCAGCGAGAGAAATTCACCGTAGCCTTGCCGATCAATCCTGTACCCAATCTGTCCGTTATCGCTGATGCCAATCGTCAGCGCGGGAGCCGCCGCTTGCAGCGGTATCGACTTTTGCCCGCTCATCGACGGCGAAAGAAACAGCGGCGTGACAACATACAGCAGATAGAAGAAAATCAGCAGCAGCGCCATCAGCACCAGCAAACCGCTACCTGCGACCATGCGGTAAGTCAGGCGATCTATCCATGCCCGCCGGCGATCCTGATACTGTAATCTGCTCTCTGTGTTTGCCATTGAACTCGCCGTTAAGTGTCTGTCGTCAGAGTCTGAATGCATTATTTTCCCGCAGAAAAAGCGGGTAGCATATGTTGCCTTTACACTCATAATATGACAATGGTAAGGCACCAGGTGTATTCGATTTTATCGTCATGAACGCGCCATAATGTTGTTATACCATGTTGTTACACCCTTCATCTTTCAGGTTACAGTGGTGTTGGCTTCCGATCACCAGGTTAACCAGGCCTGCGGAGTACCGCCGCCGGCGTATGGACGGGCAGCCATCGTCATTGCACCTTGAAATCTATTGGGTGGGAATAATTGGATAGATCTCGGCATACTAAATTGAATGGAGTGACAATGAGTCAGGGCAAACTCTACATTGAGAAAGAGTTAAGTTGGTTGTCCTTTAATGAACGCGTACTTCAGGAAGCGGCGGATAAAAGCAACCCATTGATCGAGCGCATGCGCTTTCTTGGCATTTACTCCAATAATCTTGATGAGTTTTACAAAGTCCGTTTTGCCGATCTGAAAAGACGAATTCTGATTAACGAAGAACAGGGATCGGACGGTAATCTACGCCACCTTCTGGGGAAAATTCAGGCGCGCGTACTGAGAACAGACCAGATATTTGACAACCTTTACAACGAGTTATTACTCGAAATGGCGCGAAACCAGATTTTCCTGGTCAACGAACGTCAGGTTTCCCCAAATCAGCAAGATTGGTTAAGAGAGTATTTCAGACAATACTTACGCCCGCATATCACCCCGATACTGATCCAGCACGACACCAATCTGGTGCAGTTCCTGAAAGACGACTATACCTATCTTGCGGTCGAAATCATCCGCGGCGATCGGATTAATTATGCCCTGCTGGAAATTCCTTCAGACAAAGTCCCGCGTTTCGTCAATCTGCCGGCTGAAGCGCCTCGCCGTCGAAAAACCATGATTCTGATCGATAACATCCTGCGCTACTGTCTGGATGACATTTTCAAAGGTTTTTTCGATTACGACGCCTTGAACGCTTACTCCATGAAGATGACGCGTGATGCGGAGTACGATCTGGTGACGGAAATGGAATCCAGCCTGTTGGAACTGATGTCATCCAGTCTGAAGCAGCGCCTCACGGCGGAACCGGTGAGATTTGTCTATCAGCGCGATATGCCCGATGCCATGGTGACAATGTTACAAGAGAAACTGGGGATTTCTTCCTTTGATTCAGTGATCCCCGGCGGCCGCTACCATAACTTTAAAGACTTCATCAGCTTCCCGAATGTGGGCCGCGCCAATCTGGTCAACAAACCGCTGCCGCGTCTGCGCCACAATTGGTTCACTCATTTCCGTAATGGTTTTGATGCCATCCGTGAGCGGGATGTCCTGCTTTATTATCCGTACCATACTTTCGAGCACATTCTGGAACTGCTGCGTCAGGCCTCATTTGATCCCAGCGTCCTGGCTATCAAAATCAATATTTACCGCGTAGCAAAAGATTCCCGCATCATCACCTCGATGATTCATGCCGCGCACAATGGCAAAAAAGTCACCGTGGTGGTGGAATTGCAGGCGCGCTTTGATGAAGAGGCGAATATTCACTGGGCGAAGCGGCTCACCGAAGCGGGCGTTCACGTCATTTTCTCCGTGCCCGGACTGAAAATTCACGCCAAGCTGTTTTTAATTTCGCGCCGCGAGGGAGAAAACATTGTGCGTTACGCCCATATCGGCACCGGCAACTTCAACGAAAAAACCGCCCGCCTGTATACCGACTACTCGTTGATTACCGCCGATGAGCGAATTACCAACGAGGTGCGCCGGGTATTCAACTTCATCGAGAACCCTTATCGTCCGGTTTCCTTCGAGTACTTACTGGTTTCGCCACAAAACTCGCGTGACAAGCTCTATAAATTAATCGATAAAGAGATCGACAATGCCCGGTCAGGGATCGCGGCAGGGATTACGCTCAAGGTCAACAACCTGGTTGACAAGGGGCTGGCGGAAAGACTGTATCAGGCCTCCGCCGCGGGCGTTAAGATTAACCTGCTGGTTCGCGGCATGTGCTCGCTGATCCCGAATTTACCCGGCATCAGCGAAAATATTCAGGTAATCAGTATTGTCGATCGCTATCTGGAACATGACCGTGTATATGTGTTCCATAATGGAGGGGATAAGAAAGTCTACCTCTCTTCCGCCGATTGGATGACGCGCAACATCGATTATCGTATTGAAGTGGCCGTAGAAATGCTCGACCCTATATTGAAAAATCGGGTATTGGAAATCCTGGATATTCTGTTCAGCGATACCGTCAAAGCCCGCATCATTGATAAAGAGTTGAGTAACCGCTATGTGTTACGCGGCAACAGGCGTAAAGTACGCGCGCAAAATGCCATTTATGATTACATCAAGGCGCTTGAGCAACCCGGAGATAAGCCTGAATAATGCCATTAACGAACAACAAAGATAAAGACGTTGAGAAACCCCAGGAATTTGCCGCTGTCGATCTGGGTTCCAACAGTTTTCATATGGTGGTGGCGCGTGTGGTAAACGGTGCACTTCAGGTGCTCAGCCGTTTGAAACATCGGGTTCATCTGGCTGACGGTCTGGATAGCAAGAACATGCTCAGTGAAGAATCCATGGAGCGGGGTTTAAGCTGTCTGGCGCTGTTTGCCGAACGATTACAGGGCTTTTCAGCGCTGAACGTTTCCATTGTGGGTACGCACGCCCTGCGTCAGGCGGCAAATGCGCAGGAGTTCCTGCGTCGTGCCGCGGAAATCATTCCTTATCCGATTGAAATCATTTCAGGCCATGAGGAAGCCCGTCTGATCTTTATGGGCGTTGAACATACTCAGCCGGAAAAGGGACGCAAGCTGGTGATCGATATTGGCGGCGGCTCTACCGAATTGGTTATCGGTGAAGACTTTGAACCCATGCTGGTGGAAAGCCGCCGCATGGGCTGCGTCAGCTTCGCACAGCAATTCTTCCCCCACGGTGAAATCAGCGAAACCAATTTCAAACGCGCTCGCTTAGCCGCCGCCCAGAAGCTGGAGACCCTGGCCTGGGAATACCGCATTTATGGCTGGCAATATGCCCTCGGCGCGTCCGGCACGATCAAGGCAACCCATGAAATTCTGGTGGAAATGGGTGAGAAAGACGGCCTGATCACCCCGGAACGTCTGGAGATGCTGCGCGGTCAGATTGTACAGTTTAAAAACTTTAAATCGCTTAGTCTGCCGGGCCTGCCGGAAGATCGTCAGTCGGTGCTGGTGCCCGGTCTGGCGATTCTGTGCGGTATATTTGACGCGCTGGCCATCAAAGAACTGCGCCTATCCGATGGCGCCCTGCGGGAAGGCGTGTTGTATGAAATGGAAGGCCGCTTCCGCCATCAGGATATCCGTATCCGCACGGCGCAAAGCCTTGCCAGTCATTACAATATCGATCGCGAACAGGCTCGCCGGGTGAAAGAGACGGCCGAGCAACTGTATGCACAATGGGCGAAGCAAAACCCCAATCTGGTGCATCCGCAGCTTGAGGCCATTCTGAACTGGACGGCTATGCTGCATGAGGTCGGACTGGGCATTAATCACAGCGGCATGCATCGCCATTCCGCGTACATTCTGCAAAACACCAATCTGCCCGGTTTCAATCAGGAACAGCAAATCCTGCTGTCGCTGATTGTGCGTCTGCATCGTAAAGCCATCAAGCTGGAAGAGTTGCCGCGCCTGAATCTCTTCAAGAAAAAACAGTACCTGCCGATGGTTCAGCTGTTGCGTCTGGCGACGTTGCTGAATAATCAACGACAGGCGACAACCACGCCGGAAACGCTCAGACTGCTGACGGACGACAATCATTGGACGCTGATCTTCCCGCATGACTTTTTTACTCAGAACACGCTGATACAACTCGATCTGGAGCGGGAACAGGAGTACTGGCAGGATGTGACGGGCTGGAAACTGATTATTGAAGAAGAAAAGGCCTGATTGAGGATCGACGGCGCAGAAACTATACTGAATGGCTTAATAAGGCTAGCGTAAAGTTTGAGGAAATAAAGCCGATACCAAGACGATGGCCGGCAAAAGCCCGTTGCTGACATCATGTAACATTGGCAGACAAGGGGCCCCCCTTTTTTCCATGGTGGGGATCAATCCATCTCATACACCGTAAGGAGCGTACCAATGGATGTCTCACAGATTGCATCACTTGCCACCGACCTCAGTAACCTACAGACCAGTAGTGAGGCCAGCGCGCTGGTGCTGAAAAAAGCGCTCGACAACCAAGAGGCTGTTGCCGCCGGTATTCTTCAGGCATTACCGCCGTTACCGGCTAATCCGGCGATAGGGCGCAACATCAATACCACCGCGTAAAACCCGCCCTCCCCGTCCGATTTTCGGGCGGGATTTCATTGCCAGCATGATCAGACGATTCCTTTCCTGAAATATAAATTCTCTTTTACCGAACGTGCGAAAAGAAGATCGAACGCCATCTTTTTTGTTCAGGCAGATTGACCTATCCCTGTGCTTGTGCCTAAATAAAAAACAGCGAATATTCGCTTCCACTGGAGATTTACCGGTAATGTCCACGCTTACCCATAAACGACAATTATCAATACGCCCTCGACGAAGTGGTTCTCGTATTGCTCGTGCCGTGTTACTCATCAGTTTTTTCATTCTTTTAGGTCGTTTCGCCTACTCCACCGTCAGCGCATTTGTCTATCATCAGGACAAACAACAACAGCGTACTGAACAATCCCTCACTCCTGCCGCAGATGATGTGCTAATTAATAAGAAAGAATAGCGCCAAACCTTATCCGACCCATTTTATGTTCTGATTTTTTATAAGGACGCTGAGACGCCCTCGCTTTGTTGCGTTATTCATCCAGGAATATCCACGGCCTACGGGTTTGTACACCGAACTCTGAATATAAAACATAAAAAAACGGCCGCATGGCGCATACGTCGCCACCGCATTTTTTTCTTGTCAGCTTAAGCGATCCCAAACGCCTATTCGTACTTGGCGATCCATAAACCATCAGGCTGAAACATTATATAGCTATTCTTAATTCTCTGATTTTGCGCTACGTTTATTCATGAACGGACATTTACAGGGGCACTCGCTCACCGTTACACGCCTGCATTTCAGTCGGACACAGAATAACGGAAATAAAAATCAGACCAGGAACGCCAAACATAGAGCGGAAATCACCCATGTCGACAGTAAAAAAACTGAGCGCCCAGCGGCGTCGGATCTCACTTCTCTTATTGGAAAACAAGGCGTTGGTTGAAGATATTCTCAACCGACAGCCTCGTGTTACTGACAAAGAAAACAAACAATTACTCGATCAAACGGCCGAAATCTGCCAGTTGATCGCCGAATTGCATGCTGCCGACCTGGCCGATCTGCTGGAATCATTGCCGTATGATGAACGCCTGGCCCTGTGGCGGCTAATCCCCATTGAAAAGCGCGGACGCGTATTGATTGAAGTGTCGGACAGCATTTCTGACGACCTGATCAAGGACATGAAGGATAAAGAAATCCTGAGAGCGGTGCGCATATTGGATGTGGATGAACAGGCACAGCTCTCGCGTCGCCTGCCTCGCAGCCTGCTGGGGAGAATATTGACCACGCTGGAGGCCAGGCAGCGGGCACAGCTACGGGAAGCGATTAACTACGACGAAGATTGCATCGGCTATCTGATGGATTTCAAACTCATCACCATCCGTGCCGATGTCACGCTGGCCGCGGTTCAGCGTTACCTGCGTTACCGTAAAACCATCCCAGACTCCACCGATAAACTGTTCGTCACCGATAGAAAAAATACGCTGATTGGCGAGCTCTCTCTGGCAGCTATTTTACTCCACCCGCCCAAAACGCCGGTTGCGACGGTCATGGAAACCCATCCGCTGATGTTCCAGCCTGAAGAACGACTCGAAGAGGCAGCGGGCGCATTTGAGCGTTATAACCTGATCTCCACCGCCGTCGTCGATAGCAAAGGCAAGCTGATGGGACGCCTGACGGTCGAAGATATTATGGATGTCGTGAATAAAGAAAGTGACAGCCATCTGCGTCGTTCGGGCGGGTTAACCCCATCCGAAGATGTATACGCCCCGGTCTATAAAGCGGTGCGTAACCGTTGGGCATGGCTGGCCATCAATCTCTGCACCGCACTGGTCGCCTCACGCGTCATCGGCCTGTTTGAAGATACGCTCGCCCATCTGGTGGCGCTGGCGACGCTGATGCCCATTGTTGCCGGTATCGGAGGCAACACCGGTAATCAGACCATTACCATGATTGTACGAGCGCTGGCGCTACACCAGTTGGAGCACGGCAAAAAATCTTACCTGTTGCTGAAAGAGCTAGGGGTGGCGCTGGTCAACGGCGTGATATGGGGCTCCATTATGGGGCTGGTGACCTATGCGCTGTATGGCAGTATGGCAATGGGCGGAGTCATGATGCTGGCCATCCTGCTCAATCTGTTGCTGGCGGCGCTGATGGGCGTATTGATCCCGCTATCGATGGTCGCTCTCGGGCGCGACCCTGCGGTGGGCTCCAGCGTGATGATTACGGCCATTACCGATACCGGCGGATTTTTTATTTTTCTGGGGCTGGCGACCCTATGTTTATTACCGTGAATGCGGTATGGCCTTTGCAATACTCAGGTTGATGACCAATCCTTCAGGTTTCCTCCTCCCCTTCTTCTCAGGGAGGGAGGAAATGCAATAGCTTACGCCGAAAAGCGCCTCTAAATCCGTTCTTAATCTCAATTCAGCCGCCCCGCCCCATCAGAAGGCTGGCACAGATATATCGAGGGGGTTAAGCCGGTGCGAACGGGATATTCGCGTTCAATCACCTGAATAACTTCGTCCGTCAGCGCCGACGGGATCAGCGCGACGATGCAACCGCCAAAGCCGCCGCCGGTCATCCTTACGCCCCCGCGCCCGCCGACCTGGTCCTTAATCAGCTCAACCAGCGTATCAATCTGCGGCACGGTGATTTCAAAATCATCACGCATAGAAACATGTGATTCCGCCATCAGCGTAAACAGCCGTTTCGCATCCTGACGCGCCAGTGCATCGGCGGCTTCCAGCGTGCGGCTATTTTCCGTGATGACATGCCGGGCGCGGCGGGCTACCAGCGGATCGAGTCCTGCTGCCCCCGCTTCAAACTGCGGCAGAGAAAGATCGCGCAGCGCTTTGACGCCAAAATAACGAGCCGCCGCTTCGCATTGCTGGCGGCGCGTGTTGTACTCACTGTCCACCAGCCCGCGGCGAACATTGGAGTTAACAATCAACACGTCCACGCCAGCCAACATCCGCACGGCACGTCCTTCCAGAGAACGGCAATCGATCAACAGCGCATGACCCGCCTGCCCCTGAGCGGAAATAAACTGATCCATGATACCGCAGCTACAGCCCACAAAATCGTTCTCAGCCTGCTGTCCTGTCAGTGCCAGATCTAACTGGCTCACACTCAGGTTATTCAATGTCTTGAATGTCTGACCGATCGCCACCTCCAGCGAAGCGGAAGAGCTCAGCCCGGCCCCCGACGGCACATTCCCTGAAATCACCATATCCATGCCGCTGAGCGGCAGCCCGCGCGCTTGCAGGAACTTGACGGTTCCCCGCACATAGTTGGCCCAGGTGTATTCCGGATGACGTTCAATGTCGCGGGTAAGATCGAACTCGTCCTGCTGGCTATCACTGTTTACCGCCACGACCCGTACCATGTTGTCCTGCCGCACGGCAGCGCTGATGACCGTCTGATAGTCGATAGCACAGGGCAAAACAAAACCATCGTTATAGTCGGTATGTTCCCCGATCAGGTTCACCCGGCCGGGCGCCTGAATATTGGCATCCGGCGCATAGCCGAATACACGGACAAAGACGGACTCGGCGGACTGTCGCAGAGAATCAATACGGCTCATAAAATGACCTCAAATTTGCTCATGGAAATGAATATCACTCACGCCGCGCAGGCGTTCAGCAGCCTGTTCCGCCGTCAGATCGCGCTGCGCTTCAGCCAGCATCTCGTAGCCGACCATAAACTTGCGCACGCTGGCAGAGCGTAATAACGGAGGATAAAAGTGGGCATGAAGCTGCCAGTGGGGGTTATCTTCACCATTGAACGGCGCCCCATGCCATCCCATCGAATAAGGGAATGAACACTGAAACAGGTTATCGTAACGGCTGGTCAATTTTTTCAGCGCAACGGCCAAATCGTCCCGCTGCGCATCGTTCAATTGAGGTAACCGCTGTACAGCAAACTTAGGCAGCAGCAGCGTTTCAAACGGCCAGGAGGCCCAATAAGGGACGACGGCCAGCCAGTGTTCTGTTTCCACGACCAGACGCGTGCCCTCCGCCAGCTCGCGCTGAACATAATCCAGCAGCAACGGCGCGCCATATTGGGCAAAATAATCACGCTGATGCCGATCTTCACGCCGTGCTTCGTTCGGCAAAAAGTCGTTGGCCCATATCTGCCCGTGCGGATGCGGGTTAGAACACCCCATCATCGCACCTTTGTTTTCAAAAACCTGAATCCATGCATAGCGTTTTCCCAACTCCGACGTCTGCTGGCTCCAGGCGTCGATCACGCCTCTCAGCGCAGGCAGCGCAAGCTCTGGCAAGCTTTTACCGTGATCGGGCGAGAAACAGATCACACGGCTGACGCCTCGGGCGCGCTCCATGCGAAACAGCGGATCATCGCGCACGGGTACGGCCGGGGTATCCTCCATCAGGGCCGAGAAATCATTCGTGAAAACAAACGTTCCCTGATATTGCGGATTAATATCGCCGGTGATCCGTGTGTTACCCGCGCACAGATAGCAGCTCGGATCGTGAGATGGCGGCGTACTCCGATCGGGCTCATCCTGCTGTCCTTGCCATGGACGTTTGGCCCGATGCGGCGACACCAGCACCCACTCGCCTTTCAGCGGATTAAAGCGGCGATGCGGGTGTTCAGTTGGTTCAAACAGCATAAGATCATTCCTCAAAACAAGACATAAACTCTGTACGGCCGCGCGATATCTGTTCAATCGTCAACAGGATGCGCCACGCCACCGCCTTTTGTCTGGGAGATACATCAGATAAATTCACAGCGCAAAGCCGTTCAGACATGAAAATGTAATCAGTTTCACGAAAAAATAAGCGATAAGCGTGCTCATATCATTAAATCCAGCGCAATCAGGCCGGTTGATTTACCTTTTAAGTGTAATCGGTTACCCTAAATTTAAACCTCGGGATACCGTTTGGGAAGAGACAAGTTGGAAATGATTGTTGATACAGATCACATAAGCACGGTCTGGGTACCGCAAGGAAGGAGACGAATGGGTAACATCAATAGAAAACCTGTACCTTTATAAGTACAAGCCACCTGTTTTTTCTCATAATCTGTGCGTTAGGCTATACCTAAAGTTATTGGAGTGACATGCAGCAAGATGGCTCGAGCGAGTCCCGATACACTTACCCGGATAAGTGGTTCACATGGGTTCCCGCAGCCGACAACGCCGCCGCTTCAGGAAAGAAAGGTATATAAAACATAAAAGCCCTCTGGTATTTATGTCACACGACAACGCATTTCACTGTTCAGGAATGCTCAATGGCAACAATAAAGGATGTCGCTCGTCTATCAGGTGTATCTGTTGCAACGGTCTCGCGGGTCATCAACAATTCCCCCAAAGCCAGCAGCGCTTCACGGGAAGCCGTGCATAAGGCAATGGCTGAATTACAGTATCACCCAAACGCCAATGCCCGCGCGCTTGCCCACCAAAGTGCGGAAACGCTTGGCATTGTGGTAGCGGATGTTTCCGATCCTTTCTTCGGCACCATGGTCAAATCCGTGGAACAGATCGCTCAGCAAACAGGAAAGTTCCTGCTCATCGGCAATGGCTATCACAACGCCGAACAGGAAAAAAAAGCGATCGAACAGCTGATTCGGCATCGCTGTGCCGGACTAGTGGTACACGCCAAAATGATTTCCGATCAGGAACTGGCGACGTTGATGAGCCATATACCGGATATGGTGTTGATCAACCGTACGCTACCGGGTTACGAAACCCGCTGTGTCGCGCTGGATGACCGTTACGGTTCCTGGCTGTCCACCCGTCATCTGATTCAGGAAGGCCATCAGAAAATCGGTTTCCTCTGCTCGAATCACCAGATTTCCGACTCATTCGACCGTCTGCAAGGCTATATTGATGCCTTGCAGGAGCATGGTATTGAGCTGGATGAACGCCTGATTGCCCGGGCCTCACCGGATGAACTGGGCGGAGAATCGGCAATGACCGAGTTGCTCAGCCGTGGCGGCAATATGACGGCCGTGGTGTGTTACAACGACTCCATGGCGGCCGGCGCCCTGTCGGTGCTGAGTGATAATAGCATTAACGTACCGCAGGATATGTCCGTGGTGGGGTTTGATGATGTTCTGATCGCCCGTTATCTGCGCCCGCGGTTAACCACCATACATTATCCGGTTTCAGCGATGGCAATACACGCAGCGGAGCTGGCCATTGCGCTGTCTCATGGCACACCGCTCAAAGAAACCACCAACATGTTCAGTCCGACATTGGTTCGTCGCCATTCCGTCAGCGCGCCGCCGCAAAAGAAATCGCCGTCGAACGGTTGACGGCACCGCAGCATCGCCATTTAGTGAAACCGATTACCCTAAAAATCACACGCTGACGCGTAATTCACGGTTCTCTGTGGAAATAGAGGCGCTCATCCTGAATCGCAGATGCGATTCAGGATGTGTTTACCCGCCTATCTCCGTGCCGCGACACGCGTAACCGCAGTGCGCCGCCGCATTAGGCCCGCCGGGCCGCCGCCAGATATTTCGCCATTTCGTCGGGCGGCACCATACCGCCGCCGGTCGCCCAGACCAGATGCGTCGCCCGCTGCATCATGGCGGCGTCCATCCCCATACGATGTTGGTACGCCGTATCCGCACACACCCGCAGCGGACCGGCCATGCCGGCCAGCGCGGAGGGTTCCAGCTGAATGCCTTCACAGTCATCAAGCAGGCCAAGCAGGTCATACATTTCCTGATCGCTCAGGGTATAAAACCCGTCCAGCAGGCGCTCCATCGCTCGTCCGACGAAGCCGGAGGCGCGGCCCACGGCCAGCCCGTCTGCCGCCGTCAGATTATCGATGCCAATATCCTGTACCGAGATCCCGTCATGCAGCCCGGTATGAACGCCTAACAGCATACAAGGCGAATGGGTCGGCTCAGCAAAAATACAGTGTACGCAATCGCCGAACGCCAGCTTCAGGCCAAACGCCACGCCGCCGGGGCCCCCGCCCACGCCGCATGGCAGATAGACAAACAGCGGGTGCTGCTCATCAACCTGCAAATTCATCTGTTCAAACTGCTGGCGCAGGCGGTTTCCGGCGACGGCATAACCCAGAAACAGCGTGCGCGAATTTTCATCGTCGATGAAAAAGCAGTGGGGATCAGACTCCGCCTCTTTTCGTCCCTGCGCCACGGCAACGCCATAATCTTCGGCATATTCCACCACGTTCACGCCATTATCACGCAGCTTTTGCTTTTTCCAGGCGCGGGCGTCGGCGGACATGTGTACGCTGACGCTGAACCCCAGTCTGGCGCTCATGATGCCAATCGACATCCCCAGATTGCCGGTGGAGCCCACCGCAATGCTGTACTGACTGAAAAACCGGCGAAATTTGTCGGAACAGAGAATGCGGTAATCATCCTCCAGACTGAGCATGCCTGCGTCCAACGCCAGTTTTTCCGCATGAGCCAGGACTTCATAAATTCCGCCCCGCGCCTTGATAGAACCGGAAATTGGCAGGTGGCTATCTTTTTTCAACCATACCTGGCCGGCGATCGTCTGCTGGTAACGCTGCTCCAGCGCTTTCTGCATCGCCGGAATGGCCACCACTTCGGACTCAATGATGCCCATCGTTCTGGCCGTTTCCGGAAAAGCCAGGCACAGAAAAGGAGCAAAGCGCTGCAAACGGGCTTCCGCATCGGCAACATCCTCTGCCGTCAGCCCGACATAGGGAAGCCCTTGTTCCAGCGATGTCACGTTGGGGTTAAACCAGGTTACAGCGTCTAAATCGATGAGGCGCAGCACCAATGGGTATTGCACAACGAGTTTTTCAATTTCGGTCTTGTTCATCACTTTTCTCTTCTTGATCACACAACATAAGAAAGCAGGAAGGTCGCGCCCAGCGCAATCAACGAGGCAATAAAGGTCGCCACGGTGTAATACCTGAATGTTTCACTCAACGTCGCACCGCAATACTGCTTCACCAGCCAGAACAGGGAATCCGTCACGATGGTACAACCGATGGCGCCGGAGCCGATAGCCAACGTAATGATCTCCGGGCTGATGTCTGGATACATGGGCAACACCGGCGCGACAATGGCGGTCGCCCCCATCATCGCCACTGTGGCGGAGCCCACGGCAGCATGCAGAATGATGGCGACCAGCCACGCCAGCAGAATCGGGTGCATGTGCATATTCGACAGCACCGCCGCCAGCGTATCGGCCAGTCCACTCGCTTTGAGGATGCCGTTAAACGCGCCGCCCGCCCCGATAATCAGCAGAATATTGGCGATCGAGGAGAAGCAGTCTTCCGTTTTGGTCAGCAGCGTACTCATTCCCATATTCCGGCGAATGCCCAGCACGTAATAGGCGACAAACGCGGCGATAAACATGGCCGTGATGGGATTACCGATAAACTCCAGGAAGTTGTACAGCGCAGAATCTTTTTCCATGTTCAGTTCCGCTGCGGTTTTGATCAGCATCAGCACAATCGGCAGCAGTACGGTGAACAACGTGGCGCCCAGTGAAGGCAGATCCTCTTCCCGGCGCACCTCCAGTTCTGAAAACGCCGCGGGCACGGTTTTAAATGGCAGACGGTTACCGAGAAACTTGAGGAACAGCGGGCCGCCGATCAGTGAAGCAATCAGCCCGACGAGCAGTCCATAAACGATCACCGAACCAATATCCGCACCCAGTTTATTGGTGACATACAACGCCGCCGGGTGGGGAGGCACCACGCAGTGAACCGCCATCAGCGCGGTACACAGCGGGATGGCCAGTTTCAGCAGTGAAGTATGGGTCTTTTTGGCAATGGAGAAGGCCAGCGGAATCAACAGCACGACCCCAACCTCCACGAACAGGGTAATACCGCAGATCAATCCCACCAGCACCATGATGACGTCCGGCGACAACCAGCGGCACTTTTGCAACGTAATACCGATACGCTCCGCCGCGCCGGAAATTTCCATCATCTTGCCAAGAATCGTCCCCAGACCAATCACGGCGGCAAGAAACCCGAGCGTTCCGCCGATCCCGCCTTCAATGGCGTTTACCATGTCCAGCGGGTTCATCCCCATCAGCGTGCCAACATAGAAACTGGCCAGCAGCAGCGCCAGGAAGGGATGCACTTTGAATTTAACGATGGTCAATATGATGATGATTATGCTTGTTAATAAGGTACAGACTACCCAGATTTGTTCGTTCATATCTGTTCTCAGCCATGTTGAATTTACGCAACTATTGGATAAGAAGTTGGCGGGGCTGACAAACGATCAAAAATGCGCTACACATGAAGCAGATTAAATCAAATGTGTGATATTGGTCGTAACCTCGCCATAATCCTGCTTTTGCATCACAAGAATTCATCCTTATGCACCGCAGCCCGGATAATTACGTTATGCTCGCATCATCCAGGAACCATCACTGAACTCAGCCATGTACGACGCCAACCATTATCTTGTCCGAAATAAACACCTGAACGGCTACCAGTTATCGCGGCTACACACCTTTGAAGTCGCCGCCCGCCACAGCTCCTTTGCGCTGGCGGCAGAGGAGCTATCCCTGACCCCCAGCGCCGTCAGCCACCGGATCAATCATCTGGAGGATGAGCTGGGTTTTCGCCTGTTTCAGCGCTTCCACCGCAGGGTGGAACTGACCCCGGAAGGCGAACGGCTGTTTTCCGTGTTCAAATCATCGCTGAACTACCTCAATCAGGAGATCCTGGAGATCAAAAGCCAGGAACTCTCAGGGATGCTGACCGTCTATTCCCGGCCATCCGTCGCCCAATGCTGGCTGGTGCCGAAGCTGGCTGACTTCGCCCGTCATTACCCGGCCATCAGCCTGAATATTCTGACCGGCAATGAAATGGTGGATTTCAGCGGCGCGGGCATCGATTTGGCCATTTACTTCGACGATAAAACGCCGGAAAAACTGGCCTGCGAGCATCTGATGGATGAATCGATGGTGCCGGTATGCAGCCCGGAATACGCCCAGCGTTTTGACCTGATCGCCAAGCCGGACAATCTGCGCCGATGCACGTTATTACACGATCGGCAGGCATGGAGCTATGACTCGGACGTCGGTGAATGGAGCGCCTGGGCCAGCCATTTTTCGATAACGCTTGATGAAAGACAGTGCGGGATGGGATTCGATCGCTCCGATCTGGCGGTGATCGCCGCCATGAACCATATTGGCGTGGCGATGGGCCGGCGCAAACTGGTGAGCAAACGGCTGGAAAGCAAAGAACTGATCGTGCCGTTTCCGGGGCTGGAAATGAAGTGCGAACAGCGCTACTACATCACCACCCTGTCGGACCGGCAGTGGCCAAAAATCAACGCGTTTATCCAATGGCTGAAAAATCAGGCCCGGAATACCTGATCGACAAAGTCGTAAGCTCCCCCCCAATTTGGCAAATGCGGATGATTAACGCGCTTGACTGATGAAAATATCGCCTGCCACAAGGTGGTATCAAAATAATGAATGGATAAAAGTGCCTTCATAACGAGATACACCGTTTAGTTTCGATATCTTCCCAAGATATAATTGCGTTTTTGTGTTCTTCATCTCATTTTTAGTGAACGCGTTACATAGAATGACGTGGAAAACTTGGCCTGCCTCATATTTGGAGCAAACATGTCTCTATCCCATATTGCGCAATTTGTTTTGGCGTTGATTGTCGTTGCCGCTCTGGCGCTACTTGTCTGCCGGGATCGTAAAAGCATCCGTATCCGTTTTATTATTCAACTGCTGGTTATTGAAATCCTGCTGGCCTACTTTTTTCTCTATTCGAATATCGGGTTGGGTGCGGTAAAAGGGGTTGCGGCGCTCTTCGATAAACTGCTCGGATTCGCCGGTCAGGGGACTGATTTCGTCTTCGGTGACATGGTCAATAGTGAAAAGAACCTGATCTCGTTCTTCTTCAAAGTGCTCTGCCCTATCGTCTTCATTTCTGCGCTGATCGGGATTTTGCAATACATCAAAGTGCTGCCCATCATCATTCGTGTGATCGGGACGGTGCTGTCCAAAGTGAACGGCATGGGGAAACTTGAATCCTTTAACGCCGTCAGTTCACTGATTCTCGGCCAGTCCGAAAACTTCATTGCCTACAAAGACATTTTGGGCAAGATGTCCGAAAAACGGATGTACACCATGGCCGCCACCGCCATGTCGACGGTTTCCATGTCCATCGTCGGCGCCTACATGTCCATGCTTGATGCCAAGTTCGTGGTCGCCGCCCTGATCCTGAATATGTTCAGTACTTTTATCGTGCTGTCACTTATCAATCCTTACAAAGTGGGCGACGAACCGGAGCTACAGTTAGGTAATCTACACGAGGGTCAGAGCTTTTTTGAAATGCTGGGCGAATATATCCTGGCCGGTTTCAAAGTCGCGGTTATCGTGGCCGCCATGCTGATTGGCTTTATCGCCCTGATCGCCGCCATTAACGCCATTTTCAGCGCCGTCTTCGGCGTGAGCTTCCAGGATATCCTCGGCTACGCTTTCTATCCGTTTGCCTGGATTATGGGTATCCCCTCTCATGAAGCCCTACAGGTTGGCAGCATTATGGCAACCAAACTTGTATCCAATGAATTCGTGGCCATGCTGGAGCTGCAAAAAGTGGCGGACACGCTGTCGCCGCGCAGCGTGGGCATCCTGTCTGTCTTCCTGGTGTCTTTCGCCAACTTTTCATCGATCGGTATTATCGCCGGTGCGATTAAAGGTTTGAATGAGCAACAAGGCAACGTGGTTTCCCGTTTCGGTCTGAAACTGGTTTATGGTTCAACGCTGGTGAGCATTCTTTCCGCATCTATCGCAGGACTGGTGCTGTAACGCAATGTATAAACCGGGAACAATAAGTTCCCGGTTTTACCTTCAGAAAGGAATACAGCAGGCCCCTTGTTCCGCGCCGGAAAGCCGCTCACGCAACGCGGTAAAAAGTTCCCTGCCGCACCCCTGATGATAGGGCGTTAAATCATACGGTTTAACGACGCGCTGCGCTAACACCTCATCGTCAACCCGTAGTGAAATCTCCCCGGTGTGTCCGTTAATACGGATGATGTCGCCGGTGCGGATTTTCGCCAGCAGCCCGCCATCACAGGCTTCCGGGGTGACATGTATCGCTGACGGCACTTTCCCCGAGGCTCCCGACAGACGGCCATCGGTGACCAGCGCCACGCGAAATCCCTTATCCATCAGCACCCCCAGCGGCGGCATCAGCTTATGCAACTCCGGCATGCCCACGGCTTGCGGTCCCTGATAACGCACCACGACGACACAATCCTTATCGAGCTCACCACGGTCAAAGGCGGGACCAACATCATGCTGGCTGTCAAACACCACCGCAGGCGCTTCAACGATCAGCGCATCATCGGGAACCGCTGAGGTTTTCATCACGGCGCGGCCTATATTACCGGACAGCACTTTTAATCCGCCGTGTGGCGAATAAGGCTGGCCGACAGAGGTAATGACCGACGAATCCATCGAGATCTCCGGGCCGTTCCGCCACCGGAGGCCCTCTTCTGCAAGATAAGGTTCCAGGGTGTAACGCTGCAATCCCCGACCGGCAACCGTTTCTACATCCTCATGCAGCAGACCGCTATTGAGTAATTCACGCACCAGCAAGGGAACGCCACCCGCGGCCTGGAAGTAGTTAATATCCGCCGGGCCATTCGGATAAATACGGCACAGCAGGGGAACAACCTCAGACAACCGGGAAAAATCATCCCAGTTGATCAGAATTCCGGCGGCGCGGGCGATGGCGACCAGATGCATGGTAAGATTCGTCGATCCGCCGCTGGCCAGCAGCGCCACAATGCCATTGACGATTACCTGTTCATTGACCAGATGTCCGACGGGCAGATAATTACCGGAAACCGCCGTCATACGCACAATCTGACGGGCGGCGGCATCATTCAACGCCTGACGCAACGGCGTATCAGGATGAACAAAAGACGCTCCGGGCAAATGCAACCCCATGACTTCCATGACCATCTGGTTAGAATTGGCCGTTCCGTAGAACGTGCAGGTGCCAATACCGTGATAGGAGGCGGCTTCTGCCTCCAGCAGCGCCTGACGATCGACCTTTCCCTCTGCGTAAAGCTGCCTTACCCGCACTTTTTCTTTATTAGGCAACCCGCTGGTCATCGGCCCGGCAGGAACAAACAGCGCCGGCAGATGACCAAACGACAGCGCCGCCATCAACAGGCCGGGAACAATTTTGTCACACACGCCGAGATACAGGGCCCCGTCAAACATGTTATGCGACAACCCCACCGCGGCGGACATGGCGATAACGTCGCGGCTCATTAGCGACAGCTCCATACCGTCCTGCCCTTGCGTCACGCCATCACACATGGCGGGCACGCCGCCCGCCACCTGCCCCACCGCGCCGACGGTACGCAACGCCGATTTTAACTGCTCCGGATAATGTTCGTAGGGCTGATGGGCGGAAAGCATGTCGTTATACGCCGTAATAATCGCAATATCGCTATGCACCATATTTCTGAGCATCGCTTTATCATCGGGCGTACAGGCGGCGAAACCGTGCGCCAGATTGCCGCAGGCCAGCTGGGAGCGCTGAACCTTAGTCTCTTTGGCGGCGGCAATCCGTTCAAGATATGCCCGACGACTCACCGCTGAACGCGTAATAATTTGCTGTGTGACGCACTCAACGACAGGGTTCATTGAACCTCCTGCATCAGGCGGTCAATCGTTTCTTCTGTCAGACCGGCAAAACGCGCCAACACGCCGACCAGAAAAGAGTGATCTTCACGATGCGGCGCGCCCGATACCACCACGCTGCCGACGATCCCGGCATGTTTAACCTGTAAGGGGAATCCGCCGCCAAACGCGGCATAGTCACGTTCATTGACCCCATAACGGGCAGACAACGTGGTCTGGCGCACTTGTAACATCAGGCTGGCGGCATAGGAACTCATCTCCAGCAGTTCCACCACATTACGTTTACGGCGCAGCCAATCCAGATTTTCCTTCGTCGTACCCGGCATGGCATAACTGAACCAGGTTTGGTGATTAACGGTAATACTCATCGCCAGCGACAGAGACTGGCGCTCCGCCTGATGTTTTATTGCTTCACCCAATGACCAGGCCAGTTGGCGATTAAATTCAGGTAAAACAATCAACTGCTGCTGTTGTTGACATAATTCAAACTGGTGCTGCACATTCATAACCCACTCCGACTTCTACACTACCGGCTGCGATCGCAACGTATCGCAGCCAGCGGGATAACGCTGTGTTTGCTCAATACGACACTATGTTCGCTCAACACGACCAAGCGGCTTTACCTTGGCGTTTTTATCGACGGACATATCGCACGTTTCCGGCAACAGGCAGGTAACCAGTCCGGCAATAATCAGGGAGGCCGCCAGTACGCAAACCGCCGTAGCCTGCCCGAAGAAATAGAGCATCACGCCGACCAGATAGGGACCGCAAAAGCCACCCAGATTCCCCAGTCCATTAATCACGCCGCGAGCGCCCCCTGCCACTTCAGGAACGGCAATGCGTCCTGGAATGGACCAGAAAGGTCCGGTTGCCGCTTTCAGGAAGAAACCGCACACCACCAGAGAAATATAAGACGCGACGGGATAATTTCTGAACAGCACCGAACAAATCAAACCCGCCGCAAAGCAGAACAGCGACAGCATAATGAACAGACGACGTTTACCGGTCTTGTCCACCAGAATGGAGATGGCATAAATACCCAGAATGGTCGCGACAAACGGCAGGATAGCCAGAACGCCCACTGACGCCATGCTGCCGCCGGTCAGATTTTTCAAAATGGTGGGAAGCCAAAGCGTATAACCGTAATCACCTGTTTGATAAAAGAAATTCAGGATAATCAGCTTAACCAGACCATTATTCAGAAACACCTCTTTCAGCGGGGCATTGGTCACCGGCGCGATACGAACCCGTTCTTCCCTCTCCCGGGCCAGCTCCGTGACCAGATAATTGCGTTCTTTCTCAGACAGCCATTTGGCCTCTTCAGGACGATCGCTGATAACAAACCACCACATCACCAGAACAACGGCCGACAGTCCGCCTTCCAGAATAAACAGCCAGCGCCAGTCAAGCGCGTTGATGATGAACCCGGATAACGGCGCGGTAAACATGCCGCCCAGCGGGGCAAACATCATGACAAACGCGTTCGCGCGGCCAATTTCTTTTTCCGGAAACCAGTTGCTGACCATCGTCAGAACCACCGGCAGCATCCCGCCTTCAGAAACGCCCAGTAAAAAGCGCAGGAACAACAATTGATAGTGATTGGTTACCAGACCGGTCAGGATGGAAATCACCGCCCACCCAAACAGGGAAAAGGCGATAAATTTCCGGCCGCTGCCGTGCACCGCCATCCGTCCGCCGGGAATTTGCAGAAACAGATAGCCAATGAAAAATATGCCTCCGGCAAGTCCGGCCATTTGGCTGCCCATGCCTAAATCCGTCTCCATTCCTCCAGGCAGCGCAAAACTGATATTTACCCGATCCATAAAAGAAATAATACATGCAATCATGATCGGAACGATGACACGTAACCAGCGAGCATTAGGGATCTTATTGTCCATGCTTGTCATGCCTCTTCAAAATAAGAGAAACACTCCTCTGTTGATTAGAACAGTTAATTAGAACAACAGAGGATTGTCCGTACATAAAACAGATAAAAAATTAGTGACGCGATTAAATTTAAAAAATAAGTTAATTAATAAATCGCCGTAGGCTCTTTCTCACCTTTAAAATGAGCATCAATATTTGAGAAAACAATATTACTCATCTGAATACGTGTTTCTATTGTCGCACTGGCAATATGCGGTAATAAAACCACATTATCCATGCCAATAAACTCGTCGGGAACATGAGGTTCATTACTAAACACATCCAATCCTGCGCCGGCTATTTTTTTCTGCTGCAACGCATCAATAAGATCCTGTTGATTCACCATATTGCCCCGGGCAATATTAATCAGGATGGCGCGTTCAGGCATCAGCGAGAAAATATCAGCATTAATTAATCCTTCACGACCCGGCCCGCCTGAAATAGCGATGACCAGAATATCGCTCTGCTTTGCCAAATCCGATAATTCCGCGACATATTGATACGGCAGAGCGGGGTTTTCTTTCAAATCGGTATAGGCAATCTGCATGTCAAAACCGGCGGCACGACGGGCAATCGCGCGACCGATGTTCCCCATACCAAAAATGCCGATACGTTTTCCCGTCACTTTCGTTCCCAGCGGCAGGCCCGCATGCGGCCATTGGCCATCCCGCACAAATTTATCGGCCTGACATAAACGACGGCAGACAGACAGTATCAACCCTAACGCCGTATCTGCGACGTCGTCCGTCAACACGCCCGGTGTTGTTGTCACGACGATGCCCCGCTGACGGGTATATTGCAGATCAACGGCATCGGTTCCCACGCCAAATATGGCGATAACCCCCAGATTTGGCAGCTCTTCGAGCACGCTGTTCGTTACGCCAATATCACCGCGAGTAACGATCCCTTTGATATTTTTACCCTGCGCCGCAAGAAATGCCTGCGGATTTTCCTGCTCAAAAAGTTTATGTACCGTGAAGTTCGCTTCCAGATTATTCATCAGATGCGGCAAAATCGGCGCCACGACCAGGACAGACTGAGCATCATTTTTCATTACATAACCACCTGATAGATTTAATAAAATCATTAAAAAAGCACTATCGACACCGGTGTCACCCGTTCGGCTGGCAGTTCAATTCGCTGGTCCGCGCGGAACTGCACATTCCATTTCTGATAAGGCCCTTTCTTCGTTGCGGTTATCACACCCGTTTTTGATGTTCAATTTTGTGACGGACATCACTGCAAATCATGTTAACAAAAGATGTTACTGGTAACGTGATCGCGCCGTCATTTTCCACCGCGCAGCGCAATCCGTACAATTCATTCAGGGAAGAAAAAGGGCTTCTCGCGGCCATATCCGCCCGCGGAAGAAGATGGCGTCAGTGAAAATCACAGCGTACCGCCGAGCGAAATACGATAATGCAGGTCAATATATTCAATGGTAGGAATCTGATTGATTTTCTTAAGTAAAATCTCTGCGGCAACTTTCCCCATCTCAAAACGGGGGGTAATGACGCTGGCCATGACCGGCGTTGTCGCCTGACCAATATCAAGACCATGAAACCCGGATATCGCCATCTGAGCCGGGACATCAAGTGACAGTCGCAGACACTCTTGTAACACACCGACGGCAATATCATCGTTGGTGCAGAAAATCGCATCGGCCTGTGGATACATCTGGCGAGCCAGAGCCAGCATCCCGCCGCCGATTGAAATGGAGGAAACCCGGTTTGGCGTAATATGCATCGGCTGCTCCCCTGCGTCCAACATCGCCTGGCTGTAACCCTGATACCGCTTTCTATCACGCCGATCAGACATGGAACCAAAATAGACCACCTGTTTTTTCCCACTGGCCAACAGGGTCGAGGTCATATCATACGCGGCCCGGTAATTATCAAACCCGACCACAATACGGCCGGGGATCACCTCTAAATCCATCACCTGAGCAACCGGAATGGATGCGGCATTCAGGTATTTATCGGCGCGTAGCGTGTGCTCGGAATCCGTCAGGATCAGACCGGCGATGGGAAAAGAGAGCAGATTGATGATCTGTTCTTCTTCACGCTCTTTATTGTAATCGTAGTTAACCACCAGCGTCTGATAGCCCTGGGCAAGCGTGACGGATTCAATGCCTGCCAGCAGATCGGAAAAAATCTGATTATTAAAAGACGGCACCAGAACGCCGATACGGGGGCTGCGCGCACTTCCCGCGTCGGGCTGACTATCCGGTGTAAAATTCACTTCGGCCATAACCTGAGCGATACGCTCGCCGGTTTCTGGCGACACCTTATCCGGAGTACGCAAATAGCGGCTCACTGTCATTTTCGTTACGCCTGCCAGTAAAGCGATATCCTGTAACGTAACACGCTGGTTTTTCATGCCGGAGTCCCAGAGAAATACCGTAAGTAGATAGCAGGATTATGCCCTGCGATACCCCTTCATGGAAAGCATGATACCCCGCCACGTCGGCGGTAACATTCCCGCCATATAAATTAAATTAGATATTTATCATATAGTTAAATGAAAATATCCCTCTATTTACTGCCATTATTTATCGCGGTATCTCATGTGGAGCGGATGAGTGTCACGTAAGCGGTAACATCCCGCAGTAACACTTTTAAAGGTGATCTTCATCACAGTTTTACCGGCCGTAAAACGGTTTCATAATCCCACATAATTTATCGTTTTATTTCGTTATCCGTCATCAATATCGTATTAACCATCATCCAATATTACGTTGTTAATTTTTGGCCTGGTTAATGCTGGCTGGTTTTATTCATCAGTGCCGTATTCATGACATTTCGAAATATAAAATAACGTTGACCCTAAAAATGATTTACTCAGCCATCAGGAATTATTTATGAAAGATCTGTTTTCACTATCAAAAAAGAAAGTGCTTATTACAGGCTCTGCACAAGGCATCGGCTTTCTGCTGGCTAAAGGTTTATCTGAATTTGGTGCGGAAGTCATTATTAATGATATCACCACCGAACGCGCGGAAAATGCCGTCGGAAAATTACGTGAAGCGGGCTTTCAGGCTCATGCTGCCGCATTTAACGTTACCGACCACGACGCCGTTCAGGAATCGATTCATTACATAGAAGAAAATATTGGCGCCATTGATGTGTTAATTAATAACGCCGGCATCCAACGTCGCCATCCTTTTACCGAATTTCCGGAAAAGGACTGGGACGATGTCATTAACGTTAATCAAAAATCTGTCTTTTTGGTTTCTCAGGCGGTTTCCCGGTATATGGTGAAACGCCAGAGCGGGAAAATCATTAATATCTGCTCGATGCAGAGTGAATTAGGCCGCGACACCATCACGCCTTATGCCGCATCCAAGGGCGCGGTAAAAATGCTGACGCGGGGCATGTGCGTGGAGCTCGCTCGCCATAACATTCAGGTTAACGGCATCGCTCCCGGCTATTTTAAAACCGAAATGACCAAAGCGCTGGTCGATGATCAGGCATTTACCGGCTGGTTATGTAAACGGACGCCCGCCGCACGCTGGGGAGATCCCGAGGAGCTAATCGGCGCCGCCGTCTATCTCTCCTCCCGGGCATCGGATTTTGTCAACGGACACCTGCTGTTTGTTGACGGTGGCATGTTGGTCGCAGTGTAACTGACAGAGGGTATTATGTCCGGTAAATGTATCATCATCATGGGCGTGTCCGGCACGGGAAAATCCAGCGTCGGACTGGCGCTGGCCAATCATCTCCATGCCAAATTCATCGATGGAGATGACCTGCACCCGCGCGCCAACATCCAGAAAATGGCCTCGGGTCATCCCTTGAACGATGACGACCGTATGCCCTGGCTTGAGCGCCTGAGCGATGTGGCCTATAGCCTGCAACAAAAAAATGAGACGGGTATTCTGGTCTGTTCTTCTCTGAAAAAGCGTTACCGCGATCGGCTAAGGGAAGGGAATAACGATTTGACCTTCCTGTGGCTGCACGGCGACTATGAACTGGTATTGGACCGGATGAAACGCCGCGCGGGTCATTTTATGCCGGAAAGTCTGCTGAGAAGTCAGTTTGCTACCCTTGAGTGCCCCGACGAGCGGGAAACAGACGTTATCCCTATCGATATCGCCACGTCATTTGACGGCGTGGTCAACCGCTGTGTGACGTCGTTGCCCCAGGAGGCAACGCCGCAATACGCCTGAAAAATACACGCCATACCCACAGGTTTCGAGGTGCCGGCGAACGGCAGGCAAATACGTCCCCTCTCAGCGACGCAAGTCAGCGATCGGGGGGACGCCCCCGCCAGAAGCAGGTTTAAACGCCGCCAACCTGCCGGCCTTTGAAAGATAACGGGTACAAAAACAAGGATTGATTATGATCGTCGATACACTTAAAAACGCGCTGGACAACCCCGGTTATCCCGATGCCATTCTCCGCACGCTTAACGCTATCAGTAAGCTGGATCTTGCCACTCTCCCCGCGGGCGAACAGGATATTGAAGGCCGTGAAATTTATCTGAACCATATCATCGGGCAGACTAAGCCCCTGCATGAACAGCAGCCGGAATTACATCGTTATTACATTGATCTTCATTTTCTAATCGAAGGCCATGAATATATCGGTGCGGCGCCCGGAACTCAGGGGCAATCCCCGACCATGGAATTCGATACCGAGCGGGACTATGGTTTCTATGAAAACATCAGCAACGAAACGCTGTTGGCCTTATCACCCGGCGATTTCGCCTTGTTATTCCCCGGCGAATTACACCGTCCGATGGCGACGCTGACCCAACCCGCGCCGCTGCGCAAACTGGTTGTAAAAATCGCGGCGCACCTGCTGCAAGATTGATTTAACCGTTCAACCCGAAATACCCAATGCCGCCTTGCCACCTACCCTGCCAGGACAAGGTGGCATTTCTGTGATAATATCCAGCCCGTCTCGCAAGTCGAAATACCCCCCTACAAACCCTGACACATCTTCCACATTTCCTTCATTTTTGTCCTGTATGAACTGTTTAAACTAGTATGATAAACCTGGTTTATGTAGCGTCTTGTTTTTTATGGAGCCTGAGCCGTTCTCAGCGCAATCTGGAGAGATTAATCCCATTATTATGAATGCCAAACGCCTCTCACGTCTGTTGATACTCGTTGCCGCCATCATTATTGCAGCCCTGCTGCTCTGGAGACATTTCAGTCAACCCCAGGCCGTTCCAGGTCCGGGAGGAAACAGCACCGCGCAACAGTCACGCGACGGCGGCAGCGGTGGGCGACGGGCGGCGATGAGAGTGCTGCCGCCCGTGCAGGCGGCGTTGACTCAATCAGCCGCCGTCCCTTACTACCTTTCCGGCCTCGGCACCGTGACCGCCGCCAACACCGTGACCATCCGCAGCCGCGTGAGCGGTGAATTGATGGCCCTGCACTTTCAGGAAGGACAGCAGGTCAACGCGGGCGATTTACTGGCAGAGATTGATCCGCGGCCTTTTCAGGTTGAACTCACTCAGGCTCAGGGCCAATTGGCAAAAGATCAGTCAGTGCTGGCAAATGCTCGTCAGGATTTATCCCGCTATCAGCAACTGGTGAAAACCAACCTGATTTCCCGTCAGGAACTGGATGCGCAAATTGCGCAGGTCCGTCAGGCGGAAGGCACCCTGAAGGCCGATGAGGGCGCGGTGGCCAGTGCAGAACTCCAATTGGCTTACAGCAAGATTACCGCGCCAATCAGCGGCCGGGTCGGTCTGAAACAGGTGGACGTGGGGAATTACATCACCAGCGGCGATACCAACGGACTTATCGTCATCACGCAGACACACCCTATTGATGTGGTGTTTACCGTACCGGAAGGTGAAATCGCCACGATTCTGAATGCGCAAAAATCGGGCCAGTCGCCGATAGTCGAGGCCTGGGATCGCGCCAATCAGAAAAAGCTGTCGCAGGGCAGCCTGCTCAGCATGGACAACCAGATCGATACCACCACCGGCACCATTAAGCTCAAAGCGCGTTTTGAAAATCTGGATGATGCATTGTTCCCTAATCAGTTCGTCAACATCCGTATGAAGGTTGATACGCTGCAAAATGCCGTGGTTGCTCCGGCCGCCGCCGTGCAAATGGGTAACGAAGGACGTTTTGTCTGGATACTGAATGATAAACACGAAGTCAGCAAACGACAGGTGACAACCAGCATTCAATACGGTCAGCAAATCGTGATTACCGCAGGTTTGGATGCCGGGGTACAGGTCGTTACCGATGGTATTGACCGTCTGACGGAAGGGGCAAAAGTCGAGGTACTGCCCTCGGCCAAAATAGAGCAAACACCGGTAACCACCGGGGAGAAATCCTGATGCAGGATACCGTGCCAGCCAGTGGTGGCGGACCATCACGGCTTTTTATACTGCGTCCGGTCGCCACCACATTGCTGATGATCGCCATCCTGCTGGCGGGGATCATCGGCTATCGCGCGCTGCCCGTTTCGGCCCTGCCGGAAGTGGATTACCCGACGATTCAGGTTATCACCCTTTATCCCGGCGCCAGTCCCGAGGTGATTACCTCGGCGATTACCGCGCCGTTGGAGCGTCAGTTCGGCCAGATGTCAGGGCTGAAACAGATGTCGACCCAGAGTTCGGGCGGGGCGTCGGTCATCACCCTGCAATTCCAGCTTGAACTGTCGCTGGATATTGCGGAACAGGATGTGCAGGCCGCCATTAACGCGGCGACCAATCTGCTGCCGACCGATCTGCCCTATCCGCCGACCTACAGCAAGGTAAACCCGGCCGATCCGCCGATTATGACGCTGGCGGTCACCTCCAGCGCCATGCCGATGACGCAGGTTCAGGACATGGTCGATAATCGTATCGCGCAGAAAATCTCGCAGGTGGCCGGCGTCGGTCTGGTTTCGCTGGCGGGCGGACAACGCCCCGCGGTGCGGGTGAAACTGAACGCGCCAGCGCTGGCGGCCTACGGCTTAACCAGCGAAACGATCCGCACGGCGATCACCGCCGCCAACGTCAATTCCGCCAAAGGCAGCCTCGACGGCCCGACGCGCTCCGTCACGCTCTCCGCCAACGATCAGATGAAATCCGTTGAGGATTACCGGCAGTTGATCGTCGCCTGGAACAATGACGCGCCGGTACGTCTGCGCGATGTCGCCACCATCGAACAAGCCGCGGAGAACACCTATCTGGCCGCCTGGGCTAATCGGCAGCAAGCGATCATTATCAACGTTCAGCGCCAACCGGGCGCCAACGTGATCACCACCACCGACAATATTCGCAACATGTTGCCGGGGTTGACGGCCAGCCTGCCGAAAACGGTTGAAGTCACCACGCTGACCGATCGCACCACCAGCATCCGGGCATCCGTCAAAGATGTACAATTCGAGCTGCTGCTGGCTATCGCGCTGGTCGTGATGGTGATTTACCTGTTTCTGCGTAATGCGGTTGCCACGCTGATCCCAAGCATCGCGGTGCCGCTCTCGCTGGTTGGCACGTTTGCCGCCATGTATTTCCTCGGTTTTTCCATCAACAATCTGACGCTGATGGCGCTCACCATTGCGACCGGTTTTGTGGTGGATGATGCGATCGTGGTCATCGAAAACATTACCCGCTATATCGAAAAGGGGGAAAAACCGCTTAATGCGGCGTTGAAAGGCGCCGGGGAAATCGGCTTTACCATCATTTCACTGACGTTCTCGCTGATTGCCGTACTGATCCCGCTGCTGTTTATGGGCGACATTATTGGCCGTCTGTTTCGGGAATTCGCCATCACGCTGGCCGTCTCCATTCTGATTTCAGCGGTTGTCTCGCTCACCCTCACCCCCATGATGTGCGCCCGGATGCTCAGCCATCAGTCGCTTCACAAGCAGAACCGCTTTACCCGCGCCAGCGAACGGTTCTTTACCAGACTGGTGGAGGCGTATGGCCGTTATCTGCGCAAGGTACTGAATCATCCATGGCTGACGCTGAGTGTCGCATTAGGCGCCCTGCTGATGACCATCCTGCTCTACCTGTGGATCCCCAAAGGATTTTTCCCGGTGCAGGACAACAGTATTATTCAGGGAACCGTGCAGGCGCCGCAGTCCGTCTCCTTCAGTAATATGGCGGATCGTCAGCAGCAGGTGACGTCGATTATCATGAAGGATCCGGCGGTACAGAGCGTCTCCTCCTTCGTGGGCGTTGATGGCACCAATGCGGCGCTGAACAGCGGCCGCTTGCAGATCAATCTGCGGCCGCTCAGTGAACGCAGCGAACGTATTCCCGAAATCATTAGCCGGCTGCAACAGCAGACCGCGCAGATCCCCGGGATCCAGCTTTACCTGCAACCGGTGCAGGATTTGACTATCGATACCCAGGTCAGCCGCACGCAATATCAGTTTACGTTGCAGGCCATGTCGCTGGACGAACTGAGTCTGTGGGTGCCGCAGCTGATGGCGGAACTGCAAAAACTGCCGCAGTTGGAAGACGTCAGCAGCGACTGGCAGGATCGGGCGCCGATTGCCTATGTCAACGTCAACCGCGACAGCGCCAGCCGTCTGGGCATTACCATGTCGCAGGTCGACAGCGCGCTGTATAACGCGTTCGGACAACGTCTGGTTTCCACAATTTATACGCAGGCCAGCCAGTATCGCGTCGTGCTGGAACACAACACGGCCAACAACAACGGTCTGGACGCGCTGAATGACATACGGTTAATCAGCAGCGACGGCGGCGCCATTCCACTGAACAGCATCGCGACCGTTGAAGAGCGTCAGGGGCCTTTGGCGATCAATCGCATCGATCAATTTCCCTCAACCACGATCTCCTTTAACGTGAGCAGCAACTACTCACTGGGTGAAGCGGTGGATGCCATCACCCAGGCGGAACGGCAGATGAATTTGCCTGCGGATATCACTACCCGTTTCCAGGGCAGTACGCTGGCGTTTCAGGCGGCGCTGAGCAGCACCGTCTGGCTGATCGTGGCGGCCGTGGTCGCCATGTACATTGTGCTTGGCGTGCTGTATGAAAGTTTTATCCATCCGGTAACCATTCTCTCGACCTTACCCACCGCGGGAGTGGGGGCGCTGCTGGCGCTGATGATGGCGGGCAGCGAACTGGATGTGATCGCCATTATCGGCATCATTCTGCTGATCGGTATCGTGAAGAAGAACGCCATTATGATGATCGACTTCGCGCTGGCCGCCGAACGGGAACAGGGCATGACCCCCTATGACGCCATCTATCAGGCTTGTCTGTTGCGTTTTCGTCCCATCCTGATGACCACCATGGCGGCGCTGCTCAGCGCCTTGCCGCTGATGCTCAGCACCGGCGTAGGGGCGGAACTACGGCAACCGCTGGGAATCTGTATGGTTGGCGGCCTGGTGATGAGCCAGATCCTGACCCTGTTTACCACCCCGGTGATTTATCTGCTGTTTGACAGGCTGGCGTTGCATTTACGCCGTGCGCCGCGTCGGGAGGAAGAAACCGAGTGAAGTTCTTCGCCCTGTTCATTCACCGGCCCGTTGCCACCACGCTGCTGACATTGGCCATCGCCATCTGCGGCGTGATTGGATTTCGCCTGCTGCCGGTTTCTCCCCTGCCGCAGGTGGATTTCCCGGTTATCTCGATTAGCGCCTCGCTGCCGGGCGCCTCGCCGGAAACCATGGCCTCCTCGGTCGCCACGCCGCTGGAGCGTTCTCTGGGCCGGATTGCCGGCGTCAGCGAAATGACGTCCACCAGTTCGCTCGGCAGTACGCGCATTATTCTGGTGTTCAACCTCGATCGGGATATCAACGGCGCCGCCCGTGATGTACAGGCCGCCATCAACGCCGCCCAGAATATGTTGCCGTCAGGCATGGCGAGTCGTCCGACCTATCGGAAGGTCAACCCGTCCGATGCGCCGATTATGATCCTGACGCTGTCTTCCGATACCTATGATCAGGGGCAGCTCTACGATTTTGCATCAACCCAACTGGCGCAGAAAATTTCCCAGATGGAAGGCGTGGGGGATGTTTCGATCGGCGGCAGTTCGCTGCCCGCAGTACGGGTGGCGCTCAATCCACTGGCGCTGTTTAATCAGGGGATTTCGCTGGATGACGTGCGTCAGGCCATCAGTCAGGCTAATGTTCGCCAACCGCTCGGCAATATCGAAAACCACCAGCAAAACTGGCAGATACAAACCAACGATGAACTGAAGACCGCCGATGTCTACAAGCCGTTGATTATTCACTACAGCAACGGAGCCGCAGTACGGCTGAGCGATGTGGCGACGGTGGAAAATTCGGTGCAAGATGCGCGTAACGCCGGCATGTCCAATTCCAAACCCGCCATTCTGGTGATGATCCGCCGCACCCCCGACGCCAATATCATCAATACCGTAGATAATGTGCGCGCCGCCCTGCCGGAACTGCGCGCCAGCCTGCCCGCGGCGATCCAACTCGATGTTGCTCAGGATCGCTCGCCGACCATCCGCGCCTCGCTCGCCGAGGTCGAACAATCGCTGGTGATTGCCGTCGCGCTGGTCATTCTGGTGGTATTTCTGTTCCTGCGTTCCGGGCCCGCCACCCTCATTCCTGCGGTAGCCGTTCCGGTTTCCCTGATCGGCACCTTCGCCGCCATGTATTTGTGCGGATTCAGTCTGAATAACCTGTCACTGATGGCGCTCACCATCGCGACCGGTTTCGTGGTGGATGACGCGATTGTGGTGCTGGAAAATATTTCCCGGCACATTGAAGCAGGGATGAAGCCGATGCAAGCCTCGTTGCAAGGGGTACGCGAAGTCGGTTTCACCGTGTTGTCGATGAGTCTGTCGCTGGTGGCGGTTTTCATCCCGCTGTTGCTGATGGATGGCTTACCGGGCCGGCTGTTCCGGGAATTTGCCGTGACGCTGTCGGTGGCGATCATGATTTCTCTGCTGATTTCACTCACGCTGACCCCCATGATGTGCGCCCGGCTGCTGCGGGCCGTGCCCAAACAAAGTCAACCGCGTAAACGCGGTTTCAGCCGGGTTATCACGGCGGTACAGCGGCACTATGGGCGTTCGCTCAAGTGGGTGCTTAACCATACCCGCTGGGTATTGATGCTGTTGCTGGGGACGATGGCGCTGAGCGTCTGGCTGTATATCAGCATCCCAAAAACCTTTTTCCCCGAGCAGGATACCGGCAGGCTGATGGGGTTCATTCAGGCGGATCAAAGCATCTCCTTCCAGGCAATGAAAGTGAAGCTACAGGACTTCATGACTATCGTCCGCAACGATCCCGCCGTGGATAACGTGACGGGCTTTACCGGCGGGACGCGAACCAACAGCGGTTCGATGTTTATTTCCCTCAAGCCGCTGTCCGAACGCGATGTCAGCGCCCAGCAGGTCATCAGCCGCCTGCGGATCAAACTGTCGAAAGAACCGGGGGCCAACCTGTTTTTAACGCCGGTGCAGGATATCCGCATCGGCGGGCGTGAAGCGAATGCAAGCTACCAGTTCAGCCTGTTGTCTGACGATCTCGGCGATCTGCGCGCCTGGGAGCCGAAAATCCGCGAGGCCCTGAGCAAATTGCCCGAACTGGCCGATGTGAACTCCGATCAGCAGAATAAAGGATCGGAAATGGCGCTGTCCTATAATCGCGATGCCATGGCGCAGTTGGGGATCAGCGTTTCCAGCGTCAATGCGCTGTTGAACAATGCGTTCGGCCAGCGTCAGATCTCCACCATTTATCAGCCGCTCAATCAGTACAAAGTGGTGATGGAAGTGGATTCCGCCTATACGCAGGATGTGAGTTCGCTGGATAAAATGTTTGTCATCAGCGCTGACGGTAAACCGATCCCGCTCTCTTATTTTGCCAACTGGCAGCCAATTAACGCGCCGCTGTCGGTCAACCATCAGGGATTGTCGGCGTCTTCAACCATTGCCTTTAACTTACCGGAAGGGGGAACGCTGTCCGAGGCGACCTCCGCGATTGAGCGGGCAATGACCTCGCTGGGCGTGCCTTCCACCGTGCGGGGACAGTTCGCCGGTACGGCGCAGGCCTTCCAGCAGTCGCAATCTTCTCAGCTGGTGTTGATTCTGGCGGCAATCATTACGGTCTATATTGTACTGGGTGTGCTATACGAAAGTTACGTGCATCCGTTAACCATTCTCTCCACTCTGCCTTCTGCCGGCGTGGGGGCGTTACTGGCGCTGGAGTGGTTTGATGCGCCGTTCAGTTTGATCGCGCTGATTGGAATCATGCTGCTGATAGGTATCGTTAAAAAGAATGCGATTATGATGGTGGATTTTGCATTGGTGGCGCAGCGTACTGGCGGACTCAGCGCCAAAGACGCTATCTTTCAGGCCAGCCTGCTGCGCTTCCGCCCGATTATGATGACCACGCTGGCCGCGCTGTTTGGCGCCCTGCCGTTGGTTCTCACCAGCGGCGACGGCGCCGAGCTGCGCCAGCCTCTGGGAATTACCATTGTCGGCGGATTGGTGATGAGCCAGCTACTCACGCTCTACACCACGCCGGTGGTGTACCTGTTCTTTGATAAACTGCGGAATTTGCGGCGCAAGAAACCGCTACCAATAAAGATAGAAAGCAGCGCTAATTAGCATAAATCCGGCGTGAAAGGGGCTGAGCCGGAAGATGCCTTCAGGATGAGCCGCCATAGCGTGTTGATAAACGTTTATATTTTCAATTCAGTCACCAGGAGAATCCTGAAGAATGATCACTCAGCCCGCCTCGGTGCGCTGGCAACTCTGGATCGTCGCCTTCGGCTTTTTTATGCAAACGCTGGATACCACCATCGTGAATACCGCTCTGCCGTCGATGGCCGCCAGCCTGAATGAAAGCCCGCTGCATATGCACTCGGTGATTGTGTCCTATGTACTGACCGTCGCCGTCATGCTGCCGGCCAGCGGCTGGCTGGCCGATCGGATCGGCGTTAAAAATATCTTTTTCTCCGCCATCCTGCTCTTTACGCTGGGTTCGCTGCTGTGCGCCCGTTCTGCAACCCTGAACGAATTACTGATCTCCCGTGTGATTCAGGGCGTCGGCGGGGCAATGATGGTGCCGGTCGGACGCCTGACCGTCATGAAGATTGTGCCGCGCGATCAGTATATGGCGGCGATGACTTTCGTGACCCTTCCCGGTCAGATTGGTCCGCTGATGGGGCCGGCCCTCGGCGGCTTTCTGGTGGAATACGCCAGCTGGCACTGGATTTTCCTGATCAATCTGCCGGTGGGGATTGCCGGCGCGCTGGCTACCTGGTTTCTGATGCCGAACTACACCATGCAAACGCAGCGTTTCGATATTCGTGGCTTCCTGTGGCTCGCCGTGGGGATGGCAACGTTGACGCTGGCGTTGGACGGGCATAACAACCTCGGCATTCCGCCCATTGTTATTTTCGCCTTGATCGTCGTCGGGCTGATTTCCCTGCTGAGCTATTGGCTGCACGCCCGCAACAACAGCCGGGCGCTGTTTAACCTGCAACTGTTCAATACGCAGACCTTTTCCATCGGCTTGACCGGTGGGCTGCTGGCCCGCATCGGCAGCGGCATGCTGCCATTCACCACGCCGTTGTTCCTGCAACTGGGAATGGGATTTTCACCGTTTCATGCCGGGCTGATGATGATCCCCATGGTGCTGGGCAGCATGGGGATCAAACGCGTCGTGGTGCAAATTGTGAATCGGTTTGGCTATCGCCGTATGCTGGTGGCTTCGACCTTACTGCTGTCGCTGGTGACGCTGCTCTTTGCGCTGGTGGCGTTAATGAACTGGATGTGGCTGCTGCCCGTGGTGCTGTTTTTCCTCGGCACCGTGAATTCAATTCGCTTTTCCTGCATGAATACGCTGACGCTGAAAGATCTGCCGGATGCCCTTGCCAGCGGCGGCAACAGCCTGCTTTCCATGACCATGCAGCTCTCCACCAGTCTGGGCGTCAGCGTGGCCGGGATTTTGCTGGGGATGTTTTCACAACAGCATATGAATATGGGCGCATCAGAAACGCACGCCGTGTTCCTCTATACCTATCTCAGCATGATGGTCATCATCGCGCTGCCGGCCCTGATTTTTAATCGCGTACCG
The DNA here is from genome assembly GCF_003115815.1 of Brenneria roseae subsp. americana. Lineage (NCBI taxonomy): Bacteria > Pseudomonadati > Pseudomonadota > Gammaproteobacteria > Enterobacterales > Pectobacteriaceae > Brenneria > Brenneria roseae. Next base: position 92,886 of record NZ_QDKJ01000011.1, on the reverse strand, counting down.
CCGGATACCGTCAAACAGTCAACGCTTTCCCGTCGGTCGTGAGGTTGCTATGAAATTCGGAATTACCGCCAAGCTTTTCCTCGCCATTTTCGCCACCTGTATGCTGGTCTTGATCACCATGCACTGGGGTGTACGCATAAGCTTTGAGCGCGGATTTATTGACTACATCAAGAACGGCAACGAGCAACGGGTCATTCAGTTACGTGACGCGCTGGCCGAGCAATATCAGCTGCGAGGCGACTGGTCGTTTCTGCGAAATAACGAACGCCTGGTTTTTAAAATGCTGCATTCGATGGATCAAAGCGCCGACGACAACAATACCAACAACAGTATGCAGGGCTGGCGTGTACGCCTCTGGGTGCTGGATGCCGCCAAAAACAAGCTGTTTGGTTCTCCGGCGCCGGTATCCCGGGATAGCACGTGGCAGCCGATTATCGTCCAGAATCAGACGGTCGGCTGGATTGTCGCCTCTCCCATCGGACGGCTAACCCGCGATGCCGATATCAATTTTGACAAGCAGCAGCAGCGAACCAGCTGGCTGATTGTCGCTCTGTCGACCCTGCTGGCCATTATTGTGACCTGGTTAACCGCACGCGGTCTGCTGGCCCCGGTAAAACGGCTGGTGAATGGCATACACCATCTGGCCGCTGGGGATTTTAGCGCACGCGTATCCGCCAGTTCGCACGATGAACTTGGCCGTCTGGCACAGGATTTTAATCAGCTCGCCAGTGCATTAGAAAAAAATGAACAGTCCCGACGGGATTTCATGGCCGATGTTTCCCACGAACTGCGCACGCCGCTGGCCGTACTGCGTGGAGAACTCGAAGCGTTGCAGGATGGCGTTCGGCAACCTAACGCCAATTCGCTGAATTCGCTACAGGCGGAAGTGGCAACGTTAACCAAGCTGGTCGACGATCTTCACCAGTTGTCGTTCTCCGATCTGGGCGCGCTGGCCTATCGCAAGGTTCCCGTGGATATTGTGCAACTGCTGCATATCGCGATTGCCGCATTCAGCGATCGCTATCAGAAGAAGCACATAACGCTGACGATGGACTGTCCTGCGCCGTCCGCGGTTTTACAAGCCACAGTTTTCGGCGATCCGGATCGATTGAGTCAGCTGTTTAATAACCTGCTGGAAAACAGCCTGCGCTATACCGATGAGCAAGGGAAACTGGCTATCCAGGTTGCGCTGCGTCAGAAGCAGCTGCTGATAACCTGGCAGGACAGCGCCCCCGGCGTCACCGATGAACAGCTGACGCTGATTTTTGAACGGTTTTACCGGGCGGAAAGCTCGCGCAATCGCGCCAGCGGCGGCTCCGGACTGGGGTTGGCCATTTGCAATAATATCGTTGAGGCTCATGGCGGACGACTGTATGCTGAACACTCCTCATGGGGTGGCCTGTTGATTACCGTCGAGCTACCTTTACATTCATCGGAATAACGCGTCACAACAGAACCCGGAATAATGACAACTGAATCGACTTTCGCTAATCCTTTACCCGTATTGATCGTTGAAGACGAGCCAAAACTGGGGCAATTACTGGTCGATTATCTTCAGGCGGCAGATTATCAAACGCACTGGATCACCAACGGCAATGACGTCGTTGATTGGGTACGGAAAAATCCGCCCGCCCTGATTCTGCTGGATCTGATGCTGCCGGGCTGCGATGGCCTGACCATCTGCTGCACCATCCGTCAGTTCTCCAACGTGCCCATCATTATGGTGACCGCCCGCAGCGAAGAGATCGATCGCCTGCTCGGGTTGGAAATCGGCGCGGATGATTACATTTGCAAACCCTTCAGCCCACGCGAAGTGGTGGTCAGAGTCAGGACGTTACTCCGCCGCTGCGGCTGGCAAAACGATCCCCGCCAACCGATGGAGAAAACCGCGTTACTGATCGATAAAAGCGGTTTTCAGGCCAGCTACCTCGGCCAGAATCTCGACTTGACCCCGGCAGAATTCAGGCTGTTAAAAACATTATCCACCGAACCGGGCAAGGTTTTTTCCCGTGAAGAACTGCTGGATAAACTCTATGACGACTACCGTGTCGTCACCGATCGCACGATCGATAGCCACATCAAGAACCTACGCCGCAAGCTGGAACAGCTTGATGAGGAAACCTCATTTATCCGCACCGTTTACGGGATGGGCTATCGCTGGGAAGCGGCGCCCTGTGAGGAGGTTTAAATCAGGCCACGTTTCATCAAATTGAAACACGATGCACGGGCAACGCCGGGGCGAGGCCCATTTAAGAGGACAACACGATGTCAGGTTTAGTAGACGGCAAATGGGTCAGCGGCGATGTCGCGGCCGAAGAAATAAAAAACGGCACCTTTCATCGGCAGGAAACCCGATTCCGGCAAACCGAGATTGTTCCTGAATCCGGCCGTTACCAGCTTTTTGTCTCGTATCTCTGTCCGTGGGCATCGCGTACGTTGATTTTCCGCAAGTTGAAAGCACTGGAGAACATCATTCCGGTCTCCATAGCAGAGCCGCGCATCGGCGATAACGGCTGGGAATTTTCTACCCCGCAGGATGCGGGAGAACATGTTGCGCCCATCCGTTTTCTGCACCAGCTTTACACCGCCAGCGAGCCGCACTATACGGGAAAAGTCTCGGTTCCCGTACTGTGGGATCGTCAGGAAGGCCGGATTGTTAACAATGAATCCGCAGAAATCATCCGCATTCTGAACGATGCCTTTAACGATCTGAACGATAACCGTCTGGATTTTTACCCGGCCGCCCTGCGTGGCGAGATCGATAGCTGGAATGAAACGATCTATCACAATGTGAATAACGGCGTGTACAAAACGGGCTTCTCCAGAACGCAGGAAAGCTACGATCTATCGGTTACCGCCCTGTTCAGCACCTTGGATGAACTCGAAAAACATCTGGCAACCCATCGCTATATTGCCGGTAATACCCTGACCGAAGCGGACTGGCGTCTGTTCGTTACGCTGGTTCGTTTTGATGTCGCCTACCACGGCGCCTTCAAATGTAATCTGCGCCGTATTGAAGATTATCCGAATCTGTCGAACTACCTGCGCGAACTTTATCAGTGGACGGGCATAGCGGAAACCGTCAACATCGACCATATCAAAGCCGGTTATTACGGCATTTTATGGCTGAATCCTACCGGCATCATTCCAAAAGGTCCGATGGTTGATCTGTATCGTTTGCATAATCGCGAACAACTTGGCAAGTCGGTTATCGCCAGCCGTTAATCGCCATCATCGCGCCCGTGAGGCAATGCGACTTCGCGGGCCGTCACACTTGATGCACATCAAAGAATAGGCCTACTTTTTGTAGACCGTCTGCTGCATTTTTTGCTTATTAGCGCTAGAATCGCCGCCTTTACTGCTCCCGCCGGGAGCAGCCTGACTTGTGATCAGAATCGAGAGCCCTCCCATGTTCAAACCGGAATTACTTTCTCCGGCCGGTACGCTGAAAAATATGCGTTACGCCTTTGCCTATGGCGCTGATGCGATTTATGCCGGTCAACCCCGCTACAGCCTGCGAGTCCGCAACAACGAATTCAACCACCAGACGCTGGCGCAAGCCATTACGGAAGCGCACGATCTGGGTAAGAAATTCTATGTTGTGGTCAACATTGCGCCCCACAACGCCAAGCTGAAAACGTTCCTGCGCGATCTGCAACCCGTCGTTGATATGGGGCCGGATGCGTTGATCATGTCCGATCCCGGCCTGATTATGCTGGTACGGGAAAACTTTCCGCAGATGCCGATTCATCTTTCCGTTCAGGCCAACGCCGTGAACTGGGCCACGGTGAAGTTCTGGCAGCAAATGGGGCTAAGCCGCGTGATTTTATCCCGCGAGCTGTCGCTGGAAGAGATCGAGGAAATCCGCAGACAGGTGCCGGAAATGGAGCTGGAGATCTTTGTCCACGGCGCCCTGTGCATGGCCTATTCCGGGCGTTGTCTGCTGTCTGGCTACATCAACAAACGCGACCCCAATCAAGGCACCTGCACCAACGCCTGCCGCTGGGAATATAACGTACAGGAAGGAAAAGAAGACGACGCGGGCAATATCGTCCACCAGCATGAACCCATCGCGGTGAAAAACGTTGAGCCGACGCTGGGTATCGGCGAGCCTACCGACAGAGTCTTTATGCTGGAAGAAAACCAGCGCCCCGGCGAGTACATGAGCGCGTTTGAAGACGAGCACGGCACCTACATTATGAACTCCCGCGATTTACGCGCGATTCAGCATGTAGAACGCCTGACGCAAATGCAGGTTCATTCGCTGAAGATCGAAGGCCGCACCAAGTCCTTCTACTACTGTGCCCGCACCGCCCAGGTGTATCGTCGTGCTATTGATGACGCGGCCGCGGGGAAACCCTTCGATCCGACGCTGTTGCAAACGCTGGAAGGTCTGGCCCACCGCGGCTACACCGAAGGCTTCCTGCGCCGCCACGTCCACGAGGATTACCAGAATTACGACTACGGTTATTCTGTTTCCGATCGCCAGCAGTTTGTGGGGGAATTTACCGGCGTGCGCCGTGACGGTCTGGCAGAAGTGGCGGTAAAAAACAAATTTTCCTGCGGCGACAGTGTGGAAATGATGACGCCCGGCGGCAATATTCAGTTCACCCTTTCAGCCATACAAAATGCCAAAGGTCAGGCGACAGACGTCGCGCCGGGTAACGGACACATTGTCTATTTGCCGGTTCCCGCCGACATTGCGCTGGAGTACGCGCTGCTGTTGCGTAATTTGCCCGGCACCACCACCCGCAATCCAAACGCCAAATAGTCCGGTATGACAACCGATTGCCGCCGGTAATCGGTTGTCAACGCATGACGCACCTTCGTCGTTACCGGGCCCGGCAGGCAAAATCACCGATAAAGAGCGATGAAATATAGCCGGTATAACCACAAACAACATGGTTTTTGACAAATATTAGAATCGGATCACATCAATGACTCATCCTTCTGGTTAGTATTGCGTTGCTGAGAAAATCTAGAACGAAAAATAAGCGTAGTGATACTACTAGGAACCACCTCCTTGGCCAGCTCAATCTCCCTTGAGCTGGCTTTTTCTTTATCTGCCCCTTAACATATCTCCCGTCGCCACACGATCCTGACGTCACGCGAGTCCCCACGGCGCTCAATTCACCGATTCTTCTGATACCTGTGTTGGTATTTCCTGACTATGATTATCAGGGTTCAATCCGCCGCCTTTCATCTGAACGCCCTGATATGGAGAATGCTATGGATAAACGCCCGATGACTTTACTGATTCTGAACGGGAAAAGCGCAGATAATGAGGAACTTCGAGAGGCGATTGGGGCGCTGCGTCAGGACGGCTATCATCTGGATGTACGCGTAACCTGGGAATTTGGCGACGCACAGCGCTATGTAGAAGAAGCAATCCGCCTGAAGGCCGACAATGTGATCGCCGCAGGCGGCGATGGCACGGTTAATGAGGTTGCGGCAGCGATTGCCAGACAACCGGAAGGACGGCGCCCTTGCCTTGGCATTGTTCCATTGGGAACCGCCAATGACTTCTCGACCAGTTGTCAGATCCCCATCGACCTGCACCACGCGTTGACGCTGGCCATCAAAGGCCGGGCAACGGCGATCGATATGGCGAAAGTGAATGACGAACACTATTTCATCAACATGGCGACAGGCGGATTCACCACGCGGATTACCACAGAAACGCCTGCCAGGATGAAATCGGCGTTGGGGGGAGCGTCTTATGTGCTCCATGCGCTATTCCGCATGGATATGCTGCAATCCGAACGCTGTGAGATCCGCGGTCCGGACTTTAGCTGGTCGGGCGATACGCTGGTCATTGCCGTGGGGAATGGCCGTCAGGCAGGCGGAGGACAACAGCTTTGCCCGGAGGCATTGATTAACGACGGGTTTCTGGAGCTAAGCGTGCTTTCCGCGCAGGAGCTGCTGCCCAATATGCTACAGACGTGGTTCACCGGCAGTGAAAACCAGAACATGATTTCCGCTACGCTACCCTGGCTGGAAATCATCGCGCCAGACGAGATGACATTCAATCTGGACGGTGAACCGCTCAAGGCAAAACGTTTTCATATCGAGGTGTTGCCCGCCGCCATTCAGTGCCGTTTGCCGCCACAGTGCGCCCTGTTGGGATAACGGGCCGCCTATCGATATAACCGGAATCGGGATTATTCGCGTTTCAGCCGGTTGCTGTTTGCCAGATAGAGCGTCACCACCAGCAACAAAATTGCACCCGAGTATATCAACGTGTCACTCGGGCTTTTGTGGTCGACAATAATCAGCCGGATAATCGCGGTAATACCGATATAGATAAAATAGCGCAGCGGAAAATGATATCCGGCCTGGAAATATTTCACGATCAGCGCAATAAACTCAAAATAGAGGAAATAGATAACAATACCTTCGATCAACTGATAGGAAGAGTCCCTCTCGTTGCTGAACAATAATACTCTGGCCAGATGAATGGTTTCCTTGGCCAGAAAAATAACCAATATGGTGGCCAATAACAGTAATCCGACATTGAGTATCGTCTGAAGTATTTTGGCGATCATGATGCCACGTGTTGAACCTGCCATCGCCTTTCCCTCACTGCTGTTTAACGTCTGCTGGTACTGCCTGCGCTCTTGCTCGCCTGCAAGGTTATTGTTCTTATGTGTCACTACTGCCTCTGATCACGATTTACCGACTACTTGTTTATCATCGTGCCGCACGGCCTGAACCCGCGCCACAATGCCAACGGCTTATACTTGTTGTCCTCTTCAAATGCAAATACAGGAATGAAGAAATCAAGGCAAAGCGAGTCACCACTTAATGAGCAACTCGCTTATTTATCAGCAAAAATTACCGGGAGTATGTCAGGATGTCCATGAATTCAGATTATTTTATCCAGGTGATTTTCTTATTCCTTTCTTTCACCACCAGCGATAGAAATGATGTACCGGCCCGATCCCCTGCCCGACCTCCAGCGAATCCGCCTGTTGCAACGCCTGTTGTAGATACGCTTTGGCTTCTCTCACCGTATCCGCCCAGGACGCATGCCGTGGCCGCAATGCCGCAAGCGCGGCGGAGAGGGTACACCCGGTGCCATGTGTATGTCGGGTATTGACTCGCGGGGAGGTAAAACGCAGCGGCGATGCCTGCCGGCTGAACAACCAGTCAGGGCTTTCCTCTTCGCTCAGGTGTCCGCCCTTCATCAAAACCGCCTGACATCCCATTGCCAGCAACGCTTCCCCCTGTTCGACCATCTCCCGCTCGCTGGCGGCAGGCTGACAATCAAGCAGCGCCGCGGCCTCCGGCAGGTTCGGCGTAATCAGCGACGCCAGAGGGAGCAATAAACGCCGCAGCGCCTCCACGGCCTCGGACGAAAGCAGCGGATCGCCGCTTTTCGCCAGCATAACCGTATCCAACACGACGTAAGGCAGCGGGTAATGATGCAACCGTTCGGCAACGGCTTCAACAATGTCCGCCTGCGCCAACATCCCAATTTTGGCGCTATCAATACGGACATCACTCAACACCGAATCCAACTGGGCCGCGACAAAGGCGGGTTCAATCCGGTAGACCGACTGTACGCCGCGCGTGTTCTGCGCCACCAGCGCGGTAATGACCGAGGCGCCATAAGCCCCTAGCGCGGAAAACGTTTTTAAATCCGCCTGAATGCCCGCGCCGCCGCTGGGATCGGTGCCCGCGATCGTCAGTGCGTTAATCCGTTTCATGCCAGATCCTCCGCACGCAGACCATAAAGCCGATCGAGAAAGGCCGGGATAAAACTGCCCGGTCCCTGGGCCTGTAACGCAGCCAGTTTGCCGGCCAGCGACATGACATAGCAGGCGGCCGCCACATGTTGCAACCGATCGCCGTCAAGCGCACAGAATCCCGCCACTACTGCGGATAAGGCACACCCTGTTCCGACGACGCGAGTCATGATTTTATCGCCGCCGTTAATCGAAAAATCCCGCTCACCATCGGTGACGTAATCGATTTCTCCCGTCACGGCGACGACGGCTGACAGACGGCGCGCCAGATCGCGAGCGGCCGGCAGCGCACTTAACGAATCGTTGGTACTGTCCACACCTCGTCCCTGTGCGTTCAGCCCGGACAGCGCCATAATCTCCGAGGCGTTTCCACGCACAGCCGCCGGTTTCAGAGCTAGCAACTCATGAGAAAACTGCGTGCGGAACGTCAGTCCGCCGACGGCGACGGGATCAAGCACCCACGGCGTTCCCGCCTGATTCGCACTGTGAACCGCAGCCAGCATGGCATCTGCGCGATCCCGCTCCAGCGTCCCCACGTTAATCAGCAGCGCATCCGCCAGCGCGCTGAACTGCGCGGCTTCGCCGGGATCGACCACCATCGCGGGCGACGCGTTCAACGCCAGCAGGACATTCGCCGTAAACGACTGCACCACATCGTTGGTCAGACAGTGTACAAGCGGAGACAACGCATGAAATTGTGTTAGACAGGCCGCCGCACAGGCAGCAGGTAGAGGGACAGGTCGAGTATTCATCATTCTCCCAACCGGCGTTCAAGAAGGCGGTAACCGGTTGGGGAATACCGTGACTTCCCTCCGCTGGCATTATCCAGTTCAGGTAATACGGGTATTTCTCAGCCATGCGTTACCGCACGGGCACCCCGAGTCATTTAATTCACGTTAATATGGATACGATCGAGCAATCGACCGCCAGCCATATCGTTTTATAGTATGTCTAACAAACAGGCCGGCAACAATCCCCATTTATCGCTCCGCGGGCAAAAAATCCGAGCGGCCTGACGGCAAGCCGGGCTTCAGCGCACGCAGGAATAGTGACGGCCAATCTGCGCGGCGGCGTTGACCAGACTCCGATCGCTGCCGCGAGGCCCAATCAGAGAAATCCCCAGCGGCGCGCCCTCTTTTTGCGCCAGCGGCAGATTAACCTGCGGTACGCCGCACAGTACGGCAATCGCTAACAGATGATGAGACAAACGCCGGGTTTCTTCGATATCAGCATCATTCGCGTTCAGCAGCGGCGCAATATCCGGCACCGTGGGCAAGACCAGAATACGATTGCCCGCCAGCGCCTGCCAGGCCGCGCGAAAACGCTCACGAACAGCACAGCTAGTAAGATATTGCTCATCGGTCACGCTTTCACTCCAGGCGAAACGACCGGCAACATCCGGCCCCAGGACCAAGCCATCGCGCTTTATTCTTTTCCCCTGCGCCAGCCAGGCTTCGCGTCCCTGAATAAAACGGAAGGCCCAGTAAGCGTCCTCCAGCGCAGGAAGCTGTCCGGCTAGCGGCGCCAATTCGCCGGCGACGGCCTTGATCTGTTCCAGCGCGGGCAACAGCGCCGCCTGCGATGCCGCGGGCAGTAACGCAAACAGCGCCTCGCAAATCACCCATTCCGGCCGGGCGGGCAGCGGCGCGTCGTCCTCACCCAGCAGGCACTCCCCGACCCGAGCGAACAAGTCGGCGTCGCGGGTAAAATAGCCCGTCGTATCCATACTCGGACAAAGCGGCTGACAGTCTTGCAGAGAAATCCGACCGTGGCTGGGGCGCAATCCGTACAGGCCGCAGTAACTCGCCGGCGTGCGAACCGAACCGCCGGTATCCGTCCCGAGGGCGAAATCGCACAGATGGTTAGACACCGCCGACGCCGAACCCGATGACGATCCGCCGGGAATGCGATCGGGCGCCGCGCCGTTACGCGGGGTGCCATAATGCATATTCTTGCCGCTCATGGAGAACGCCATCTCGTTGGTATGGGTTTTCCCCACCAGTTCCGCCCCCGCATCCAGCAGCCGCTGCACCGTCGGCGCCGTGCGCTGTTTTATCCCCGACATGGCGAGCACGTGAGGATTGCCGCCCCCGGTCGGATAGCCCGCCACGTCAAACAGATCCTTCACCGCGAACGTAACACCGGCCAGCGGGCCGTGCGGCGCGTGCCCGACGGCAACCGCCGGGTAGGGCATAAAAGCGAACGCATTATCCTGCATAGTGATTATTCCTTCATTCATGACGCCGGATCGCTCAGGCGATCTGCCATCCAGTGATGACAACGAATCTGATGCCCGGCGGCCACGTTCTGTGAAGCCGGCAGTTGGCTGCGGCACACATCGCTGGCGCGCGGGCAGCGGGGAGAAAAAGCGCACCCGTCGGGTAAGCGCGTCAGGTCCGGCGGCGAGCCGGGAATACTGACCAGCCTTTCGCCTTTTCTGAGCCCGTCTTTCGGCCGGGTGCTCAGCAGCACCTGGGTGTACGGGTGGCGGGGATTATTCAATAGCTCCTGTAGCGGCGCCTGTTCGACAATGCGGCCGCCGTACATCACGGCAACCCGGTCGGCCACCTCGACGGCCGCCCCGATATCATGCGTCACGAAAACGATTGAAAGACCGAGGTCCTGCTGTAACTCGCGCAGCAGGATCAGAATCTGGATTTGCACCGTCGCATCCAGCGCGGTCGTCGGCTCATCGGCCAGCAATAACTGTGGCTGGCACGACAACGCCAGCGCGATCATCGCCCGCTGACGCATCCCGCCGGACATTTCATGCGGATAGGCGTCGAGCCGCTGTTCGGGGCTGGGAATGCGCACCCGGCGCAGAGCCTCCAGCGCCGCAAGCCGCGCCTCGGCATAAGACAACGGACGATGCTGGCGCAGCGCTTCGATGATTTGCGCGCCGACGGTATAGACCGGATCCATCGCCAGCAACGGTTCCTGAAAGATCATCGCCGCCACCGGGCCACGCAGGGCGCGCAGCTGGCTTTTGGAAAGCGCCATCACATCCTGTCCGGCGATATGAATCTGGCCTTCAATGGCGGTGCTGCGTTCAGGATGGAGGCGCATCAGGGCCCGCAGGGTGACGCTTTTTCCCGAACCGGATTCGCCAATCAGCGCCAGAACCTCGCCGCTGGCCACCTCAAGGCTCACTCCATTTACCGCCGATACCGTCTGGTTGCCCCGGCGGAAACGCACCTTAAGATCCCGCACATCGATCATGAGTTGCTCTGCCATTCAGGCCTCCTTAACGGGGATAAGATCGGCGGAACGCCGCGAATGTCCGGAATCGGGCTCAATCATCAGGCAGGCGGCGAAATGCTGATGCGCCGCGGAATACAACCGCGGCGTACGCTGCGCGCACACCGGTTCGGCATACGGGCAACGCGTGTGAAAACGACAGCCCGAAGGCGGATCGATCGGACTGGGCGGATCGCCGCTCAACGGAGATCTCAGCGTACGCTGCGTCGGGTCCATGGATGGCATGGAGCTGAGCAACGCGCGGGTATAGGGATGTAATGCCCCGGCAAACAGCGTCTCCGCCGGCCCAATTTCAACCACTTCCCCCAGATACATCACCATGATGCGATCGGAGAGATAGCGCACAACGTGCAAATCATGACTGATAAATACATAGGTCAGACTCAGGCTATCTTTCAAATCCAACAGCAGGTTAATCACCTGCGCCTCAACGGATTTATCCAGTGCGGATACCGCTTCATCAAGGATCACCAGACGAGGATCGACAGCCAGAGCGCGGGCGATGTTGACCCGCTGGCGCTGTCCGCCAGATAATTCATGCGCGTAACGACCGGCAAAACGTGACGGCTCCAGCCCGACGCGCGCCATCAAATCCCGCGCCCGCGCCTGAGCCTCCCGCTTGCCGACGCCATGCACCAGCGGACCAAATGCCACTGATTGTTCCATGGTCAGCCGGGGATTGAGCGATGAATAGCTATCCTGAAATACCATTTGCACCTGACGCCGGTAGTGGTGCAGCGGCAATCGCTGGCCGCCGACGGACTGCCCATCGAAAATAAGCTCGCCGCTGTCTTGTTCAATGAGCTGCATAAGTACGCGGGCGGTCGTGGATTTTCCACATCCGGACTCTCCCACAACCCCCAGCGTTTCCCCCTTCAGCACCGAGAAATCGATGCCGTCCACCGCCCGCACCAGAGCGCGTTTTCCCAACACCCCTTTCACCGGAAAATGTTTGACCAGTTTCTGCCCGATAAGCAGCGGCTGAGCCGGCCCGCCGATGTCGTGATTATCCATAGTCAACTCCGTACAGCCATTGCCATCCGCAGACGATCGGCCAGAATATTAAAAGAGACCGAGGTGACGAAAATCATCACGCCGGGCAGCGCGCAAACCCACGGCTGGGTATAAATCGCGGTACGCAGCGTATTCAGCATCAATCCCCATTCCGGCTCCGGCGGAGTGACCCCCAGCCCGAGAAAAGAGAGCCCCGAGGCCAGAATCATCGATACCGAAATCAGGCCGGTGGTGAAAACGAAGATCGGCCCCAGCACATTCCCCAACACCTGAGTGCGTATAATGGTGAACGCCGAAGCGCCGGAGGCGCGCGCCGCTTCAATGTAATCGCGGTTGCGCACCTGCGTCGTCACACTCTCCGCGATACGCGCCACCTGCGGCACAAAAACCAGCGTCAGGGAAATCAGGGCATTCACCACCCCGGCGCCCATCGCGCCGGATAAGGCAATCGCCAGCAATACGGAAGGAAACGCATAAAAAACATCGACGGTACGCATGATCGCGCTGTTCAGCCAGCCGCCCGCGTAGCCGGCAATAATGCCGATCGTCGAACCGATAAAAAACGCGATCACCACCGGCGTAATCCCCATAAATAAAGACAGCCGGGTCCCCAGCAGCAAACGCGACAGCATATCGCGCCCCAGCTCATCGGAACCCAGCGGGAAGCCAGGAGAGCCGATGGGTTTCAGGCGATTGAACATGGAGGTGGCATAGGGGTCGCTCTGAACGATCCACGGCCCCAGCACCGCCAGAATCAGAAGACATAAAATCACCGCCCCCACGCTCAGCGCCGAAGGATCGCGCATCACCCTCTCCAGCACGACGCGCCAATATCCCGGTGATTTTTCTGTCGGAGCCAGTCGCGGGACCGGGCGAACAAGATTCAGATTCATCATCAGGCCCTCTTGATGCGCGGATCGAACAGCGTTTGCAGGATATCAACCAGCAAATTAAGCAGAACAAAGAACAGCGCCAGCACCCAGATAGTGCCTTGCAGCAGCGGCAAATCACGTTGGAAAATCGCCGAATTGAGCAACAGCCCGGTTCCCGGCCAGGCAAATACGGTTTCAACCAGAATGGAGCCTCCCATCAGGTAGCCGATCTGCAACCCCATCACCGCCAGCGCGGTAGGCGCCGCGTTTTTCGCCACATGGGTAAATAGCGCAAATTCGCCGATCCCTTTCGCCCGCAGTCCGATAATAAATTCCTGCGCCAGCGTTTCCGCCACCTGCGCACGCACGGTCCGCGCGATGATGCCCGTTGGGATGACGGACAGCGTAATGGCGGGCAATAACATGAATTTCAGATGCGCCCAATCCCAGGCCCAATCCATCGCCCCCATCGGACCGCCCCCGGTGGCAGGCAGCCAGTTGAGCTGTGAAGAAAAAATGATAACCAGCAGCATACCCAGCCAATAATGCGGCACGCTGACGCCAAAAATGGAAAAGGCGGAGGCGATTCGATCAATCCAGCTATCCTGAAAATAACCCGCCACAAAACCAAACAGGCTGCCTAAGGCAAAACCGATGAACGAGGCGAGCAAGGCGAGGCGCAGTGAATAGCCCACGGCATTCATCACTTCGCTGCTTACCGGACGGCCGCTGGCGATAGACATGCCCAAATCGCCCTGCACGGCATGCCACAGCCAGAGGCCGAACTGCACCGGCAAGGGTTTATCAAAACCATAAGCCTGGATAAGCTGCTGCCGTAGCGCTTCGGACGCGTCCGGCGGCATAACGGAAACCAGCGGATCGCCTGGCGTCATATGCACCAGCATGAAACAGACCAGCGCCACCCCGAGCAGAATAGGCGTCGCCAGCAGCAGGCGACGAATAATATAAGTGAGCATGACAAACCTCGCAGACCGAAGATAAAAAGCACCTCTACACCGTTGATGTCGGCCACTTAAGCGCGATTAACGTTTCCCTCAGGACCGGTAGTCTGCGCCGGGTTTAAACACATGCCCGGCGCATTTATCAGGAGAAATGCGGAGATAAGCCGGCCGGAGAGAAACCGTCGCTCAGTTTCCCTTTACAACCGAGGTAAGATCGATCATCCAGCTCTGAGCCTGAACCACGCCGCTGACCGCAGGCGAGATAGCACGGGGCGCCATATCATGAGCGACGTACAAAAAGGGCGTTTCGTCGACCATTTCCTTATGTAATTCAGCGGTTGCGGCGTCCAGCGCGTTGGGATCAAAAGCGTTACGCGCTTTGCTAATCAGCTCTTCGATTTTCGGCGTGGTGAAATAACCCCAGTTGGTGGAGACCGGCGGGAACGTTTTTTCACTGGCAAAACGCATCAGGCCAAAGAAGGGGTCCATAACCGCGGCGCTGACGTTAATCGCATCGGCTCCCTGGGCGGCCGGATCTTTTGCGCCCAGACGCCAACTGCTGAACAGGGTATTCCACTCCATCACCACGATATCCACATCGAAATAGCAATTTTTCAGGCTCTGCTGAATATATTCATTCATCGGCAGCGGCTGCATTTGGCCGGAGCCCGATGCGGAAGTCAGCACCTTCACTTTTACCGGTTTCGCGCTGCTGAAGCCGGCTTCGCTCATCATGTTACGTGCGGCGTCTTCGTCGTAGCGGATTTTGAAATCGGGGTTGCCATACCATGCCGAATCCTTTTCATACGTCCCGGTGGCCTCCTGCATATAGCCGCCAAGATAGGATTTAAGCTCGCTGCGGTTCAGGCAAAGATTTGCCGCCTGGCGCACGCGCTTGTCCAACCAGGGGGAGCCGGGGGCGAATGAGAACTGCCACGGCCAGAGGTGCGGTTGCGCATTGGCATAAATTTTAAAGCCTTTGCTCTGGATCTGCGCCATCGCGTCAGGTGCCGGGGCTTCAATCCAGTCTACCTGTCCGGATAACAGCGCCGCTGTCCGCGCATTGGCTTCAGGCAGCGGGATCAACATGACATGATCCACTTTCGGTATCCGTTTAGGATCCCAATAGTCGGGGTTTTTATCCAGCATAAGCTGCTGTCTTGCCACCAGCTTATTCATTTTGAACGGCCCGGTGCCCACGGCGTGAAACGCAAAAGCCGTCCAGGCTTGTTTAGAACGCTCGGCGAGATCCGTAACCGAAGCGGGAACCGCATCGAAATCCTTCTGCCAGGCAGACGGAGACACGATAAAAAGATTTGTGAGGCCGAATGGCAATATGGAATCCGGCTCGCTGGTGGTCAGCTCCACGGTCAGGTCGTCAATCTTGCGCGCGGAAAGCAGCGTCGGCATACGAGACGCCGTGTTGCCGATCTGCGCCGGAGCGTATTGCGGCGCCTGTTTATTCAGCACCTTATCAACGTTCCAGACCACCGCGTCGGCGTTGAACGAGGTGCCATCATGGAATTTAACCTCAGGACGCAGTTTGAAAATCCATTTGGTATGATCCTGCGGGTCCACATGCCATTCGGTTGCCAGCCCCGGAACCAGTTCACTGGGCTTCTCCCCCTGCGACAGATCCCACAGCACCAGCGAGTCATACAGCGTAATGCCGGTAAAACGGTTGCCTTCATAGCCCTGATCCGGTTGCCCCAGAGTCAGGGGGATATCGGCTGCGGTCATCGCGATACTCAGGGTACTGGCGGCGGAAGCAGAAAACGGAGTCCATGCGCTTACCGCCAGCGCTCCGGCCAATGTCAGGAGAGTAAAACGAGAAGAATGTCGGTTAGTTTTATATCGCATGTTGGCACTTCCCTTTAGGTTGTCAGAGTCGTTTGCCTATGACAGACGCAATGTATGTACCAACTTTCTCAGTAATACGGCTTTTCAAGAAACAAAGGGGAAATTTTATTTTTTATCAATGGATTACTTTTACAGAAAAACCAATTAAAATTTCACCCAAACGTTTGGGTAGAGTAAGAAAACCTGATATGCAATAAAACAGGGCATGACGCACCAGTCTGGATCACCCGGCCAATCGTATACATTCTGGTCGGCCGTACGCATAATTTTGTGACGGAAATATCATCGAACCTTTACCATGGATCGGGCTATCATTTTTAAAAGGTCATTCAATGAGCAAACGTCCCGCCACATTACGCAGTATTGCTGAACAACTGAATGTTCATGTCTCTACCGTGTCGCGCATACTGAATGGTGATACAGCAAGGATTGCCAGCGTGGCGTCGAAAGAAACCATTGAACGCATTCGTGAGTTAGCCGCCAGTCTCGGCTATCAGCCCAATCCTCACGCGATTAGCCTGAAAACCCGACATAGCCGCGAGATCGCCGTACTGGTGCCGCAGCTGTCCGATATCGTGTTGGCCAATATTTATGAAGGCATTGACGCCGCGGCCTGTGACTACGGCTATACCGCCTTTGTCGCCAATACGCTCGATCGGCCTGAACGCCAGCGGCAGTTGGCTGAAAAAGCGCTGGCACGAAATGTAGAAGGTTTAATCATCAGTGATGCGCACTGTACGCCCGAAGAAGATTTCATCGGCGAGTTGGAAAAGCAGCGCATCCCGCTGGTGTTGGTCAGCCGTCGTAAAGGGGAGCTTTGTTCCGTCACGTCGAATGACGGCGAAGGCGGGCGTCTGGCCGCACAGCATTTATTTGAGCAAGGTCATACGCGGGTTGGCATTATTGCTGGTCAGGCTCATAGCAGTAATGCCCTTGAGCGCGTGACTCACTTTCTGGATTACTACCACGAGCGGGGCATCACGATTCTCCCCCACAACATTATCCACGGACCGTTCGACGCCGCGACCGGTTTTGCCATCGGAGAAACCTTGCTGGCGCAGCCGGAACGCCCTACCGCCATTTTTGCCGTTAATGATTTTCTGGCCATCGGACTGTTCGGCGCCATGCGTAACCGCGGGTTGATACCAGGACAGGATATTGCGGTAGTCGGCTATAACGACACGCCGCTGGCCGCGCATTTACAGATCCCGCTAACCAGTATCAGCACTTGTATGTACCAACAAGGCTATCTGGCCGTTGAAACCCTGCTCAAGCGCATCGCCGGTGAAAGCGTGGAATCGTACCGCTTTCCTGCCATTATGACGATTCGGGCAAGCAGTCAATGTAGCCCGCGATAATCCGCCACGTTAATCAACGCTATCGGCAGCGGGATGCCGGCGGTTTTTGGCCGCCGCCAATGAACGCAGTAACACGCCCAGCGTGGTTCCATTGTGCAATAACGCACTGGCAGTCGGTTTCAGCCAGCCCATTGCCGCCGCCAGCATGATAGAGCTGTTCACCCACTCCGTCAGTCGGATATTGCTGTTAACCAGCCGCATCGCCTCCTGCGCCATTTCACAGGCGGTAACCACACCGTCGAGGCTATCCTGCAACAACACCGCATCAGCGGCCTGCTGCGCCAGTTCCGTGCTTTGGTTCATCGCCATCCCCACATCAGCCTGGGTTAATACCGGGGCATCATTGATGCCATCACCGATAAACAGCACGCGATGGCCTTGCTGTTGCAGATCGCGGACGATATCGACTTTACTTTCCGGCGTCGCCTGGGCAAAAAAGCGATCGATCGATAACGCCTGCGCCAGTTGTTGCGCCTTCTCAGCCCCGTCACCGGTCAACATGACGACGTTTTTCACGCCCAGTTCACGCAACCGTTGGATCACGTTCACGGCCTCTTCCCGCACATCATCCAACAGACCAATCATTCCTGCCAGACTATCATCCAGACCGATAAACAGCAGGTGGCGCCCCAATGCTTCCAGTGCGGCGATTTCATTTTCAAACGGGGTAAAATCGATATGACAGTGACAACTGAGAAAATGACGGCTGCCCACCACCATGCGATGACCATCCATCTCGCACTGTAAACCGTGGGCGATGACATACTCTACTTCACCATGATTAATATGCGGTAACTCATGGTGGGCGGCCGCGGCAACCACCGCCTTCGCCAACGGATGGTTACTGTGTTCCTCGACAGAGGCGGCAATAGCCAGCAGGCGCTCGGCCCAGACCTTTTTCGGATCAAAACTGACCACGTCGGTCACCAGCATATCACCATGCGTCAGCGTGCCGGTTTTATCAAATACCGCGGTATCAACGGTGGCCAGTTTCTCAATCGCCCACCCGCCTTTCAGCAGTAATCCCTGACAGGCCGCACGACTCATGATGGATTTAAACGCAATCGGCGTACTCAGTTTCAACGCACATGAATAATCGACCAAAAAGACGGAGGCCAGACGCTGCCAGTCACGGGTTAACGCAAAAACCATCGCGCCGACCCCCATGGTGATGGCCACCCGCCGATCGGCCATTTGTTGTGTGACACGCTGCGTTTCACTGCGCTGGCTTAGAGAATCACTGATAAAGCGCCGGATATTGGCGGCTGACGATTCATCGCCAACCCGTTCGGCGCGAACGGTAATATTGCCATCCTGCA
Source organism: Brenneria roseae subsp. americana (assembly GCF_003115815.1). NCBI lineage: Bacteria > Pseudomonadati > Pseudomonadota > Gammaproteobacteria > Enterobacterales > Pectobacteriaceae > Brenneria > Brenneria roseae. Next base: position 74,495 of record NZ_QDKJ01000011.1, on the reverse strand, counting down.
CCTGAGTGCCCGCGTAGACCCAGGCGCCGCGCTCCCGGCGAACCGGCACGCTCTCACCGGTCATGGATGACTGATTAATCAGCCCCACGCCGCGCAGAACCGTTCCATCGGCGGGAATATTGTCTCCCGGCCCCAGCAACATCAAATCGCCATTCACCAACTCGCTGCTTTGGATCGCTTCGCGTCGATCCTGCCGCTCAACCCAGACCGCATGTTCTCTGGGTTGCATCAGATCCGCCAGAAGCGCATCGGAATGACGGCTGGTTTCCTGCTCGAGATACTCACCGAGCGTCAGCAGGGATTGGGTGATCATCGCGGTACGGTGATCGCCCCGCGCCATGGATAATCCCAATGCCATCGCATCCAGCACTTCCACTTTCAGTTGGCCGTGCGCAAGACTCTCTGCGCCTTCAACCAGAGTGGGCGCGGTTAACAATAAGGCTGGCAGCGCAGCCCAGTTATTGGGCAGTAGCTGAGCCAGCGCCACGCCCCCGAGGTTGAGCAGGTTATCGCTATTACAATATTCAGCGTCGTACTCCCCCTCGGTATGCGTCGGCCAATCCAGCGCCAGCGTCTTCTGCAACAGGTCATCGCCGTTGGTCTGCCCGCGGTCGTAGGTAATGACCGCCGAACAGGCTTCAGGACGCAGACGAACGCCATTGACACCGCGGAAAGACAGCAGTTGGCGTTTCAACCAGACCAGACCCTGCGGGTGATACCGCATCTGTGGAATACGCAGCCGTATCCGCCCCGGCAGTTGATGAACCAGCGAGATGGTGTCAGGCAAATGATGGATCACTCTGCGTCCTGTTCGCGATTACGGTAGTACTCTAACTCTGCCTGTAAATCGGCCAGACGTTCTTTTAACTCTTCGACTTCACCACGAACCGTTCCCCACGCTTTGCTGGCCGTTGTCGTGATCCCTTGCTGGACCTCGCGATTACTCAGCAAATAGGCAATCGCCGCTCCAGCGACCACGCCAGTCAGCAAATGCGCCCTGCCGTTGGCCTGACGATAAGGCGCTGGCGCCGGAGGCGTCGGGACATAAGCAGCATAATACGGGTAGTAAGCATAAGGATAATTAGACGGTTTCATTATGCGCATCCTTTTTACTTATCGCATCCATCAGATAGATACCGGCAGCGCCGGCACTGAGTAATGTCAGCAACGTTAACGCGGGCCGGCCGGCGGTTGCATTCGCGACAGCCATCACCACGCCGCCGACCATTCCGCCTTTAGCGGCGTCGCACATCACGGTGGCGGCAGTCTGGTGCAACGTTTTCTCGCCGTTCTGATAGCGACGCCACTGTTCAACGCAAGAAGCCGTGGTGCCCACCAGCGCACCGGCGATGACGGCCCGGCTCACCGGGCTCAGGCTGTCACGATTGTTGCTCATTCTGCGGTTCCTCGTCTGCGGGTTGCCCTTGTTGACGATGGCGCTCTACCGATTCGTTAAAACCCTCTTTCCCGGCTTTCAGCGTATCGCGGAAAATAGTCGAACTGGTGGTTGCGGTTTCTTTCAGGCTTTCCGCGCCGCTTTTCACGCCATCTTTGACTTTGGCGCCGCCGGTTTTGAGTAAATCGCCCGTGTTGGCAACGGTTTGCAGCAGCATATTGCGGACGCTCTCATTGGTTAACAACAGCGTGACCGCCGCACCGATCATGGCGCCTTTCCAGAATTCTTTATCATCCATACCAACCGTCCCGATAATGTTTTTCAGTATCCCGGCCTGTTCGCCCATCATATTTTCCACCATGCTCTGCGCCTGCTGGTTCCAGTCAAAAGCGGGCTGGGCATGATGGGAAGGCTGCGCCGCCGCCATCGCCTGTGGCGGCATGGGATATCCCATTGGCGGGAATCCCGGCATCATTTGCGGATACCACATCGGAGGATGGGGCCAATACGCGGGCTGCTGAGGTGGCGCCGCCTCCGGCGCGGGCGCGGGCGCGGGCGGGTAGTAAGGATAGCCAAACGGAGGGTAATAGGCGCCCCCCGGATTCACAGGATTGTTATTATCATTGCTCATATTCGATTCCTTTATAATTAGGATGACGGCGAGAGCGTCTGAATCAACTGTTCCAGCACTTGCCGGGCCGCTGCATCATCCGCACCGAAAAGCTGCGTCAACACTGCCGGTTTGATTTGCCTGACGTCATACTCCAGTAACAGGCTTCCGGTATGGGTATTGAGCGCATAGCTGCGCAGCGCATTGTCGGGATGGCATAACGCCTCAAGTTTTTCCAGCTTTCCCTTACCAAGACCGGGGATCAGCCTATTGGTGAAACGTAAACGAATGCGTCCCGGTATATGATGTTCGACAGCCATAAAACGACGTAACATCATCAGCCCGCTTAAATCATCTGACTCCATACTGTTTCCTGCATCATCTGCGATCGTGGCGGACATCGTCTTCCTGATATTAAAACCCGTCTGGCCTAATAGCAGGCAAACACAAAAACCCTACAAACATAAAGTTATTATCAGCCGGTGTGGTTTTGATTCTTTGCGGTTTATCAAGTGGTTCTGGCTTTTGTCAGCCGGAGGGCAAAAAAACAGCAGGTTTACCGGCAATAAGTGGACAAGTTAATATTGGTAACGTAAATTATTCGCATTACAATTTTCATGTTCGAGGTTGCCATGACCCCCTACCTGCACCAGACCCAGAACCGCGTTCGCGTCCGTTCCGACTATATTCAGCGGAACCCCAAACAGGTAGAACACGTTGTTCGGCAACTGGCGCAGTTGGATGGTGTGCAGGAGATAACCCATCGTATCTATGCAGGATCGGTGGCTATCTGTTTCGATAGTCGAAAGGTCGCTGTCGAACAATTGCTTGAGAAGTTTGAGCAGCTTGGCTGGCTGCGTTCGGCCAAAGACAGGGATTACATCGACAGCACGATTCGTCGCGGCGCAAAAACCTTGCTGAAAGGCCTGGCGATCGGCGCCTTGAAACGCACCGTGGGCGGCCCGATTATTACGGCAGTGAGCGTACTGGCCCGCTAATAGATTCAACCCGCGTTACTACCACCCGCCATTGAAATTTAAATTTTCCCGGCCGGACGTCAATACCATAAAACCCGCCCTATCCGATGAAACGATCGGATACCGGCGCCATGCACGCACCGCCCCGACGTTGCAAATACCACCCAGAAAATTCACTTCACGACCGTGATAAAGCGTATCATAGCCAGATGACACGGTTATACGAATCCTTGTCTATTATGACAGAGAGAAAACGTCAATCCTCGGTACATTCTGCCTCATCACGCAGGTAGTGCGATCGCCGAAACTCATGTGAGCACCATACTTTCGAACATCTTGTTTTCAGGAGGTTTACAGTGGGATATGCAACAACCAATCCGTATACGGGCGAGGTCATCAAAACGTTCCCAGACGCCACTGACGCGATTGTCGCGGACGCCATCACAAAAGCGCATAGCGCCTTTCTTGGCTGGAAAAACGCCTCTTTTTCAACTCGTGCGGCAATATTGCAAAAAGCCGCAGACCTGTTGCGCCAGCATAAAGACGAATTCGCACGTTTACTGACGTTGGAAATGGGGAAACTGATTGGCGAGGCGCATGCAGAAGTCGAATTGTCTGCCCAAATCTTCGAGTATTATGTCCACAACGCAGAACGTTTACTGGCGCCGGAAACGCTCCCCGTCGCCAATCCGAAAGAAGCGACGGCGCAGATTGTCCATGAACCGTTAGGCGTGCTGCTGGCTATCGAACCCTGGAACTTTCCGTATTACCAGATTGCCCGCATTATTGCACCGCAGCTTTCCGCGGGTAACACCATTCTCCTGAAACATGCGTCGAACGTACCGCAAAGCTCCGCCCGCTTTGAACAATTGATGAAAGAGGCGGGATTGCCGGACGGCGCCTTTACCAATCTGTATGCCACCCGTGACCATATTGACATGATTCTGAACGACCCCCGCGTTCACGGCGTAGCATTAACCGGTTCAGAAGGCGCCGGAGCAATGGTAGCCCAGCAGGCGGCCAAAGCCCTGAAGAAATCGACGCTGGAACTCGGCGGCGCCGATGCGTTCGTCGTTCTGGCCGATGCCGATTTGGAAAAATCAGCGAAATGGGCCGTATTTGGCCGTCACTGGAACGGGGGCCAGGTTTGCGTGTCCTCCAAACGAATGATCATCGTTGACGCGGTATACGACGAATTTCTGGATCGCTATACACAGGGTGTCGCGGCGCTACGCGCAGGCGATCCGTTTGATGAAAACACTACGCTGGCCCCGCTCTCTTCACAGGAAGCGGCCGATGAAGTAAAACAAAAAATCCAGCTGGCCGTGTCTCACGGCGCCGTCGCGCTGGAAGTCGGCCCCAGCGTGCCGCAACAAGGCGCTTTCGTTCAGCCGACGATCCTGACGGATGTGACACCGGATAATCCGGCTTATCACATGGAATTTTTCGGTCCGGTGTCCATGCTATTTCGCGCCAAAGATGAAGATGACGCGATCAACATTGCCAACGATTCGCCCTTTGGCCTTGGCGGCTCCGTGTTCACGCGCGACACGGCGCACGGTGTGGAAGTGGCAAAACGAATCTCAACGGGGATGGTGTACATCAATCACCCGACGCGGGTGAAAGCCGACCTGCCATTCGGCGGCGTTCGTCGTTCGGGCTACGGACGTGAACTCACCGGTTTGGGAATCAAAGAGTTTGTGAACCACAAATTAATTTCTATTGTCGATATTGATGCTGAATTTTAAGGACAACACGATGAGCACGATTAAACTGTTAGGTATTGCAGGCAGCCTGCGGAAAGCCTCTACCAACCGGGGGCTGCTGCGTGCAGCCCAGTCTGTTCTTCCGGCGGGAGTTTCACTGGAAATCGCCGATCTATTGGATGTGCCCTTTTACAACGCCGACCTGACCGACGTGCCCGCATCCGTACAGCGTATCGCGCGTCAGGCGCAAAACGCCGACGGCTTCGTTTTCGCCTGTACCGAATATAACTATTCCATGGCGCCCGCACTCAAGAACATCCTCGACTGGCTTTCCCGTCTTCCCGATACTCATGTTCTGGACGGCAAACCGGCCGCCCTGATGGGCGCCGGCGGCGGGATGGGAACGTCCCGCTCACAATACCATCTGCGTCAAACCTGCGTTTTCCTGAACATTCACCCGCTGAATAAGCCGGAAGTGTTCTCGAATGCCTTTGCCGGTAGTTTTGACGATCAGGGTAATCTGCAAGACGAGAAAATCGTGGCATTGATTACTGAACAAATGAAGACGCTTGCAGACGTCATTGCGCAGCAAAAATAATCCACGCATCTCCTCGAATGCCGTCTGTCAGCGCCCGTTATGGCTGAAAGACGGCATTTTTCTTTCCTCTGCGCTATCTCAACAATCAACATTTGTTCTTGCCGGTAACGTAGCAACGCCTTTTATTTCAGTACCAGCATCGTGATCCCCACGCCGACGAGGACCAGACAAAATGCGGCGCGCAGATAAACAACCGGCAGTTTGTGTGCTAATGCAACGCCCCAGGACACGCTGAATATGCCGCCCAGCGCCAGAGGAATACCGATAAGCCAGTCGACGTTACCCGCCTGCGAATACGAGAGCAGCGCCGCCAGCGCCCCCGGAACAACCAATATCAGCGCCATTCCCTGCGCCTGCGTCTGAGCGAATGCAAACAGCGTGACCAACAGCGGAACCACCACCAGCCCGCCGCCCACGGTAAAAATGCCCGACATCACCCCGCTCGCCACCCCCAGTAAGGGCAGGTATCTGGTTGATAACACGATTTCCGGCGCTTGATTACGCTGCCGGTTATACCACTGCCACATGTAGTACGCCGCCAGCAGGAGTAAAAAGATGGCAAAGGCACGCTGAAGGTGGTAGACGTCGATCGACGATGCGATATGCGCCGCAAGGTATGAAGACACCGAGGCAAAGACGCACATGATCAACGCCACCCGCCCATCGATTCTATTACGCTGTCGATAGCGCAGAAACCCAATCAGAACATTGGGCGTAATCATGACCAGCGCGGTTCCCTGAGCAAGGTGCTGATCCATATTGAAAAGGATGCCTAATATCGGAATGGCGATCAATCCTCCGCCAATGCCAAGCATTCCCCCACAAACTCCCAGCCCAACCCCCAAAAGCAAACACAATAAAATATCGCTGAAAACCATTAAGCTAAACATAACGTAATGAAATGACCCGTGTGGTGAGAATATCTGGAGCAACCGCTTTTCAGGCAGGTAAACAAAGGTCATTCCGGCGGCACACCGACGCCATGAATACTCAATGTCCTTTGTCTGTCAGGAAAACCACCAGATGTAACCAAATTACATCGTTACATAAGAAATGTGACAACAAGCTGAACTACATCAATTCACGTAGTAGTTTTTTATCGCTTCCTGCCGTCTTCAGGCTCAGATTTTTTATGGCGTTGAGAAACAGGAAAGCGCCGGCAAACCAGACTCAGCTTTTATTCTTTTCCACATTGTCATAACCCAGTCGGCCGATAAACGGTAAGCGCAGCGCCGGGGGATTAACATCTACGCCAATATTCATCCCCAGAATGTTGGCCTCAATCCCCTCTTCCACACCTACCGTCACGCCAAGAACTCCCAGCAGCGATATCTGTACCCCCTTGCCCGACGGCGGTAAGCCGATGAGATGCGTTATCGTTCGGTAATCTTTACCGATGGCATTGGCGGGCAGATCCAACTTCAGTTCCGGCACTTCCCGGCCGATATGAGCAAGAAACGTATTGCTGTTCGGCCCCGGCCAGGCGCGATAGGTATGCGGCCAGGGATAGCTTTCAATCGCCGCTTCGATCCGCGGGATCATGGCTTCCGCCTCGGCGCCGCGATGCGTCACCAATAGCTTCGGCATCGAGCCATACCAGAATCCATCGGGATTGGCATAGTTGCGGCGAACGACATTATCGCTGCCCCATCTGACCACCTCGTAGCGACGATATTGGCTTTCCCCCGCGTGCTTGAGAATGATCCACGGATGGACCGCGACCAGACCGCGCCAGCCATAGGTGGGGGCGGCATAAACCTGAACGATCGCGATATCGCGAAACTGTACCGGATTTGGCGCCACCCCGGCAGAATCGCGCCGGGACGACCACCAGTTCTGGCCGCCGGACGCCCCTTCGCTCCGCGCTGAATGTGCCCAACTCTGCCAAAATGACAGCAGCAGGACACAGATAAAACCAAGACCCAACGCTTTAAGGTACGTCATATATCAACTAACCCACTGAAAAGGAATTGAACGAAACGAACATGACTGACCGCACGTTTCCGTATGCGATAGCGGTTAAAAATTCACCTGGGCAGTTTACAGTGAGTTGGCAGACAGATTAAAGCGTCGGTTAACATCTTGACCAAGCTTTACTTTATGCTTGCTTAAACCGGTAAAGAGATAAGACAAGTGACATCCGAAGCGGTCAGCAGGTCATACTGATTAACCGCATGGGGGCAATTCAATGGAGCCGGTCATGCCCAGGGACAGTGCCGGTTAGTGCGTCCGGGCCCGGCCAGTTATGCAACCGGCGCGGTCGCGTCCGGACGGCGTATTTTGCGTTACGGATTTGAGAGTTATTACTTCCTTTATCAACGCCGCGTGTGCCGGGTAAGCGCCGCCAGCCTGATTTAGCTGGCGGCACGCCCCCAGAACGTTGATATCTTCGTTTATGGTTTCCTGATAATTTCCGCTATGGCTGCACGTTAAACACGCCATGCTGTTCAAACCAGGCAAACTGTTCAGCGCCGTAGGCTGACATCTTGCTTCCGCTATGGCCAACGTCCGGCAGGGTAGTAAACTGCCAGTTGAAATCAACTTTATAGCGTTTAGCCTTCTGCTGGCCCGTGAGATAGTAGGTTTGCGCCCGTTCAAGCCGGCTATCGCCTTGCGCCATTGCCTGATAAGAACGGCGCAGCAATGGATGATACGGATCGTTATCCTTCGCGCCTACCGTGATCAACACGGGCTTGGCAAAATAGTCCGCCAGCTGTTTTTGCGTCACCTTAACCGGCGCCTGATCCAGACCGTAGGGCCAGGGATTTTCCACATCAGGCATAGTCCACCAGCCTGCGGCGGCGCAAATTGCGGCTTTTACTTTCGCCTCAGGAACAAACGTCATCATCCGATGGACAAACTGACAACCGGCGCTGTTACCAAACAGATAATAGCTTTTCTGCTGGGTAATCCCCTGCTTTTGCATATCGGCAAACAACCGGTCAATAACGCTGAATGCCCACGCCTCCCGGGGATTGGGGGTATTCGTCTGTTTATTTTCCATATTCCCCATATTGTAACCGTCAACCCCGGGATAATCATCCGTTGAGAAAAGTGGCGCGATCACAATTAGTTTATTTTTTCTGGCATTCTCGATCCATGAATCACGATATTCAGCCGCATTACGATTTAACCCGGTGAGGACAAATACAACCGGCGTATCTTTAGTGGCGCCCGCGGGCTTGTAACTAAACACCTCCATTTTGTTGCCGTTCTGCGGTAATTCAACGCTGAAACTGCCGCTTTCCGCCGGTAATTCCGCGCCGTAAGCAAAATTCATCGTCAGGGTCAGAAAAATAATCCAGCCAGCTTTGTTTTTCATTTTTTATTCCTTCACTCATGGATTAGAAATCGTAACGCAATCCGGCTATCCACAGATTTTCAGCGGAGTCGTAACTTTCCCGTTCATCATAAATCCAGGTTACGGAGAAGTGGATATTCCTTTTCAGCCGGTATTCAGCTTCTGTCACCCACTGCCTGCGATGTACATAGTTATTCTTTGTTTCAATCAGTTGAGAATAACCACCGCGTAACGCGATTTTATCGGTAAACCAATACTCGGCTAAAGAATCGAACACGTCATAATCAATATCCGGCCGCCCCTGGCGCTCATAGCTTTGCCTGCCGATATTGAAGGCGAGCAGGGCTTTGTCATAATTCAATCGGATACCCGCGCCTTTTTGACTATAGTCGGTATAATTACCGCTGAGCGTCGTGTTTTTAGGATCTTTGGTCAGTGACTGCCAGGCAATAACCGGCTTGATCTTTAACGGCTTGCCGGCGATTTGAATATCAAAGGAATAACCCAGACTGGCCATATATCCATTATCAATCGTGCTGTCTGCGGCGCCGTTGCCCATCACATACGCAAGGCGGACATCCACCCCTTTATTCTCATACTCATACTGGATCGTGCCGTCCTGCCGGTTCCATTGCCAGGATGAATCAATGCGGCTACCCACCCAGTTTGAATAGACATTGGCGGTGTAATTCATATACCGATCGGTCAGCCCCATCCACTGATACATCGGATTGCGGGTACGACCGACCATGATCTTGCCATAATCCTTACTGCCAACGCCGGCATAAGCGTAGCGAACATCCCAGTTATCCTCCGTATTTTTGGTGTCATTCTTTTGCGTGGTAACCTGCCATTCCAGTTTACCGAACAGGTTAAAGGACTCATCCAGCTTTTGCTGTGCCTCAAAACCCAGTCGCCCGGTCAGGTTGGTGGCGTTAGTATTATCGTTCGTCCATCCATTGCCAATTTGCGCTTCGATACGGCCATAGATATCCAGTCGCGTATCTTTATTGTTATATACGGTTACTGCATGAACAGAGGTGGTAATAAAAAAGAGTACAGAGGAATAAAAAACAATATATTTTTTCATTATATTATCCTGTCATTGATAAATAACATACCTCATACAACATCGATAATTGTGTTATTTTTAAAGAAAGTTATTATTTTTATCACGGTTAAGCATCCCGTTTGAAAACGCAGGATTTATTACCCTGAAATCCGGGCATGTATTAATAAATAGACGTATTCTATTCTTTATCTTTTTTTATAATCGGTTCACCTCTCAATTAAGAAAGCCATTAATAATTAACATCGTCACCATACCGCCAAGCGCGGGAATCAGCGTTCTGCGGACAATCATAAATGGCGAGCACTCCCCGGCTTTGCTGACGGCAATGATCACCCCCGCCACGGGCGAGATGGATCGGCCCATTCCGGCCATCAACTGCATAGGCAGAATCATATTCACTGCGCTTTCACCAAATTTGCCGGCAATACCTGGCGCAAGACCTGAAAACGAGAAAAACGCCGCAACGCCCGATCCCGTTAGCGCGGCCGTGACGCAGACCAAAATCGCCATGACAACGGTCATACTGCCGAAACCAAATCCTGCGGTCTGCACCGTCTGTATGATGAAATCCACCGCGCCTATAATTTGTAGTCCCTGAGCAAACACATCGGCACAGACCAGCAGCGATACAATGCTGGCAAACATCGATCCCATGCCTTTGAAAAAGACCTGAATGCCTTTGCACGCCGCTTTAAAGTCCCGTTTCAATAACAGTTCGCAAAAAAACGCCAGCAGGGTGCCGATAATCATCGCGGTGACGACATCAATCTTTATGGTGCTGACCACCAGCGGGCTGAAGACGATCACCAGAACAACCGGGAAGACAGGCAGAAAAGCATAAAACGCCGGAACCCTGATCTCGTCTTCATTTTTTGGCTGCTCGTCAGCTTGCTGAACCACCACGTGCCCATCTTTCGCATCAAAATAGCGTGCGGTGAAGTATGTCAGTATTGAGACCGTCAGCATGACGCCGATAGCCACCGGCAGCTGATAATGGGCAAAATACACCGCGGTTTCCATACCGGCGTGTTTCGCCGCCAGATTAGCCGTTCCCACCGCCGGGCCGAGATCCATAAACGCGGACATGCCGATCATTGATGCGGCCGCCGCCTTACTGACCCCTAGCCTCACCAGCACCGGGAAAAAAGTGACCAGCAGCAGCATGGCAAGCCCTGCCGCGCTGGATATCGCGACATGAAGTAACTGGGATAATATGTATCCGATCGAGAGAATGACGTAGGGAGCCTTTATCATCCGCAAAGGTTTGATACACATATTAACCATTGAATTAGAGGCCTTGATATGATCCATATAATCGGCAAATCCGCCCGCCGCCATAATGATCAAACCAATACCCGCCACCTGCGTCGTTAAAGACTCTTTGACAAACGCGAAAATATCCCCGCCAACCCAACCAATCGATTTCGCCTTGCCGTACAATATAGATTGTTCAGGAAAAAAGATTATCGTAATTAGCAATAAACTTAATCCGGCCAAAAGCAGCACAGTTTGTGGTTGATAATTTTTTATAATAAAATAAGCGGCAAATATTGTAATCAATATTCCTATTATAAATCCAGCCATCTCATCCCCCTATTGTATTGAGTTATTGGATATAAAATCCCTAATCAGAGAGCTATAATATTCTGGCGCCTGGAAATAAGGCGCATGCGCCAGACCCGCCATTTCAATATGTTGAGTAAAAGGAACTAAAGAAAGCAGCTCCGCTTTTAACTTCGGCTGAACGACACGATCTTTTTCCCCGGTTAATATGAGTGTCGGGACGGCTATTTTGGGCAGCAGCGGGCGATTATCGGCAAGCTGCAACATGCGCGAGGCACGTCTGAGACCTTCCGGATTAGTTTCAGAGGCAATGTTTGCCGCATATGACAAAATCAACTCGGGGATATCAGGGAAAGGTAATAAATCATGCGCCCGGTTCCAGCCATAAGCCTCAGGACCAATCTTAGCGAGTTCCTGAAGACGTTTTTCCAGTTTTTCTGAGGGCGGCGCGGTTTCGGGGTCCCCATAGCCCGGATGGGTACAGGATAATACCAGGCGCTTTACCGTATCAGGATGTCTGGCGACATAGCGACTGGCAACCGTCCCGCCCATCGAGTGCCCCACGATGGAGATTTTTTTCTCGCCGCAATGCTGAATAAGTTCATGTAATGCTTGTTCGTAAGCCCCGATATCCGCCTCAACCAGCGTGGAATCGCCATAGCCCGGCGCATCCCATGCAATGACGTTATAAGCAGGAGACAACTCGGCAAACTGGAATGGCCATGCTTTGGAACTTCCCAAAAGACCGTGTAAAAAAATAATGACTTCGCCATCCCCGGAAGAGCGGAATGACAATTTCCCCTGAGACGTGGTAATAATCTGTTTTTCAGGGCAAGCCGGTACTATTTTTTTATTTCCATCACTCATAATTCAAACCTCTTTTGATAGAGAACAGCAAAAATTTATCTGTAATGTTTATTGCAGTGATAATAGAGAGCCATCTGTTTATAGACAGATACTCACATATAGGAATTAAACCAGATGTTGACTTTTAAAATATTTAATCACTATTTATTAAAGACATTAAACTCCTCAAATAATGATTCCATGACGTCAAAATTATTACCGAGTTCATTTCCTGTTACTTCGCCCATATAATTAACCAGCGCTTCAACAAGAACAAACCCGGAACTTCGGCTATTAAAAAGCCCGCCATGTTGACTATCCATAAGTAGCAATGCGGTGGCAAAATGGCTGAACGGATTCACATCACGGTTGGTGATCACCACCGTATCGCCCCGGTTCTGATGAAACCACCTGACCAAGCGCGTAGTCACACTGGAAAACCGATAGTATGATATTGCCAACAAGACATCGCCCTTGCGCGAATCGACCAGCTTATGCGGCAGGTTAGCAATATTCGCATCCAGTAAAACGATATCTCTTTTGATATACCTCCCCAGCAGATAAAAATATTCCGCTAGCGAATGTGCGGTGGCGCTCCCAATAACATACAGTCTTTTTTGCGGATCGCAGATCAGATCAACGGCTTTTTCCAGATCCTTTTTATTGATTTTCTCCAGCGTATTGTTAATGTTTTCAGATATTTTACCGAAATATCCTTCAATATACTCCGCCCCGCTGTTGATGTTGTTTTCTCTATTAAATCTTTCTATTGGAGAAATATTTCTACGCAGTTCAGGTTTATTCGTGGACTGTTTAAAATCCTGAAAGCCATTAAACCCGATTTTTATCATAAAACGCCCCAGCGTTGATTTTGCAATGTTTATTTCCTTACAAATATCAATAACTTTACTGTAGGGTATCGACAGAAAATGCTTATCAAAATAAGCAACAATGCGTTTATCCGTTTCCGTCAGATTATCCAATTGAGCAATGCGTTGAGAGAATTCTGTTTTGTTCATGTTGTTCTTCCCCCTTGCGTAAATCTCTTTGGTATTAATAACCCAACTGAAGAGATAAAAAAGGGGAATTAATAATTCCCTCTTCAGAAATGTGCGTTATATCTCATCCACTGGAATTCACTCGATCAATCACCTGGCTCATCGCTTTCTATCGGGCATTGACTATTATTATCTGTCAGGGTACGGAAACAGGCTCGCCGCCACCATTCATTTTGCAATGTTATGGTCGCGGTTACGATTGTCTTATCTGTTCATCGTCTGCATTTCATGGCTCAATTGGCACAATATCTCCTTGTTCTTTAATCATTTCCCGCGTTTTCGGCGCACTCGATTTCCGCACCGGCGTCAAACCCTGTGCATTGCGTAACAGTACCAGCCGTACCGGAGCCCCTATACCTATTTGGCGATAGGTCGATAGCAGACCTATCGCCATTGTTGCAACGCCCATCCGACTAATGGCCAACACCAGCACGAATTTTCGTCCCAGCCGATCGCCAAGGCCGAAGCAACGTGCTGTCTGACTTGCTTCTGATCTACGATTTCATCTGTCGAATCATCGCTAAATAGGTTTAAACTTCTTATATCAAGTGTCTGGTATTCATTTATAATGTTTTAAAAACGTTATTATTTTAACTAACAATAGTTTTCCCTGGTGTTTTGAATATGTCTTTAAGATTAACTAATGCAATGAATATTCCTCCAACAATAAGCCCGGCGCCAATTAACTTATAATGATTAAGGCTGTCGTCAAGCAAATAGGCTCCCATGAAAATGGCAAATACAGGACTCAATAAAGAATACGGCATCACTTTATTCACTGGATATTTTTTTAACAGCCAGTACCACAGAGAATAGGCGATAACCGATGAACCAATCGCACTGTAAAGTACCGCGAACCATCCCCGCCAGGATGAGTGAATCAGTGAGGTTAATTGGTCGTGCTCACATATCAACGAAGCCGTACCGACCATCGGGATCGCAAAGAATGACAACCATCCAGCCATCGTCAACGGATGTATGGCAGGAGAGCATTTCACGATAATATTGGTGATGGCCCATCCCCAGGCGCTGGTCAACAACAGGACCAATGCCAGCCAGGATGCCAACGATGGGCTGCCAGCCAGGAAAAAGACCCCCGAAAGCGAAAGCAAGATCCCAATAACCTGAATCAAACGGAGTTTTTCTTTGAGGAACAGCGCCGCCATGATCATGGCAAAAGGCGTACCCAGTTGAACGACGATCGCCGCTGTTCCTGCATCGGTATAGCGGAGTCCCACAAATAACAGAGAAAAATGCATAAAACCGAAGGTAAAGGCCAGCAGCGATACGGTGCGCAATTGCGCCCGGTTAATTCGGGTAAAAGGCACGACGACAGCGGCAACCACAACAAATCGCAACAACGTCATGAACAACGGCGGCAATTCCGTCACGCCTACTTTAATCGCCACGACATTAAATGCCCACATGGCGACAACACCTATAACGATCAAAACATGACGGAATGCCACGATAATTCCTTAGGTTTAACCCATGACTGATTTCAGCGTATCTTCAAAAGCGTTGAGCAGCTGATCGGCATGCTCCTGCCTGAACGTTAACAGGGGACGAATTTTCAAGCTATTCCCACCCTTACCGGTCGTACTGATCAACACCCGACGCTCACGTAGTTCGCTAACCACTTGCCGGGTTACTTCGGGGTCCGGTTCTTTACTCCTGCTGTCTTTAACAAACTCCACCACATGGTAAAGTCCTGCGCCGCGCACATCGCCTATCCGGGAGTAATTTTCAGCAATAGCACGGAAACCATTCAGAAGATAGTTGCCTATAATTCTGGAATTTTCTTGCAGATGTTTGGTCTGGATTTCATTTAATACCGCCTGTGCGGCAGCGATGCAGACGGGATTGCCGGCGAACGTGTTGAAATAGCGAACCTTACGCCCAAAATCGTCCAGCAGTTCGGGTTTGGCGACAACACCCGCAATCGGCAGGCCATTACCCATTGGTTTCCCCATCACCACCAGGTCTGGAACAATGCCATGACGCTGGTAGCCCCACATATGACTGCCGGTACGAGCGAAACCTGGCTGCACCTCATCAGCGATGTAAACGCCGCCATATTGATGCACCACCGCGAGAGCCTTCTTCAAAAATCCTGCCGGTTCCGTCAGCAGACCGTCGGTAGAGAATATGCTGTCCGCGATAAATCCGGCGAACTTGATACCATGCCGATGCATGTCTTTAATGGCGGCTTCAATATCGTCCGCCAGACGCTGGGCGATATCTACGCCGTCGCCCGCACGCCAGGCATCGGGAGCACGAACCGTTCTGACATGCTGATCGACCGGCACATATTCGCCCATCGTGGTGGAGATCGCCGCAACGGTCGTGGTAATGCCGTGATAAGCATAATCCGTGACTATTATCCCGGTACCGCCGGTGTAAAATTTGGCAATACGCAATGCAAGATCAACGGCTTCACTGCCGGTACAGGTATACATTACATGGCCAAGTTCAGAGTCAAACGTATTCAGCAACTGCTCTGAATAGTCGAGTATGTCCTCACTCATATAACGGGTGTGCGTATTTAATATGGCCAGTTGTTTGGCAACGGCTTCAACCACCGCGGGATTACAATGCCCAACAGAAGGTACATTGTTATAACAGTCAAGATAGGCATTGCCTTCGGCATCATAAAGAAAGACGCCTTCGCCTCGCACAAATTCCACCGGATGTTCGTACATTAACTTATACGAGGGACCGAGTAATTTCTGCCGGCGAGTCACAATATTCTTCTCACGTTGATTCAATTCGTTCAGACGTGAAATATCAAAGCCATTTTGCATACCGGCTGTCGCGGAAAAAGACTGAGGCATAACTACTCCTTACAGACAGACTGAAATAATGAGCGCATGTCATTCACGGGCGCCGCCAGCAACTGTTCCAACTGCAACCAGCTCATGGAGGTATTTCTTAAAATATATTGCCGGTTTTCAGGGAACTGCTGTGCGCGCCACTCGGTAATAACAATGCGGACAAACATACGGATCAGAATCAAATCAAACATCAGGCTGGATTCTGCTGGCGTCAGAGGAATAACCGAGGTATAGCCATCAATAAATGCCAGGGCCCCCTCAAGCAACGTTTCATCCAGCCCAAGCTGGTAGCTTGCCCCTACCGCAATATCGTTGACGATCGCGGTATATACCGAATCGCCGAAATCGAGAATTGCCGTAACGTTATCGGTATAGCGGGGATCCACTAATACGTTATCCCCATTCAAATCATTATGTACGACGCTTTTTCGCAAAGACGGCAGTCGCGGTTTAACCCGCCGCTCGAAATTATCGAGGCAAAAATTGAGCATGGCCTGCCGTTCCGGCGCGATCACGGCAGACATATAGCCACGCAGTAGCGAGGCATGCTGGATATCCCAAAGCAAAACATGGTCCTGCCCGGGGTGTTTAAACCCGGATAATATCCCGGTCAGTTTGCCACCCAGCCGACCCAGATTGCGTTTTTGTTTCGCAGTCTGGGGCGCGTTTGCCATCAGCATTCCTTCCAGGTAGCTGACGACACGAACCGTGCGCTGTTGCCCGAGACAGTCCAGACTAAGTTCATAGTCTCCACTTATTGCCGGAATAACCTTTTGAATCGGAAACTCTGGCGCTTGCTCGTTGATATAACGCATCATTTCAGTCTGGAAATTACTAACCAGCGGCTCTTCACTTGGATGAGTGAATTTGATTATGTACTTATCAGCATACTCGGTACCCACCAGAAAGGTCTGATCGCGCTCACTGTGCAGTTTTTTCACTTCCTTGTGGATTGCATAATGCCGTTTCAGGACTAATTCGGCAAAGCAGAGATCGATATCACTCTGCTTTGCGGTTAATGCTTCTGAAGCATTCTTTTCGGATATCATATTCTCTGACATGAGTAAGCACCGTTGATTATTGTTCAGTGATATATTGGCATATCAGGCATCTCAAATAAAGCCATTAATGGCTTAAATTGCGAGTTAAAAGCCAACCATAAGAAAAAAGAATAATAAGCTTTGCCGGATTTATCGGCTTGATCATCAGGCTGTTGCCTTTTCAGTTGAAAACAAAAAGAGGATGACCTTTTTCCATCTGTTTCCGACCACCATTCGTGATATATTGGTATGCATTAATTTTTGCACTATAGCCCGGCTTTCATGAGGTGTATCAATGAGTTTCCTTTTCTCCACAGATATGCTCGACCATCGTTTACCAAAGACCATGCAGGTCTTCACCCTGATGCGCGATGCCATCATAGCGATGCGTCTTCCGCCTGGTGAAATCATTCAGGAAAAGGAAATTGCCGCACAGCTTGGTCTGTCCCGGACTCCCGTGCGCGAGGCTCTACTCTCCCTGGCGGCCCAAAACCTCATCATTGTCAGGCCCAATCAGGGAACCTTCGTTAGTCCCATCGACATTAAAATGGTGCTTGACGGTCAATTTTTACGTGAATCCCTTGAGCCGCGGATTGCCCGTCTGGCCGCCCGCGTCTTCAATGAAGAAATGGCGATTGAATTTGAAGAGATAATCAACCGCCAAAAATTTGCAGCCTCTGGCGAAAATACCAACTACTTCTTCGCGCTTGATGATGCGTTTCACAAGCTCATTGCCAAGTGCGCTAATAAGTCGGAAATCTGGCTGACGCTTCACGGCGGCACCGGGCATCTGGACCGTGTCCGCCGTCTGGCCTTCTCTGTAGAACAGCATTACGAATCGGTTATCAAAGAACACAGCGCCCTTTATCAGGCCATACGCGATCGTAATGAAGATAGCGCACATAAACTCATGACAATCAATCTCGAAATTTACGATAGCCTGATGATATTGTTGGAAAAACACCGTCACTACTTTGAAAAAAACGATGCGCTTCTGGCCCAGCTGGAAACAAAATCAGGGCTGCAACAGCTGCTGGGGTAAACATATTGCCTGCATAACTTAGTGCGAAATCTGTCCAATAAACTGACGAGCCCGCTCTGATTGCGGATTGGTGAAAAAGACGTTCGGGGTACTGATTTCTATAATCTGCCCCTGATCCATAAAAATCACTCTATCCGCAGCCTTACGGGCAAAATCCATTTCATGCGTTACACACATCATGGTAATTCCACTTTCAGCAAGTGACAGAATGACATCAAGCACTTCTTTCACCATTTCAGGATCCAAAGCAGAAGTCGGCTCGTCCAAAAGTAATACCTGGGGCGACATGCAAAGAGCTCGAGCGATAGCCACGCGTTGCTGCTGGCCACCTGATAACTGACTGGGATACTGATCTATTTTATGATCCATCCCCACCTTGGTCAGATGTTTGACCGCGCTTTCATGAGCTTCCGTTTTTGACAATTTCAACACCGACTGCGGCGCAAGCATGCAGTTTTCCAACGCCGTCAGGTGCGGGAACAAGTTGAAACTCTGAAATACCATCCCCGTCTCGCAACGCACTTTATCATCTCCGGTACGGGTGACGCCCAGATCGGTGCCATTAACCACCAGCCTGCCTTCCTGATATTTCTCAAGACCGTTCACACAACGGATCAGTGTGGATTTTCCACTACCGGAAGGTCCGCAGACGACAATTCTTTCGCCTTTAGTGATGTTGAGGTCGATATTATTCAAGGCGTGATAATCCCCATACCACTTATTCACACTAAGAAATTGAACAATGATTTTATTGTCTGAAGATTTTGAGTTCATTATCACACCTACGCTATTTTCAGGCTTTAGTTAAATGTTTAGATAAACGCTGACTTATCAATAAAATTATCCGGCGTATTATTTCCACCATCACCAGATAAATAACCGCAGCCCATAAATAAACCTGGAAATCAAACGTTCTGGAGAATGCCAGCGCAGTGGTTCCCATCACTTCCATAACCGTGATGGTACTGGCAATAGCTGAAGATTTGAGCATCAGGATAAGTTCATTACCCAATGGCCGCAGCGCAATAATTGCAGACTGGGGTAAAATGACCTTCAGAAAACCGTCGATTCTACTCATTCCGAGGGCATAAATCGCTTCCTGCTGTCCAGCAGGTACAGACTGTATTGCGCCACGCCATATTTCCGTCTGATAAGCGGCGGTATTCAGGCTAAAGGTGAATATCGTGCACCAGTACGCTTCACGGAAAAACCACCATAGTTCGATATGCTGAAGTTCATGCCGGAATTGTCCGGCGCCATAATAGACAAGGAATGTTTGCGCCAGGAGCGGCGTACCGCGGAAGAAATAAATATAGACATATGCCATCTTGCGTAAAAAGCCAAGAGAAGATAGCCGCATAGCCAAAATTAAAACAGAAATAATTGCCCCGATAAAAACAGAGATCAGGACGATATTTAACGTTAATCCCAGCCCCGCCAACATTCGGGGTCCATATTGTTCCAGAAGCTCTAACATGGTTTAACCCCGTACATAGAATCTGTTCGTGCGGCGCTCAAGAAAGCTGAGTATTACTCCCGAAACCGCCGAAAACACCAGATAAATGGCACAAGCCAGCGCATAAAAGAAGAAAGGCTCTTTGGTTGAATTTACCGCGACATAGGTTTGCCGCATCAGGTCCGATAATGCAATCACCGATACCAGTGAAGTATCCTTCAACAACACCAGCCAGACATTCCCCAATCCTGGCAAAGCAATTCGCCAAATTTGCGGCAGGGTGACGCGGAAATAGCTGCTCTTCGTTGATAACCCCAGGGCATAAGCCGCTTCATACTGTCCTTTTGGAATAGTCCGTAAGGCGGTGTAAAAAATTTCACAGGAAAAAGCGGAAAACACGACGCCCAATGCAATCAGCCCGGCAATAAAACCATTTATCTGCGGCGTTTCCCACCCCATGGTATCGCTGAAGCTTTTGATCGCCAGTTGAGAACCATAATAAATAATAAAAATAGTCAGCAACTCAGGAAGCGCCCTGAATATCGTGCCGTAAATGACGCACAGTTTCTGTAACCATAATTTCTGGCTATTCATCCCATTTGCCAGAAGCAAGCCGGCAACAAGACCAAACGGCAATGTTGCCAACGCCAACTCGATCGTAAGTAATGCCCCGGAAAGGATGGGCTTAGCCCATCCTTCACTTCCAAAAGACAAATAGTTTAAGTAATCAACCATAGCGTTACCTACGTTTGTGCACCAATCAAATCATATTACTTGATTGAGAAATCGAAATATTTCTGGTTGATTTTGTCGAATGTGCCATCCGCGATAATTTCTTTGATTGCGGTATTGAATTGATCCCGCAGATCGGCGTCCGACTTACGAATACCAACCCCTTTTCCTTCTCCCAAATACTTCTCATCGCGTACATCTTCTCCAACAAATTTACAGCAGCTGCCATCCTTTGATTTCATCCAGTCGGAAAGAATCGCGGCGTCGGAAAACACTAAATCAATGCGTCCGTTCGCCAGATCCATATTGGCATCATCAACCGTTTTATACAGTTTTACGTCAGTGTCTTTATATTTGTCTTCGAGATAGGAAGCCTGGGTCGTCGATCCCTGAGCGCCAACGGTCACGTCTTTAAGAGCCTCCGGAGAGGTAGTCGTGATCTCACTGTCTTTGGCTGCGATGAAACGAGCCGGGGTGGCATAATATTTATCGGTGAAATCGATCCTTTTCATACGCTCGGCGGTAATAGACATGCTTGCGACGATCGCATCATATTTACCAGACATCAGTCCGGGGATCATCCCGTCCCATTCCTGAGAAACGATGCTGCATTTTGCTTGCATCTTCTCGCAAAGCGCATTCGCTATATCAACGTCAAAACCGGTAAGTTTTCCGTTTTCAATATAGCTGAAAGGCTTGTAGGTGCCTTCCGTCGCAATGCGAATTTCCTTCCACTCTTTCGCGCCTGCCTGGAATGATACAAGACCCGCGGCAACCAGAACACCAACAGCCAGCTTGCTTAATGTAGTCATAATAGCCCCCACCTTGTTTTGATATACTGATATATTGTTATGCAAGAAGAAGGCCAAAATAAAAACAGTGCATTTCCGCCAGATTATGGTTTATTTCCGCAAAAAATCATGACTGATTTGCCCAGCGGTGGTGCAATCGCACCATTCCGAAACATTCATTCACGCGCTTAAAAGGTAATATGTTTTGGAGATAACCCGATTTACAATCATCAAACTCACAGCCTTAACTGATTACGATCCCTCTTTGGCGACCGGGTCCCCACGCCCCCCCATTGCCACAACGGATTAATTGGCATTACAAAAACAGTTCAGCAACATCATTCCAGTTATTCACGCGCCGACATCCCGTTACATAAATATTGTGCGGGGCGGAAAATAAAATACCTTCCCCGGTAAAATCCACGAAATGTCGGGCGTTATCGTCGATCAGATAATCCGCTTGTAAAATCCCCTTGTAGCCACAAAAAACAATGTGTAAAGGATCAACAAAAGGAAAGTGCTCTCTGAGCCAGTGGAATTTCGCATTAAATGACCAGGGAAACTCCATCGCTGCCGTTGTGATGAAAACATCATATTTCAGAATCAGTAGCCTAAGCGTTTCCTGACTACCTTGTATTACCGGCAAATCGCCGAAGAAATCGGGCTCTCCGATCATCTGGTTAATTTCTTCGCGCAGATCCGGACGTAGTTGCTGAATCGTATGACCCTTCAGTTGCTCCAGCGTTAATGTTTCACCGAAACGACGATTAAAAGCCGCCACCATCTTCACATTGAAGTCTGCGATGACTTCATCCATATCGACCGCGATCCGCGCCATTTTTCCTCCTGGGGTAAACGCCATCAGGCATCACTTTTGAGTTCGGCATAACTACATTCGATCAACTTCAGTAACGGGTGCGCAGCAGACAGACCGGTGTGGAACTGTAAAGTCTCGCTGAGACCGTCCCGAGTAATTTGTTCCTGAAGCGTCTTTGCTTCAGCATCTCCCGCGTCATGGTACAGACAGGCGGCGGCTATTGCCGTGGCAAGTCCCTTCGGCTCTATCCCTTGCTCATAAGCGCCCAGCATCGGCACCATGAGCCGTTCGCCATGGCTGATTTTACGTACTGGCGCACGGCCGACACGCGCCACGGCATCGTCTATCCACGGGTTGGCAAAACGAACCAGCGTCGTTTCCAGATATTGCTGATGCTTTATCGGGTCAAGCCCGTGTTTGGCAATCAGAAAGGCGGCGGTTTCAGCCAATACCTGCCTGGCCAGGGATAAAACACGTTCATCTTTGAGAGCTTCGCGAACCAGAGGATAGCCGTACAGCGCGCCCAGCCAGGCAATCGCTATATGCGTGGTATTAATGGTATACAGTTTGCGCTCAATATAAGGGGTGAGATCGTCCACCCATGACAGCCCCGCAATCTCCGGTATTTCACCTTTATACTGGGAACGATTTACATCCCATTCCTGATAGAGTTCCGTGTTCACCAGCAATTTATCCGCGTTATGTTGCACTGGAACGATGCGATCCACCGCGGCATCCGGGAAACCGGTAAGCATGCCCACCTTTTCCCTAACGTCCTTATCCAGACAATCGATAACATATTTCCTTAATGCCGAACTTCCACCGACCATATTTTCACAAGCAATAATATTGACTGGCGTATGATTAATTTCCACCCGCTTAGCCAACCCTTTCGCAATGGATGGCGCGATGACCGGCAGTACATGCGGGCCAATAGCGGTGGTAATCAGATCGGCTTCGCTTATTAATTGGCTAAGAGTTGATTCATCGGCAATATTTATTGCCGACACCCCCGTCACCGGTTCACTACTTTGCTGATCCCCGACAAAATTGACCATATAAGTTTTACGATGATTAATCTCGTCAATAATTTCATTATTGATATCGACAAAGACCACTTCGTAGCCAGATTTCGTCAGATTCAATGCAATGAATCCCCGGCCTATATTTCCCGCACCAAAGTGAATGGCTTTCTTCATTTTTCGGTTCCTCGCAGAGCATGCATATTCGTACTCCGGAATTAACACCAGACTGGGTTTTACTCTTTTTTACCAGGATTAAGTATGTCCATAACGTCCCATTTATTTTTGGCTCCAATCAGCCGCGCAATCATCTCTTCATGCTCAAGAGCATTAGTCAGTTGCGTGATGACCTGAATATGTTCATTATTTTTTGCGGCTATCCCAATTATCAGGCGGGCGATGTCCTCTTCGTTTTCACCGAATTTCACACCGTCCGGGTACTGGCAGAAGACAATACCGGTTTTCAGCACCCGATCCTTCGCAGAATCGGTGCCGTGGGGAACCGCAATGGAGTAGCCCAGGTAAGTCGGCGTCAGCTTTTCTCTCTCCAGCATGGCCTCAACATATTCGGATTCAACATATCCGCCCTTGACCAGTTGCTCTCCCGCGAACCGTATGGCTTCCTCTTTGTTTGTCGCGTGAAGATTGAGAAAAATATGTTCTGCGGTCAGAGAAAATAATGCAGGATCTTCCGCCGCAGCCGTTGGTCCCCCCTTGTCCAGGGAATCGGCCTGGCTGTGCGCCGCTCGCAGTTTTGTCACCAGTTCGGAATAGAAATGTCCGTCCAGAAAATTGGTCAACGACAGATGCTGAGCGCCGGGCGAAACGCGGCGGGCATTGTCTGTCAAATCCCGGTGCGTAATCACCAGATCCTCATCTCCCGCCAGGCTATTCACCGCGCTATACGTCACTGCAAGGTTCGACAGGCCGGCTTCGCTAACTTTCTTGCGCAACATGCCGGCCCCCATCGCACTCGACCCCATCCCTGCGTCGCAGGCCACCACGATTTTCCGAATCGCCGACACCTCCCGCAGGGTGGCTATGGTCTGCACCGCAGCAGCGCGGCCCGCACCAAACGCTTCCTTACCCTTGAGTTTCATTTCCTGGACTTTCGTTCGGGAGCTGGCAAAATCGTCTTCCCTACTGCGGCTTAGTTTCAGCAGTACAGAACCGATGACAAAAGACACCACGGTTCCGGCAAGAACCCCGGCGATTGTTCCGGTAAATCCTCCTCTGGGCGTCATGGCCAAATAGGAAAAAATACTGCCAGGGGAAGGAAACGCAACCAGACCGGCGTTGAAGAACATGAAGGTGATTACACCGGCCATTCCCCCGATGATCATCGGGATAATCATGATCGGTTTCATCAGCACATACGGGAAATAGATTTCATGAATCCCGCCGAGGAAATGGATAATAACCGCCGTTGGGGCGGATTCTTTGCTGGCGCCTTTACCGAACAGCCAGAATGCCAGTAAAATGCCCAGCCCTGGCCCCGGGCTGGTTTCGAGCATAAAGAAAATGGATTTTCCGCCATTCGCCAGCGAGTCCTGAAGACCCAGAGGCGCATAAATTCCTTGTTCGATAGCGTTATTCAGGAACAAGACTTTTGCGGGTTCATTCACAATCGACAAGAGGGGGAGATATCCTGTTTTGACCATGAACTGGATGCCATCCATTAGCAACGTATTAGCCTCAAGAATGACTGGACCGATACCTTTGTAAGCCAGCAGGGCCAACAGCATGCCGATAATGCCGAGAGAAAAATTATTGACCAGCATTTCAAACCCGGCGGGGACTTTGCCTTCCATCAGTTTGTCGAATTTTCTGATGATGTAGCCCGACAGTGGCCCCAGCACCATCGCGCCCAGAAACATGGGGATATCCGCACCAACAATCACGCCCATCGTGGTAATCGTACCGATGACGCCACCGCGTTCACCTGCGATCGCCTTACCGCCGGTATAACCAATCAGCAACGGCAGGAGATACTTAATCATCGGTCCCACCAATTGAGCCAAATGGGCATTGGGAATCCACCCGGTGGGAATGAACAACGCAGTAATCAAACCCCAGGCGATAAAAGCACCAATGTTGGGTAATACCATCCCGGAAAGAAATCCGCCGATGGCCTGTATACGCTCTCTTTTTCCGGACATTTTCATAATTATTAGTCTCTTAGGGTACGGTAAGAACGATAATAAAAAGCCAGATCAGTCCGGCTTCTTCATTTGCCTGATTATTGAATTATTCGAGGTTGGCATGCCGTTTGAACATGGTGTCGGAGTCTTTGCTTTTCTTTTCCATCAGCTTAAGGATGAGAGTGTCAAGGAATAGAAACAGACTCTGTTCAAACAAAGAGCCCATCGGTTGAATGGACGTCAGGCCGTTATCGGCTTTGGCTTTCGGCGTCGGCGCCGGAATTCGCACCGTAATATCCGCCAGTTTGCCAATACTGGACTCAGGGAAAATAGTGACCAGGGCGAGTTTGCCGTGCAGCGCTTTCGCTTTGGTTGCCATCGTCACCAGGCTGCCTGTCTCTCCGGAGCCGGATCCAATCAGAAGCAGATCTTCCGGCTCAAGGTTAGGCGTTACCGTCTCTCCAACCACATAAGCATCAAAGCCCATGTGCATCAGGCGCATAGCAAATGCCTTCACGGCGAAACCGGAACGACCTGCGCCGGCAACCAGGATTTTCCCAGATGCGAGGATACGCTCGGCCAGATTTTCCGCCTGAGTATCGTCAATCTGGGATAAAGTCCCCTGCAATTCCCTGAGGATTTTTTCTGAATACTTGGAGCCATTCATAATATTCACTTCTTTCAATCAGTTGTGAATCTTTTCGGCAATCGCGCGAGCCTCTCCGACGGGGTCCGTCGCCTTACAAATGCCGCTGCCAATAATGGCGACATCCGCACCGGCCTGGTGATACTGTTCGATAGTCGTCAGACCAATCCCACCGGCTACATAAATCACGGACTGTTTGCTACAGGCTTTAATCACTTTCAGGTCGTCCATAGGTGTACGCCCGGCTGCCTGCTGATCAACACCGGTATGCACGGCCAGCGCGTTAACGCCAGCATCTTCCAGTTGCGCCACTCGCGCTTCGAGCTCAGGCACGCAGATCATGTCGATGACCACGGTGCCGCCAAAAGGCTCGGCGGCTTTCAGGCAGGCTTTTACGGTAAGCATATCGGTAACGCCCAATACAGTGATGGAATCAGCTCCCGCCGCAAAGGCCAGGTGCGCCTCATAATCTCCCGCATCCATGATTTTGGTATCCGCCAGAACATGAAGTTGCGGGAAGCGTTTCTTGATGGCGCTCACAGGAACCATCCCATCCTGAATAATGAAAGGGGTCCCCACCTCAACGATATCGATGTACGGATGAACGTTATCCAGCAACGCCAGCGCATCACTCAGTGAAATATCATCCAATGCCAGTTGTAATTTCATTTTCCCAAACCTTATTTGCGATATTTGGATATTTACAATATAATTAATTGCGATAAATAGCATAATCACAACATATTTATTGCGATTATGGTTGTCAAATCCAAAAATACAAAATGCAAACAGGATCACAAACCTGGGGTGAACGCGAATGATTACCTGATGACGGGTAGCGGCGGAACGGTATGGTTGATTATTATGGTGGACGGAAAGGCAAATTCGGGCCGAAACCCGGAGATCTGTATGCCATCGAGTATTTGCAGAGAACAGGAATAAGGAATATCGGCATGTCGCTAAGTTCTGCCCAGGAAAGACGTAATCATCTGGCTGAAGTGCTGATCACGGAAGGCAGTGTCCGCGTCGGCATTCTGGCCGAGCGCTTTAACGTGTCAACAGAAACCATCCGAAAGGATCTGATCGAGCTGGAGAAGCAAGGGATTGTCAAAAAAAATCATGGACGGGCGGTTCCCATCAGCAATTTTCTGGAGATAGAACGACCATTTGATAAAAAAAGCAATGAAAACACGGAAATAAAGAACAAGCTGGCCCAGGCTGCACTGGAACTTGTTCCCGACGGCGGCGTGGTGGTGTTGGACACTGGCAGTACCGTATACAGCCTTGCCAGACTACTTGCGCTGAAGAAAAATCTGAAGATTTTCACCAATTCGTTGACCAGCGCACAGGTTTTGGCTTCCAGCAGCAACGACGTCTATCTGCTGGGCGGCAAATTAAGAAGCACCAGTATGGGGGCGGTAGGAACCTGGGGAGTCAGCGGAATCAACAGCATACGAGCAGACGTTGCTTTTCTGGGAACGGACGGATTCTCCGGCACGACAGGCCCTTGTACCGTATCCTACGAAGAAGCCGAACTGAAAAAGGCAATGGTTGACTGCGCCAAAGTCAGAGTGGTTGTCAGCGACAGTACCAAATTTGATATTGCGGGCCTGTTTAAATTCAGCGAATGGAGCGAACTGGATCATCTGGTGACCGATAACAGAGCCCCTGCCCCCGCGCTACGGCGGCTTGAAGAATTTCTGAACATCATACAGGTTGTGGTGTAACCCTCCCCCATTAAGCGGTAAGACTAAATGCAGGGGGACTACAACAGATCAAACGATGCTATCCGCGCCGCAATCAGCGGCTCTTTATCCGCCCGTCTCAGTACGCGTTTAACCTGCCAGGCTGCCCCTCACAAACAGTCGGATTTCGACCTCAGGCTCTTCCTGGCGACAGAATGCCACTCGGTAATCAACTCCATTTCACACGCCTAAGATTTATTGCTTTACTTTCAATAAGTTAAAACACAAGGCATAAAAACGGGGGAAATAAAAAAATTATACGGAACATTTTTGTTGATATTTTGGAACAAAATCATATTAAGTTCGAAAAACCTGCCATTCAATCTGAACACAAAAAACGAAACGGTTAACTGTCAGGAACAACTTGATAAAACACATTTGAAAATTTCATACTATTTGAATATTTTCATATAGTTAAACAAAAAAACAAAAATGAGGAAGTTGCCCACAACATGGGCACAGTTTAGGTGCATACATGCAAGGTAGTTTAGTTTCTGAATCGAAATGCATTTAAAAAATCATTTAAGCTCATAAAACTAAAATAAAAACCCTTATATCCCACAAAATAATCATTAATTTTTATTGGAACTAATAGTTCCAATTATTGATTTAAACTAATATTACCTTTATGCTCAGTCCATAGGAAAGGGCAACAATCATCATATGAATCCGATGCGGCGGCATACCGCCATTCAACTGAACAGATGCCCTGCATGGTCAGCCATTTTGCTTTGTAATACGAGGTACAGTTATGAGCTACGACGTTAATGCCGTTCGTGCAAAATTCCCGGTAACGGAAAATTATCTCTATCTGGATTCGGCGCATCAGTCGCCGTTATCACTTGATGTGAAGGACGGTGTTGAAACCTTTCTGGCTGAAAGTCTGCACAGCGGCGGACCGAAGGCAGTATGGCTGGAGCGACTGGAGAATGTGCGCTCTCAGGTTGCTCGTTTCTTTGATGTGAAAGCCTCTGAAATTGCTTTCACCAAAAACACGTCTGAAGGCATTAACATGGTAGCCAACGCGTACCCATTCCGCGAAGGCGACAACGTACTGATGGTTGAGGGCGATCATCCCAATAATACTTATGCCTTTCTCAATATAGAGAAAAAAGGGGTTGAGGTGCGTTTCATCCCCATGACAGAAATGGTGAACGCCGACTCATTCCGTC
The DNA here is from genome assembly GCF_003115815.1 of Brenneria roseae subsp. americana. NCBI lineage: Bacteria > Pseudomonadati > Pseudomonadota > Gammaproteobacteria > Enterobacterales > Pectobacteriaceae > Brenneria > Brenneria roseae. Next base: position 45,930 of record NZ_QDKJ01000011.1, on the reverse strand, counting down.
ATGTCACCGATGAACGTACCCGCCTCATCTCCCTTTCCCACATCACATTTCATGCCGGCCATAAATTTGATATCGAAAGCATTGCCGAGTTCTGTCAGGAGAAAGGGATCTTATTGCTGGTTGATGCCATGCAGAGTGTAGGGATCACGCCTATTTCCCTGAAAAAAATGGGTATATCGGTGATGGCCTGTGGTTCCCACAAAGGGCTTCTGGTTCCGCAGGGGCTGGGGATCCTTTACATAAACGAAAATGTGAAGGGCCTGGCGCCAACATTTATGGCTGCGGCAAGTCTGGAAAATCCACCGGCAGATTTCGTCGCATCCCGCAACAATATGACTTTGAAGTCGACGGCCAGTCGTTTTGAAGTCGGTAACTATAACTTACCGACTATCACTGCGTTAGGCCGTGCGATTGACCTGATAGAAAGCATCGGTGTTGCAAACATTGAATCACATTTATATGCCCTGGGCGATCGTCTGTTAGCGCATATGGATCGCTTGGGGGTAGCTCTGGTAGGACCGAGAGAAAAGCATCTGCGCGCACCTCATATTTATGTTTTCCGACTGGATGCGGACAAATGGTTCCCCTATTTCACGGCAAACAAGGTTCGTGTCTCTCCTGAACGGGATGGTATTCGCGTGTCCTTCGCCATGTTCAATGACGAAAATGATGTGGATTCGTTTTCCGCCATCGTTGAGAAAAACCTCTGAGCATGTCTCATAAATTGAGGATGAGGAGAGTCCGTGATCATCGATGATAAATGTGAAAAGCAACCGGGTTTGCCAGCTGGGCTAAATATGCCTATGCAGCTTATGCTCGGGACCTGATGGTAATAAATTGGCTGTTTACTGCTTCAATACCGATGAGTACATCTTACGTAGATTAATATTAGACCAAGCTGTAATTTTTCTGCTACAACACCAGGATTTTTTCAGAACACCATCATTTATTTCAAATGATGGTGTTTATTTTTGATATAGAAAAATCAATCCATTTATTTATAACAGCCGCCACCTTATTTAATCATCAAACAGGCTTCCTTTTTATGAAATGGATTTCCAGAACTTCAATAAGAACCACTCAACACATTTAATCGGTAATACATATGGCATGGATAGTTTACTAACCAACAATGACTTTAGTTCATAAAAATAGAAAACCGGCACCTTTTCCCTAAAGCATTGAAAGTGGCGGTGTGGTGGGAGTAATTAAATTAACCTAAGCCATAACTTGTCCAAGAAACTCTTTTATTCTCAGGTGCGCATCAGGACCGAAGAATTCCTCAGGAGGCTCATCCGCCAGAATATTTCCTCCATCCAGGAAGATAATACGATCGGCAACACGTCGGGCAAATCCCATTTCATGGGTCACACACAACATCGTCATACCGTCTTCCGCCAGTGTCACCATGATGTCCAGCACTTCCTTGACAACTTCTGGATCCAGAGCAGATGTGGGTTCATCAAACAGCATCACATCCGGAGCCATACATAATGCCCGGGCAATTGCAACACGCTGCTGCTGACCACCTGATAATTGTCCAGGATATTTATGCGCATGCGGAAGGATTTTAACACGCTTGAGAAAGTTCTCCGCCCGGGCTTCCGCTTCATCGCGAGAAATCCCCAATACTTTTACTGGCCCGATAATACAGTTTTTCAAAACAGTCAAATGAGGGAAAAGATTAAAACTCTGGAAAACCATTCCGACTTTTTTTCGTATTTCACGGATATCTATTATAGTTTTCCCTGTCAGAGAGTCCGATACCACCACCTGCCCCCCTTGATACTTTTCAAGACCATTAATGCAACGTATAAATGTCGATTTACCCGATCCTGATGGACCGCAAATAACAATTTTTTCGCCACGACGGACAGTAAGGTCAATGCCTTTCAAAACCCGCTGCTCATTGTAAAATTTCTCAAGGCCACTAACACGCAGAATAACATCAGAACCAGATGTAAACATAGATAACTCCACTATTAAATCATTGTGCATCTTTCATTAAGGGCAAGGCTCTTCTTCTCTGTGCATACCAGGTAACCAGTTCCGATGCCAATGAACTGATAATGAAATAGATGGCCGCAACAATAATATAATATTCGGTCAACTTCGAATCACGTTGTCCCAGTTTGGTCGCTGCGCCCAAAAGATCCGTCAGCGACAAAACATAAACCAGAGAGGTATCCTGAAAGAGAATAATCAGCTGTGTCAATATTATCGGCGTAGATGTTTTAATGACCTGCGGTAAGATGATCCATGTATACACCTGGAATGAACTCATCGCCAATGCATCTGCCGCCTCATATTGCCCTTTTGGCACGGAATTAAGTCCGGCACGAATAATTTCACAGAAATAGGCTGCCTCAAACAGGGTAAAAGTGATAAACGCGGTGTAAACCGGTCCTATGGGTACCGGGCGATTATCCGGACTGAAAAATTGCAGGAAGAGTGGCAACAGAAAAAACAGCCAGAACAGAACCATAATAAGCGGAATTGAACGCATTACGGTAACGTAGGCGACTGAAAAACCGCTTAGAAAGGGAACATTCAGATGCCGGAAAAGTGCAAGCGCCGTCCCCAGAATCAGCCCCCCGATGAATGCTGCTGCCGTCAATTCCAGAGTGAATTTCAGACCAGTCAACAGAAAAGGTATTGATGCTGCGACAGTTGAAAAATCAAGCTGCATTTTTATTGCCCCTTTTGCTAAACAGGCCGGCGCCTTTTCCCGGGCGATCGTACGAAAACCCTGGGACATAAATTCGGCGCTCAACGTACGTCATGACCGTCCAGATAATTAAAGCCAGTACGCCATAACAAACTGTGGCAGCAAAAAATGCCTCGAAGGTTTCATAGGTGAATTCGCTAATTTGCTGTGCCTGAGCAGTGAGCTCAAGTAACCCGATGGTCAGCGCCACGGAAGTATTTTTGAATACTCCCATAGCCTCACTGGTAAGCGTTGGAACGATAATTCTCAGCGCCTGTGGCAGCAGGATCAGCATATATTTCTGTACAGTATTGAGTCCGATGGCTTCAGAGGCTTCCTTCTGCCCTCGTGGCAAGGAGAGTAAACCCGCTTTCACCTGTTCCGCGATACGGGCTCCTGTATAAAGGCTTAGACAAATCAGCGCAGGAATAAAACTTCCCCAGGGAGCCCCAAGCTGTTTTATCGGGTCCCCCAGCGATGACGGCAGCATATCCGGCAAGACGAAGTAAGCCAGGAACATCTGTACGATAAGAGGAATATTCCTGAATATCTGCACATAAATGCGCCCAATGATGTTCAGTATCAAGCTGTCCGCACTTCTGCAAATCCCTACCAATACCCCCATGCAGAAAGCCAGCATTGCAGAAAAGATGGCCAGAGCCAGTGTCCAGCACAGACCTGACAATAACCAGCTTATGTAAAGTTCTCCGTCAGGGGCTGTCTGAAAAAGGATGTCCATGTTAACTCCTTGATTGTCCGGTACCCCTTGTTTTGGACAAGGGGCTTCTTCGGTTACTGCACTTCATCGCTAGGATGGGCAACACGGGCCCGCAACTGTTCGCTCATAGGAACATTGAGATTGATATTGTTAGGGGGGATCGCGCTTTCAAACCATTTTTTGTAAATGGCTTCAAACTCTCCGGAGGCCATCAAATTGCCGAGTTCATCGTCAACAACCTTTTTAAATGGAGAGTCGTCTTTCGGCAACATGATGCCGTAATACGTCACTGTATAACCGCCGGTAAGCATAGTGTAGTCAGAAGGATTTGGCGCATCGGCCTTCTTCGCCGCGAGAAGAATATCATCTTCCAGGAAAGCACTGGCCCTACCCTGGGACAGCATCATCATGGATTCAGCATGATCCTTCGCCTGCTGGATACGAAGATTCTGGTTATCCTTTTTACTAATTTCAACGGCCAGGGGAACAGCATTGGAGCCCTGAGTAACAACAACATTTTTGCCCTTGAGGTCATCAACCGATTGGATTCCTTCACTGGTTTTAACCAACCAGCGAGGACGACTGGCAAAGGTCGCAACCGAAAAAGAAACCTGTTTCAGCCGCTCTACACTGCTGGATGTCCCGCCACATTCCATATCGATAGTGCCATTTTTCAGCAGCGGAATACGATTTGCCGAGTTAACCGGAATGTATTTCACATTCAGTGAGGGTTGAGCTACAGACTTGGCCAGCGCATTGACGACATGCTTGCACAGATCAATGGTATATCCAATGGGCTGTTGATCGTTACCAAGATAGGAGAAAGGTACAGAGGATTCCCGGTAACCTATGGTAATGGTTTTTGTATCTTTGATCTTGTCCAGCACACCAGCGGCATTGACCTGGCCCTGAACACCAAATGACAACAAACCTACAAATGCTGTGAATGTCAGTGAACTTTTGTGCATCATACCCGCCCTCTATTTTTGATTTTTCGGAACAAAACAAACAATAAATTGGAACAAGCATGATTCATGCCAATGATTGCAACTCTGTATTTGTATGATTTTTATGATTTCTTTCCATTTTTCCTTGTGGTGATGACCACGAGACATGTTTTTATGCATCATTTTGGGGAGTGCTCAAATAACATTCTGTAAAATAATAGAAAAAAAATCTTGTTATTCATCTAGTTCAGACATATGACCCAACTAAAACGCACGCACCACAATGAAGCATGAATGCAGGAAGGTTTCTTTGTTATTGTTTTTTATATATTTTATGCTCATAATATTTTTTTAATTTTCTGGTCCTTAACTTTCAATTTATTAGAACTACTATCTTGGTTGAAAGTACGTTATTGTTTCATCGAAAATAGCCATAGTGACTAGAGCTTAAGTCAAAAAATTTTAACAAATGGCTGCAATCCATTTATTAAACGGCGAACATCATGAGCGAAGCAGATATCTTTCAGGACAATTTCAAAACCAAAGAGTCATCACCGACAGAACGTGCTCTGGAAACACTTGAATTACTCTCCCGGCGCCACAATTTCGCTGTCTCGGATGTGATGATAGAATTGGGATTGCCGAAAACCTCTGCTCATAGATTAGTCAATAATCTTGAAGCATTTGGTTATCTTGAAGAATCCTTAGAATCGGGAAAATACCAGGCTGGACCGCGCCTGCTTGAGCTTGCGCTGGGCGCTTTATCCACCTCTGTTTCACAAAGCCCTATACATACATTATTGATGGAACTCGCCCGGAAAACGGATGAAACATGTAGCTTAGGGGTGATTCGTGGTTCGGATGTCATTTACGTGGATAGTGCTATAAGCAAATCTCCTCTTACGTTGTATTTCGAAAGAGGGCACAAAGCACCGCTACATTGCACCTCCAGCGGCCGGGTATTCCTTGCCAATATGTCTGATAAGCTTCTGGACGCCTACCTACTGAGCGGCCCATGGGAGCAGGTTACGCCGAACACCATTATTGACCCCGACTACCTGAAGCGCGAGGTACTTAAGACCCGGGAACTAGGCTATGCCGTGAATGATTCAGAGTTTGTGATCGGAGTGGTGGGATCTGCCGTACCTGTCTTTGATCCGGCAGGAAAAGTGATCGCCTGTCTGAGTATATCAGCGCCGCATGTGAGGAAAAGTCTCTCTGATATGGTGGACCTTATCACGCTGCTTCAAGCAACAGCGGATAAGATAACAAAAGTCCTTTATATATAATGAGATGATTTACCGGATAAAGCACAGTATTTCAGCTGGAAAGACGGGGAATTAAATTCAACGTTTTTTCAGCATAAAGGTTAACTTCATATTGTTGTGAGCGACAACATTACGCGCAGCAATTATTTTCTTAAATTGATTTATCTCCGAGCTATAGTGATTCGGGAGATTTTATTATAGTGGTCTCATTTTAGCGAGGAACGGACTTACCAACTTTGTGCTGTGCAAAGTTCAAGAATTAGCTGATATCTTTTGGTATTTATTACATTTTTAATATACAAGCATCTTACGATAGTCTTTATAATTAAATAATAGTATATTGTCTATATTAGCAATCATAAAGCACATGGAGTAACATCATATGGAAGACCTGTTTAAAATATGGGATAAGATTCAAAGCATAAACATTGATTTCGTTATTTTTATATTTGTGGTAATTTTCATTTTAAAGTTTAAAGATATATTTGAGTTGATATTTAGATACTCTACACATAGAACTGAACAGCTAAATGCCGCAAAGAAATTGCTCGAAGACTCTGGATATGCAAATTCTAAAGAAATGGCAATGATTAAAGTCATGATGAAATATCACGCAATAAAAATTGCAACTAGCTTGATAAACGAAAAACATGGGAATCTGTATTGTTATTTATTTTCAAAATGCACAGAAGATGAGATGCATGGGTTACACAAAGTAGTTCCTTTCATCGAAATTAAAGATAATCAGTTTTATTTTAATGATAATGCGTTAATGAAAAAAAAGCTTGCAGGCGGGATTATAATCTTTGTTATTATATGTATAAATATTTACATAAGTACAATGTTTAAAGGGGAACTAGATATAAATTTAAGCTGGCTATTCTATTCACTTATAATTATTGAGGCAATTTTTGCTTTCTACTGGTGGGCAAAGATAATGCCTGATGATATTGAAGTGAAAAATACCAAACAATTATTAGAAAAAACTGATATTGACGAGTTTAATAAATATTAGCTACTAAGCATGCATAACTACGGACGTCCGCTACTGACACGAAGCGTCCACACTGGAGGGTCATCAGGTCTGCTATAAGCGAAGTGCGGAAGTTATGCCCACTGAGATGCAGAAAGGCCTCTTATAGTGAATGGCTCGTTTGGCCGGGATACTTACACCAGGGAAACTGTTATTTTTCGGAAAAAGGTGAGTTGTGGATCAGGAAATGCCCAATAGAGTCGATTAAACCGGGAGCTAAGGGGAGTGCGGGTTCCGCGTATGAAGTGATATTTGCCTTGAGATCGTCCGAAGTCACCTCTTTCATAACATGGTTCATATTGGGCAGTATAACCAGGGACGCTTGAGGATTTGCGGTTTTAAGCTGTCTTGCATCCGTTTCTTCCACCTGGAGGTCGCGTTGCCCTTGTAGCACTAACACGGGTTTGGAAATGGTTGAAATGAGCTGACTCGGATTATATGAAAACGCATTGATCAAAAATCCCTGAACAGCAGGATTAAAGAGATTTGGCAGTGCTGGATGTATATTCGTTGTATCGACCCGCCGCCGATGCTCCAGAGAATCAATTATCGGCAATGCCTCCTTTAATAACAGTGCGTTTGCCGGATTAGCTTTAAGTTGTCCCCTCAACACCTCGCCCATCGGCCTCCCGGGCGTTGCGATAAGAACCACTCCGCGCACATCCTCTTCTTGAGCCGAGGCAAGTGCTACAACACCCCCTTCGCTGTGCCCCAAAACCCAAATACAGGGAGTTTGCATTTCACGTCTAAGCACTTTTACCCAGGCTCGAACGTCGTCAACATAGTCAGTAATCGTCACCGCATTGGCATCCTCTACAGCCATTGCGCTAGCGAACATTCCACGTTTGTCGATACGAAGCGTTGCAAAGCCTTTTGAAGCCAGGCCTTCAGCAAGAAGTCGGTAAGCCGATGCATTCACACCAAGCGGATTGTTCCCGTCCCTGTCGGTAGGCCCGGAGCCAGGAACTATAAGAACAACTGCGGTTGGTTTTGAATTTGGGGTGAGTAACGTGCCTTTCAAAGGGCCTTTTGGCCCAGGAGCATCGAGGAAAGTTTCGGAAAAGGTCACCGGCACTGACGCCAGACTCACAAATGGGCATGCGCTCAAAAGAACAATGAAGGCTGTAATATTCACCGATTATGCTCCTGTAAAACTAAGCGTACCTATCAATTTATATTATAAATATGACTTGCTTTCCATTGATTAATACATCAGTGATGTTAGTCAAGTCTGCTCCTGGCACCAAGTTGACGGTCATACCCTTAACACCCAGAACAGCAAAAAGACACTAGCGTAGATACGATAAAAAGCTGGGAAGCCAAAAGACGTAATCCAGTCGGGCTGGCCGCAAAGGTGTTGGCAGCTATCCGGAATAACACGGCGTTTTTCCATGAACTGGCTGAACATAAAATCTTAATGAAAAGCCCTGAGGGACTTTTCATATATAAGCATCTGTAAAACGTTAATTACCACATCAAATCATCAGGCACTTTAAAATCGGCATACGGATCTTCTTCATCTTGCTCTTCCTGACTAAGCGCACTATTTAATACAATACTGTCTGCATCCCGCTGCGCAATTTTATCGGCTACGCTCGCGGGGATAATAGCGTATTCACTCTCGCCACTGTTACCAACAACCAAACGAGCAATGGCGAGACGACCACTGATCAGCTGAGCTTGAGTAAGCTTATCCACAACTATTTTTTTAATTAAATTATTATCTGTGAAGTTAAAACCAATATCACCTTTTGAAAGGTCGATTCTGTTCATTTCAATGAGCTGCTTCACCTGAGCTTTATACTCTTTAGATAAAGCAGCTTGTTTTTGTTGTTCGCTTAGCTGTTTATCACGCTCAAGTTGTGCTTTTTTATTTTCTTCCACAGCCGCTCTTGCCTCACGAGCCTGAACGCGTGATTTTTTAGCCGTTCTTTGGACTTTAGCCATTTTTTTGCTGGTCACTAATCCAGCTTTTAGCATCTGCTCTTGTAAGGTGAGTTTTGTCATTTTCGTTTCTAAACCAGTTGAATAATTTGTGGGATTATACCTGTAATTTTTGAGGCTGTACCAGGTTGCAGAACTTGATCACTGTGTGGTTTGCGTTTTGAGGGGGCTATCGAATCTCATCATTACCCCGTATTTTGAGCATTTTCCTCTGCCCATTGGGGTATTCATTGTTTTGGCTAACGAGGGATGATGGAACGCTTGTTTGTCTACGGTACGCTACGTCCGGGCCACGCTAATGCCCATATTCTGGAAAACATCGGTGGAGAATGGCTGCCGGGTTATGTGACCGGCACGTTTTATGAGCGTGGCTGGGGAGCGGCTGCGGATTTTCCGGGGATCGTCCTGGATAAGAATGGACCACTCGTCCACGGTTACGTGTTTTTATCCGATAAACTTGAGGCACACTGGCCAATGTTGGATGAATTTGAAGATGGCTATGATCGTGTTGAAGTTGAAGTGACCACGGCTGATGGTCGGCACCTTACTGCATGGATCTATCAGTTACAGCCGCAGACTAACCCGTAAGACAATCCTGCTCAGCGCATCCAGATTTAATGCCTCGCATGTCGTAAAACATGCGGGGCGTTTTTCATTGCAAACTTATTTGTCGCGCCAGCCCATTGCCGGAGCAACATGCTTCAGAATGGACTCGATAACGTGCACGTTGTAATCCACGCCCAGCTGATTCGGCACGGTCAGCAATAAAGTATCCGCTTCGGCAATCGCTTCATCCTGTTTCAGCTGTTCGATCAGCTTGTCCGGTTCTGCGGCATAGCCGCGCCCGAAAATCGCGCGGGTTTTCTCGTCAAGGAAACCGACCTTATCGCTGTCGTCACGGCTTGAACCGAAATACATCCGGTCACGATCGTCCATTAGGGCAAAAATGCTGCGGCTGACCGAGACACGTGGCGTACGTGTATGGCCTGCTTCCGCCCAGGCCTCGCGATACGCACGGATCTGTTTTGCCTGCTGAATGTGGAAAGGTTCGCCTGTTTCATCGTCTTTCAGCGTGGAACTTTGCAGGTTCATCCCCAGTTTCGCGGCCCACACCGCTGTCGCATTCGAACCAGCGCCCCACCAGATACGGTCGCGCAAACCTTCGGAATGAGGCTCAAGCCGCAACAGGCCTGGCGGGTTCGGGAACATCGGCTGTGGATTGGGTTGCGCAAAGCCTTCGCCACGTAACACATCCAACAGCACTTCGGTGTGACGGCGCGCCATATCAGACTCGTTTTCCCCTTCGGAAGGGACATAGCCAAAATAGCGCCAGCCATCAATCACCTGCTCCGGGGAGCCACGGCTGATACCAAGCTGTAAACGCCCGCCGGAGATCAAATCCGCCGCACCCGCATCCTCCACCATATACATCGGGTTTTCATAGCGCATGTCGATAACACCAGTGCCGATTTCAATACTCCGGGTTTTCGCTCCTATCGCTGCCAGCAGAGGAAACGGCGAGCTGAGCTGGCGGGCAAAGTGATGCACCCTGAAATAGGCTCCGTTCGCACCCAGTTCTTCGGCGGCGACAGCCAGATCGATGGATTGCAGCAGCGCGTCAGCGGCCGAACGGGTTCCGGACTGCGGCGACGGCGTCCAGTGACCAAATGACAAAAATCCAATCTTTTTCATGACGTGTTTATCCTGTTTTCAAGGAAATTATCAGCAGGCGGGACATCGTTCATGATGAAGCAAGCCTGTTCCAGCTTTGAGTTATCTCTACTTTACGCATTACCAGATGAGAATAAATATCGTTTGTTTAACATAATGCATCAAATAAATTGATTGAGTAGAGCGAGAAACAGACGTCAACGCTATCCGTAATCGGCGTATTTATTGCGGACATGGGGTCAGTCCACTCTATCGGCCTGTTCTGTTTTTACCGTAAACACTCACGGTAAAAATGACCGGAACAGGATGGGATTCGATAACCGTCAGAAAACAAAAATCGCCAGTAAACCCTATGATTTTACTGGCGATTTTAGACGTTAACGGAACTCAATGGATGCTAAAGACTCACTCCCACTCAATCGTCGCCGGCGGCTTGCCGGATACGTCATACACTACGCGGGAGATGCCGTCCACTTCGTTGATGATGCGGTTGGAGACGCGGCCAAGGAATTCATACGGCAGATGCGCCCAATGTGCGGTCATGAAGTCGATGGTTTCGACCGCGCGCAGGGCAACAACCCAATCGTACTTGCGGCCATCGCCCATCACGCCCACAGAACGCACCGGCAGGAAGACGGTAAATGCCTGGCTGACCTTGTTATACAGGTCGGCTTTGTGCAACTCTTCAATGAAGATCGCGTCGGCACGACGCAGCAGGTCGCAATACTCTTTCTTCACTTCGCCCAGCACACGCACGCCAAGGCCCGGCCCCGGGAACGGATGGCGGTAAAGCATGTTGTACGGCAAGCCCAGCTCCAGGCCGATCCTGCGGACTTCATCTTTGAACAACTCTTTCAGCGGTTCAACCAGACCCAGCTTCATCTCTTTCGGCAAACCACCGACGTTGTGGTGAGATTTAATGACGTGAGCCTTACCCGTTGCGGAGGCCGCAGATTCAATAACGTCAGGGTAAATGGTTCCCTGCGCCAGCCATTTCACTTCAGACTGTTTGCTGGCTTCTTCGTCGAAGACTTCAACAAAAACCCGGCCGATGATTTTACGTTTCGCTTCCGGCTCATCCACACCCGCCAGCGCACTCAGGAAACGCTCTTCCGCCGGAACGTGGACAATGTTCAAACCAAAGTGGTCGCCAAACATTTCCAGTACCTGATCGGCTTCGTTCAAACGCAGTAAACCGTTATCCACAAATACGCAGGTCAGCCGTTTGCCAATCGCACGGTGCAACAGCATTGCGGTTACGGATGAGTCCACACCGCCGGACAGGCCGAGAATAACCTGATCGTCACCCACCTGCTGACGGATGCGGGCAACCGCATCATCAATAATCTTGGCCGGCGTCCACAGAGCTTCACACTGGCAGATATCACGAACAAAACGCTCTAACATGCGCTGTCCCTGACGGGTATGGGTGACTTCCGGATGGAACTGTACGCCGTAAAAGCGTTTTTCTTCGTTAGCCATAATGGCGAACGGGCAGGTATCCGTACTGGCAACGGTCACAAATCCTTCAGGGATCGCCGTGACTTTATCGCCGTGACTCATCCACACATCCAGCAACGGCGAGCCTGTTGCGCTCAACGCATCCTGAATATCACGCACCAGCAAGCTGTCCGTTTTCACTTCCACCTGCGCATAGCCAAACTCGCGCTCGTTGGAGCCTTCAACGTGGCCGCCCAATTGCATCGCCATGGTCTGCATACCGTAGCAAACACCAAGAACCGGTACACCGGCCTGGAAAACGTACTCAGGCGCGCGCGGGCTACCAAACTCAGTGGTACTTTCCGGGCCGCCGGAAAGGATAATTCCGTTTGGATTGAATCCGCGGATCTGCGCTTCTGTGACATCCCATGCCCAAAGTTCACAATAAACGCCCAGTTCACGAACGCGTCGAGCTACCAGTTGCGTGTACTGCGAGCCGAAATCCAGAATGAGAATGCGATGTTGATGAATGTTTTCTGTCATTAGAGGCGTGTTCCAAAATACGAAAAAGCAAAAATGATTAAACCCGGCGAACAGTTTGAGCTGTTCAAAAAGAGTACCGGGTTTAACTAATTAAATCAGCCTGCAAATCACCTTATGAACCCATACGGTAGTTCGGTGACTCTTTGGTGATGGTGACATCGTGAACGTGGCTTTCCTGGATACCGGCGCCGCTGATGCGCACGAATTCGGCTTTAGTGCGCAGCTCGTCGATGGTTCCGCATCCGGTCAGCCCCATGCAGGAACGCAGGCCGCCCATTTGCTGGTGAACAATTTCTTTCAGGCGGCCTTTATAGGCTACGCGGCCTTCGATACCTTCCGGCACCAGCTTGTCCGCGGCGTTATCGCTTTGGAAATAACGGTCAGAAGAGCCTTTGGACATCGCGCCCAGTGACCCCATACCGCGGTAAGATTTGAAAGAGCGGCCCTGATACAGTTCGATTTCACCTGGAGATTCCTCCGTCCCCGCCAGCATGGAACCGACCATCACGCAGGCAGCGCCTGCTGCAATTGCCTTGGCGATATCGCCGGAGAAGCGAATACCGCCGTCGGCGATAACCGGTACCCCCATGCCTTCCAATGCTTCGACAGCATCAGAAATGGCCGTAATCTGCGGCACACCCACACCGGTCACGATACGGGTTGTACAAATGGAGCCAGGGCCAATACCGACTTTCACTGCGCTGACGCCGGCTTCCACCAGTGCTCTGGCGCCCGCACCGGTTGCTACGTTGCCGCCAATGATCTGTAGATCAGGGTACTTGTTACGCGTTTCACGGATGCGCTGTAACACGCCTTCGGAATGGCCGTGTGAGGAATCAATCAGCAGCACATCAACACCCGCTGCGACCAGCGCATCAATGCGCTCTTCGTTGCCGGCGCCCGCGCCAACCGCCGCACCGACGCGCAGACGACCGTGCTCATCTTTACAGGCGTTAGGTTTACGTTCCGCTTTCTGGAAATCTTTTACGGTAATCATGCCGAGCAGCCGGAAATGACTATCCACCACCAGCGCTTTTTCCACGCGTTTTTCATGCATTTTCTGCAAAACAACTTCGCGCGCTTCGCCTTCTTTCACCGTGACCAGACGTTCTTTCGGCGTCATAACCGCGCTGACGGGCAGTTCCAGATCGGTCACAAAGCGGACATCACGACCGGTAATAATGCCGACCAACTCATTACCTTCGGCAACAACAGGGTAACCTGCGAAACCATTACGTTCGGTCAATTCTTTTACCTGACGCAATGTGGTATTTGGCGTAACGGTTTGTGGGTCAACGACCACGCCGCTTTCATGCTTTTTCACGCGGCTGACTTCTTCAGCCTGACGTTCAATAGACATATTTTTATGAATAAAGCCCAGGCCCCCTTCCTGAGCCAGCGCAATCGCCAGACCAGATTCGGTTACCGTATCCATCGCAGCCGACAGCATAGGAATATTCAGACGAATGGTTTTCGTCAGTTGGGTGGTTAAATCAGCCGTGTTAGGCAGGACAGTGGAGTGTGCGGGAACAAGGAGGACGTCATCAAACGTCAGTGCTTCTTTAGCGATACGTAGCATGGGCAATATCTCACCAAGGTGGATGTAAGAATAGATAAAATATTGCCGTGGCATTATACAGAGCGTAATCGGTTGCCTCCAGCATTTTTTTACTAAAATACTTGATTACCTTTCACAGGCAGGTAGTATCAATCGATTAAGTCACTGTTTTGAAATTTGATCTGGCTCACAATGTCTCAATTTCCTACGTCTGCAATATTTACCGTTAGCCGCCTGAATCAGACGGTTAGACAGCTGTTGGAAATGGAAATGGGGCAGATATGGCTTTCCGGTGAAATTTCCAACTTCTCTCAGCCATCTTCCGGTCATTGGTATTTCACGCTGAAAGATGAGCGGGCTCAGGTGCGCTGCGCCATGTTCCGCACCACCAACCGTCGGGTTACCTTTCGTCCGCAAAACGGGCAGCAGGTCCTGATACGCGCCACCATTACCCTGTATGAACCCCGCGGTGATTACCAACTGCTGGCCGAAAGTATGCAACCTGCCGGAGATGGTCTGTTGCAGCAGCAGTTTGAACAGTTGAAGCAGCGCCTCGCGGCTGAAGGTTTGTTCGATCAGCAGTTCAAACAGGTTCTGCCCTCCCCGGCCCGACAGGTCGGCGTGATTACCTCCGCCAGCGGCGCTGCTCTGCATGATATTTTGCAGGTATTGCAACGCCGCGATCCATCGCTGCCCGTCGTGGTATATCCCACCGCCGTACAGGGTAGCGAAGCGCCATTGCAGATTGTTCGCGCCATTGAACTGGCTAACCTGCGTAATGAGTGTGATGTCCTGATCGTCGGTCGCGGAGGCGGATCGCTGGAAGATTTGTGGAGCTTCAACGATGAGCGTGTCGCACGGGCTATTTTTGCCAGCCGGATCCCCATCGTCAGTGCGGTTGGTCATGAAACTGATGTGACCATCGCCGATTTCGTCGGCGATCTGCGCGCGCCGACCCCTTCTGCCGCGGCAGAGCTGGTGAGCCGGAATCAACTGGAATTGCTTCGCCAGATACAATCCCAGCGTCAGCGTCTGGAAATGGCAATGGATTACTATCTTGCTCAACGCCATCGCGAATTCACTCGTTTGCATCATCGCTTGCAGCAACAGCATCCACAGTTACGACTGGCGCGCCAACAGGCCCAATTAGTCAAACTCCGCCAGCGTCTGGATGACGCCATGCAGCTACAGCTGCGACAAACGTTGCGCCGCCACGAACGCATGGAACAGCGGCTGTTTCAACAGCAGCCCTTGCCAAAAATTCATCGTGCTCAACAGCGTTTACAACAATTACGCTATCAGATGCAGAATGCCGTTGAACGTAATCTGAACAGACATCAGCAACGGCTGGGCGTCGCCTGTTCACGTCTGGAAGGCGTGAGTCCGCTGGCCACGCTGGCACGCGGTTATAACGTTACAACCGCGCCGGATGGTAAAGTGCTGAAAAACGTCAGGCAAGTCACCCCAGGCGAGACGTTGCAAACCCGGTTACAGGATGGTTGGGTAGAAAGTCAGGTTACGGCCCTCGTCCCACAAACCCCGGCCGCCGCGACTCCCGGGAAGAAACGACGTAAAACGTCATAATCGCCGTATAGGGATTTATCCTAAAACGGAGAACACCCCCCAATATTCCCCTCAACTTCTGAACTATACTGATTCTCAGCCCACCCATTCCGGCCGTGAGAGTAAGATGCGTGAGCCTTGCTGACTCGTCTGCGTTACCCGATGAGCGCTTTTTCAAGGAGATAAGGTATGAAGTCCAGACCGATTTATGGCGTGATCCCCCCTTATATTCTGCATCGTATTATTTCTAATGGCTCGGAAGAACAGCGCCATTGCGCCCAGCAAACCCTGATGCACGTTCAGTCATTAATGGTTAGCCATCATCCCCGGCCGGAGCCCCATACAAAGCAGCCCGCCGGACAGGTACAGCGCGAAATTTACGATGCCGAAAATCAGCAGCAGTTACCCGGCAAACGGGTGCGCGCAGAAGGACGGGCCAGTAATGGCGATATCGCCACCGATGAAGCTTATAACTACCTGGGCGTAACCTACGATTTCTTCTGGCAGATTTTCCAGCGCAACTCGCTTGATGCCGAGGGGTTAACGTTGGCGGGTACCGTGCATTACGGTCAGGATTATCAGAATGCGTTCTGGAATGGGCAGCAAATGGTGTTCGGCGACGGCGATGGCAAAATATTCAATCGTTTCACTATTGCTATTGATGTGGTCGCGCATGAATTGGCGCATGGTATTACCGAAAACGAAGCAGGATTGATTTATTTCCGTCAGTCCGGAGCATTGAACGAATCCATGTCCGATGTCTTTGGCGCAATGGTGAAGCAGTTTCATCTGGG
Source organism: Brenneria roseae subsp. americana (assembly GCF_003115815.1). Classification (NCBI taxonomy): domain Bacteria; kingdom Pseudomonadati; phylum Pseudomonadota; class Gammaproteobacteria; order Enterobacterales; family Pectobacteriaceae; genus Brenneria; species Brenneria roseae. The sequence continues at coordinate 29,744 of NZ_QDKJ01000011.1, read as the reverse complement.
GCAAACCGCCGAGCAGGCAGACTGGATTATCGGCGCTGGCCTGCTGGCCGAAGGCATTCACGGTATGGGGCTGCGCTCCATGTCGCATCCGGGTACGGCCTATGATGATCTGTTGCTGGGCGTCGATCCCCAGCCTTACCACATGAATGAATATGTCAACACGCGTGAAGACAACGGCGGCGTGCATCTGAATTCCGGCATTCCCAACCGCGCCTTCTATCTGGCCGCCATTGCGCTGGGCGGTCATTCATGGGAAAAAGCCGGCAGGATCTGGTATGACACATTGTGCGATGAATCGCTGCCGCAAAATGCGGATTTTGAAATTTTCGCCCGCTACACGATCCAACATGCGGCAAAACGATTCAACCAAACCGTTGCCGATATCATCCAGCAGTCATGGGAAACGGTCGGCGTTGAGGTAAAACAAGAATACTTATGAAAACATTGCCGGAGCTTAACGACGATGCGGTTATAGAATTAGCCCGCGAGGGAGGGATTGCCTGGATGCCAAAACTGGCGGGACTACGCCGTTTCGCACTCGCCAGTGTGCCGATCTCCGAACGAGAGCGAATTTGCAGTGCGATCCGTAATGCGCTTCCACAGGCACGTGAACCCGGTGAGCCTGACGGCCCCGGGCGCGGCGATCAGTTTTATTACCGGATTCACATCAGCTACAGCCACCCGCAGCGCAATCAGTATGCCGAAGTGATTCTGTTGATTCCGGAAGACCGCGCCCCGCCAGAACTGACGGAGCTATGGCGCAACGGCGTCCCGTCATAAAGATGCGGGATCGACAGGAAGATAGCTGAACAGCACGCGTTTTTTCGAAATAAGCCCGTGCTGCTGACACAGATAATCCACCGCGCCGCAGGCCTTTAATACCTGAAGCGAGTGCTTACATTCAGGGCAATTGGCCTCGCGAAGATAACGCTGCTGGCAGGCGCTACACTGAAACGTATCGCCGTTTTGCCAGTTCATAATACTGTTGCAGTGTGGACACATCGCCTCCATGTTATCTCCTTTCGACGAATGCTCATCTTTTGATCTCTGCCGTTAAATCACACCCAGCGAACGCAAGCAATACAAACCGAACGCGGTCACAAAAAACGAGCCGACGGTAGTCATGGCGATAATATTCGCTGCCAGCGTGGCGTTTCCCCCCATCGCGCGCGTCATGGCATAGCTCCCGGCGGCGGTTGGCGTCGCTGAAAACAGGAAAATGATGCCAAGCGATACGCCGCGAAATCCGACAATCCAGCCGCCCAACGTCAGCACACCGGGTACCAGGAATAATTTGGCGATGGAAGAAAGGGCCGCTACGTTGGACGTCCGCAACATGGTTCGTAGATCCAGACTGGCTCCCGCACACAGCAACGCCAGCGGTAATGCCAACGACGACACCAGATTCCCGGTCTGCTTGATGACATCCGGCATCGGCAGCGAGCTGCGCGAATAAAGCAGCCCCAGGACCAGGCCGATAATCAGCGGATTGGTCACAATACTGACCAACAGATCTTTCTTGCTGATCCTCCCTCCCTGCTCGTTACGACGCAAGCTGCGGGTCAGCGTAATCACCGACAAAACATTGAAGAGAATAACCGTTACCGTCAGATAGAGAGAGCCTACCGCAACGCCTTCGTGACCGTAGGCGCTCATCGCAAATGCCAGCCCCATAATACCGGTATTGGAGCGGAATCCCCCCTGAACGAAGATCCCCCGCTCTCTCGGGTCTTTCACCAGATATACGGCCATGAATTCCAATAACAGGAATGTGGCAATGGTTCCCAGCGTGCCGTAGATCATCATCGGCAGATGTTCGGTTATCGACTGATGGTTGGTTGCTATGCTGAAAAAAAGCAGGCAGGGCAAAGCCAGATTAAATACCAGCTTCATCGCCGAATCACAGAACACGTCATCCAACAGACTAAGCCGGCGCAACCCCATACCTATCAACAGCAGCAACAAATTGGGCATGGTGACGTGAAACGCAAAACTCCAGGTTTCCCAGGACATGACTTTCCTTTATGGCTGAATGCCTTTCGCTATCTGACAAAACGGGGCGAAGATTCCCCTTCGCCCCGCTAATAAATTATTTACTCTTTTTAAGGTGCTGCATCAAACGCTTACGCTTGCGTAGCTGGTTCGGCGTCAGCGTGTTGCGCTTATCGGCAAAGGGGTTTTCACCTTCTTTAAACTGGATACGAATCGGCGTCCCCATGACATTCAATGAACGACGATAGTAATTCATCAGATAGCGCTTATAAGAGTCAGGCAAATCTTTTACCTGATTACCGTGGATCACCACAATCGGCGGGTTATAACCGCCGGCATGCGCATATTTCAGCTTCACGCGGCGGCCGCGCACCAACGGTGGCTGATGGTCATCCGCCGCCATTTGCATGATACGGGTCAGCATGGACGTGCCCACGCGACGGGTGGCACAGGTGTAGGCCTCTGTCACTGACTCAAACAAGTTGCCCACGCCGCTGCCATGCAGCGCAGAGATAAAGTGAATACGGGCAAAATCGATAAAGCCAAGACGCAAATCCAGCGTTTCTTTCACTTCATCACGCACTTCCTGCGACAGGCCGTCCCACTTGTTCACCACAATCACCAGTGAGCGCCCACTATTGAGGATAAAGCCTAACAGTGAGAGATCCTGATCGGAGATACCTTCACGGGCATCAATCACCAACAGTACGACGTTGGCATCTTCGATGGCTTGCAGCGTCTTGATAACGGAGAATTTTTCAACCGTATCGGTAACTTTGCCGCGCTTACGCACGCCAGCCGTATCGATCAGAATGTATTCGCGTTCGTCACGTACCATCGGGATGTAAATGCTGTCGCGGGTGGTGCCCGGCATATCGTAAACCACCACACGGTCCTCACCCAGAATCCGGTTAGTCAGTGTGGACTTACCTACGTTAGGGCGCCCGACTATCGCCAGTTTTATCGGCAGATCTTCCGGATTGAAGTCGTCTTCCTCGGCTATTTCACCTTCGGCAGACTGTTTATCACCCAGTTGCTCTGCCCAGTAAGCGGCATTTTCTTCTTCCTCGGTTAACTCAACCGGCTCAATCACTTCATCCTGCACGAATGGCAGCAAGACTTTCTCAAGCAGAGACGTCACGCCGCGTCCGTGAGATGCCGCAATCGGATAAACCTCCCCCATACCGAGCGAGTAAAAATCCGCGGTCACCATATCCGGGTCAAGACCGTCGGTTTTGTTAGCCACCAAAACAGTGGTCTTTTGACGGCTACGCAAATGCTGCGCAATACCTTCATCAGCAGGCATCAATCCAGCGCGGGCATCCACCATGAACAGAACGATATCCGCTTCTTCAATCGCCACCAGCGACTGCCCGGCCATGCGCGTCTCAACGCCGTCCTCGGTACCATCGATACCGCCGGTATCAACGATAATAAACTCATGACCTTCCACTTCCGCACGACCATACTTGCGGTCACGTGTCAGCCCTGGAAAATCCGCCACCAATGCATCACGAGTGCGCGTTAAGCGGTTAAAGAGCGTGGACTTTCCCACATTCGGACGTCCGACCAGCGCGACGACAGGTATCATTGTTACAACCTCATTACTTATATTTCAATACGTTACAGCGAGAGTACTCGCTGACGATAAAAAGACGAAACGGCCCCTGATACTGTCAGGAGCCGTTTTCGGGATCGCTTCTGCCAACGGCAGGGATCCAAACATGCAGTGCGTTAACTAGCGGGTAAAGGCGTACACTTCGCCATTTTTCGCCTGAATGAGCAGCTTGTCGCTGGCAATCACCGGCTTGCTCAGGAAGCCTGAACTATCCACTTTCTGCTGAACCACAAAGCGGCCATCCGCCGTATTCAGCCAGTGCAAATACCCTTCCGAATCACCCACCACCAGATAGCCATTGAACAGCACAGGTGCGGTCAGATTACGGTGCAGCAGATCGCTCTGGCGCCACAGATTAACACCGCCATTGGTATTCAGCGCCACAATGCGATCATCCTGATCGACCAGATAGATACGGTCGCCATCCACGATGAAATCGTGTACCGAACCCAGTTCGCGTCTCCACAGAATTTGACCTGAACGCAGATCCAGCGCGGTCAGGTTGCCATTATAGCCCAATGCGTATACCACCTCACCCACAACAACCGGCGTGGTATCAACATCATTCAGGCGATCAATTTCCGTCGCCCCGCTTGGCTGGGAAATACGCTGTTGCCAGATAAGCTGTCCCTGATTAATCAGTACCGCATTCACCCGGCCGTTATCCCCACCGACAATAGCCGCGCCGAACGCAGTCGTCGGCGCAGATTCACCACGCAGGGAAAGCGTCGGCATATCCAGGTTGACGGTCCATTTAATCGCGCCATCGGCTTCGTCCAACGCCTGCAACATACCATTGCTGGTATGAATCAGTACCACATCATCACTGACAACCGGGCGGGAAATGGCTTCGCCCGCAACGTCGGCCTGCCAAACCACGGCTCCATCATCGGCATTCAGCGCAAAAACCTGTGCCCGTTCGCTGCCGACGTAGACATGGTTGCCAGAAACAGAAACGCCGCCGGACAACAGCGCAGGATTATTACGGGAGAAAAATCCGGTTTTTTCAGACAGATCGGCCTGCCAGATTTCTTTACCGTCGTTCAAATCCAACGCCTTGACAGTTCCCCTGCGGTCAGCGGCGAATACGCGATTATCCTGCCATGCCGGATGAAGGTTAGAGTAAAACTCGCCAATACCGCTGCCTACTGAACGACTCCACACTTTGGTGGGCGTGAACTGATTCTCGACCGTCGGCAGTGGAGACATCGTGACAACATCTTCTTCGCCGTTAAACAGCGAACATCCGCTCAGCAGGGCAACTGAAACCAGTCCTACTAAAAGTGTTTTACGCAATTGCATGGAATTCCTCTTAGCTGGACAGGTTGTTCAGTTTCATAGTCAGCAATGCCTTCAATGCCTGCGGAGGGTTAGCAGACAAACCGTTGTTATATGCATCACGCGCTGCCTGGTTATCCCCTTTGCTGACCAGCACATCGCCACGGACTTCTGCGGCCAGAGCAACCCAGCCATCAAGTTTAATGGCATCCAGCGTTTTAAGCGCATCATCCGCTTTCTTCTCTTGCAGTTGAATCCGCGCCAGACGCAGATTCACCAGAGAAAGCAGGTCGGCATCTTTGGCGTGGGACTTCGCCACAACCAGTTGTTGTTCGGCTTTGGCAAAATCTTGCTGATCGACATAATGACGAGCCAACTCCAGCGAAGTCAGTACGCCGTAGCTGTTTTGATTCTCAGCACTGAATTTCTCGGCCGCCGCAACGCCATCCGCGTTACCATCGGCCAGTTGATCGGTGATTTGCTGATATGACGTCGAAGCCGCCATCACACTGTTGCTTTGGTGATTTTGCCAGAAACGCCAGCCAACCAGCGCACCGACACCGAGCACCACGCCCACCACCAGCGCCTTTCCATTTTCCGCGAAGAAACGGCGTAGTGCATCAACCTGTTCATTCTCTGTGGTATAGACTTCCACGGTGTCTTTCTCCTCAATCCAGCAACGTTGCCAGGCGCGCGGCAACGTCGGCCTGCGCCAATGTATCCTGCTCGCCATTATTCAGGTTTTTAACAACCACCTGACCTGCTGCAACTTCGTTTTCACCTAAAACCAGCGCGACGCGCGCGCCCCATTTGTCGGCTCTGGCGAATTGCTTTTTAAAATTGCCGCCGCCATAGTTGGTCATGAGTTTCAACTGCGGCAACGTATCACGTAATTTTTCAGCCAGTTGCATCGCTGCCACCTGCGTTCCCGCACCGGAGGAAATCAGGTAAACATCCACACCCGGATGCGCCTTAAACTCGGGATTGACCGACTGCACCAGTAGCACCAGACGCTCCAATCCCATCGCAAAACCCACTGCCGGCGTCGCGTGACCGCCCAACTGCTCAACCATTCCGTCATATCGTCCGCCAGCACAGACTGTCCCCTGCGCCCCCAGACTGGTGGTGACCCACTCGAACACGGTACGGTTGTAATAATCCAGGCCGCGAACCAGACGCGGGTTAACGGTATATGGGATGCCAGACTGCGTTAAAAGTTCACCCAACGCCGCAAAGTGGATACGAGATTCTTCATCAAGATAATCCGTCAGAACCGGCGCATCGTTAAGTAAGGTCTGTATTTGTGGATTTTTTGAATCCAGAACGCGCAGCGGATTGGTATACATGCGACGCAGACAGTCTTCGTCCAGCTTATCCTTATGCTGCTCAAGAAACGCGATCAGCGCCTCACGGTAAGACGCACGGGCTTCCAGCGATCCAATCGAATTCAGCTCCAGCTTAACATGTTCGGCGATGCCCAACACACGCCACCAGCGGGCGGTAAGCAAAATCAATTCGGCATCAATATCCGGCCCTTGCAGACCAAAGACTTCACAACCCAACTGATGAAACTGACGGTAGCGCCCCTTTTGCGGACGTTCGTGGCGGAACATCGGCCCGAGATACCACAGACGCTGTTCCTGGTTATAGAGGATACCGTGCTCAATACCGGCACGAACGCATGAAGCCGTATTTTCAGGACGCAACGTCAGGCTATCGCCATTGCGATCCTCAAAAGTATACATTTCTTTTTCAACGACATCGGTGACTTCACCAATGGCGCGTTGAAACAGCGATGTTTGCTCAACAATCGGTGTACGGATTTCACTGTAGCCGTAGCTGCCGAGCACCTGTTTCAGGCTGGTTTCAATACGCTGCCACAATGCCGTTTCGGCCGGCAGGTAATCGTTCATGCCGCGAATGGCTTGAATATTTTTTGCCACGTCAGTTCTCTATGCGTTTTTCAAAAAATAAACCCGATTATAGGGGGATCCGCAACGCATCTTCAATGCGGGCCGATCCTTATCGGGTTAAGGAATGATAAATTATGCGAGTGATGACCGATGTCCGCACCAACGCCGTCTATTTATCGACCAGATTAACAGTGATACGCTGGCTTTCATCCATCATGGATGCTTTGGCCCGAATTTTGGCCTCCAGCTGATCGATCATCTGTTCGTTGTCAAAACGTTCTCTCTGGCGAACACCGTCTTCGTAAAAACCGCTTTTATTGTGACCGCCGGTGACGCCGATGGTGGAAACCAGCGCTTCTCCCGGTCCATTCACCACGCAACCAATGATCGACACATCCATCGGCGTGATAATATCTTCCAGCCGTTGCTCCAGTGCATTCACGGTCCCGATCACGTCAAACTCCTGACGGGAACAGGTCGGACAGGCAATAAAGTTGATGCCACGGGAACGAATACGCAGTGATTTCAGAATATCGAAACCCACCTTAACTTCTTCAACCGGATCGGCGGCCAGCGAGATTCGCAGGGTATCGCCAATACCTTCGGACAACAATAAACCGAGGCCGATGGCGGACTTGACCGCGCCACTGCGTGCGCCGCCCGCTTCCGTGATCCCCAGATGCAGCGGTTGATCGATACGCGCGGCCAGCAGGCGATAAGATTGTACCGCCAGGAAAACATCAGAGGCCTTCACGCTGACCTTGAACTGATCAAAGTTGAGACGATCCAGAATATCGACATGCCGCATAGCAGATTCAAGCAGGGCTTCCGGCGTCGGCTCGCCATATTTTTCCTGCAAATCTTTTTCCAGCGAACCGCCGTTCACGCCAATACGTATCGGAATATTTTTATCACGCGCGCAATCAACCACCGCGCGAATACGTTCTTCATTACCGATATTGCCAGGGTTGATTCGCAGACAATCGACGCCGTACTCCGCTACCTTCAAAGCAATGCGATAGTCAAAATGGATATCGGCGACGAGCGGTACATTTACGCGCTGTTTGATCAGTTTAAACGCTTCCGCCGCTTCCATCGTTGGAACGGATACACGCACAATATCAACGCCGACACGTTCCAGTGACTTGATTTGATTAACGGTAGCTTCAACATCGGTGGTTCGGGTGTTGGTCATGGACTGCACCGCGATCGGCGCGCCATCACCAATAGGCACCTTACCGACGTAAATCCGCTTTGATTTGCGACGGGTTATGGGTGCAGCGTTATGCATTACTTCTTCTCCAACATTGCAACATCACGTAAACGTTACGTTATTCCGCAGCCAGCGTAAGACGAGCAACCTGATTGCTTCTCACAAACCGGCTCAAATCGACTGGTTTACCCTGGAACTGAATCTGTACCGCGGCGGGGGCGCCAATTTTGAGTCTATACGGCGCCTGCCCATCCAGGTTCAATGAACCGCCATTGCGCTGCATACCGCTAAACAATTTTTTACCGCTGGCATCAAGCACTTCCAACCAGCAGTCCGCGTTAAAATTCATGACCAGCGCATGTTCGGCAGACGCAGGAGGAGTGATGTTATCAGGAGAAGTCGTGTCAGTTGTTGTTGCAGGGGTAAATGCGCCCGAATTCAATGGCGCATTGTCGGCTGTCGGCTGCTGGGAAGCGGTGGATTGCGGGGCAAAGGATGACGCCGCAGGCGGAGTATTCGCCGCAGAAGGCGCTGTATCAGGATTGACAGGCGTCTGAGACGAAGTATCCATAGGCAGCTCGACCGGCGTGGAAGCAGCCGAATCGGAAACCGCAGGCTCCTGCGGTTCACTATCATCCATCAACGGTATGCTCTGACCTTCATTCTGCGCCTGCATGGCGCTGGCATGGTCAACCATGCTGTTGATTTCCTGCTGCTGCGCCTGATGGTTCTGCCACCACCATGCGCCGGTCAATCCCAACACCACAATCACGACCAGCCAGGTGAACGTCATCAACCAACCGTCGCGTTTCTTGCGACTTTTCCCCAGAGAGAAGCTTTGCATGGGAGCGACATTCGATGCCCTTGGCACCACATGTTTATCCAGCATCGGCAACAGTTCATCTTCGGGCAAGTGAACCAGCTTTGCATAGGAACGGATATAGCCGCGTAAAAACGTCGGCGCCAAATCGACTGGCGTATTCCCTTCCTCTATCTCTCGAACGGTGGAAAGTTTAAGGCACAAACGTTCAGCAACCGTCTGCTGAGTCAACCCCAGACGTTCGCGCGCCTGACGTAAACGTTCGCCGGGAATTTTTGATTCTGTATTATCTTGAGTGGCTTCAGTATTCATTAGCTAAGAACTGCTGGTACTGTTTAGATTGTGGAAAACTTCGCGCCAACGATTTGCCATAACGTTCAATATCGCCATCATGGTCCGCTAACGCGGCGAAACGAATCTGTAACCATAAACTCTCGGCACTGGCCGGAAGAATATGCTGATAAATATCCAGGAGCAATTTGGCCTGCTCGTATTCTCCGTCAGAAAACTGTTTATCAGCCTCTGCCAACAGCATAACGCCTTTAGCAGGATCATACTTTAACGCCCGACTTAACAAACTGCGCGCATCATCATTCTGCCCGGCTTTGAAAAAGCAATATCCCGCATTTTCCAACGCATCGGCAACCTGACTGTAATCAGGGAGTTGGGCAGCCGCACTAAACTGTCGCTGCGCCGCTACATACTGCCCTAAACTACACAGAAACGCACCGTAATTATTCATGACGCTACCGTTTTCTGGCGCCAGCGTTAACGCACGCTGGTAACGTTGCTCGGCAGACTGATTTTCACCAATCCGCTGCTCATAAAGCGCCATTCCCAACTGGGTACGATAATCCCGCGGCGCGACATCCAGCGCTTTTTCAAGATTCTGACGCGCCGCATCCAGATTATTACGCGCCAGATATTCCAACCCCAGTTGCAAACGGGTCTGCGCAACGGCCGGATCGACAGACTCACGGGATGAACGGCCACCACATCCTGTCAACAGCACTGCCATGATTATCAGCAGCCAACCTTTTCCCTGTCTTAACTGTTTCGTCATTCCTGACTTCCTTTTATCGTCATCCCAGCCTGTCATATCAACGATATACTATCTTAGTCCCTTAGTGGTAATTGCTATCGTATGATTAACACTGTAAAAGTATCATCACTTCCCGATATGACAGGGACAATTAGATATCAGACCGTTTTAACCACAATAGGTTCACCCGCCATTTTTTTCTTCAACGTACGCTTGGTTCGGTCCACGACTTCACCGGCCAACTGACCACATGCTGCATCAATATCGTCACCGCGGGTTTTGCGTACAATCGTCGTAAACCCATATTCCATGAGCACTTTGGAGAAACGATCGACGCGGCTATTCGAACTGCGGCCATAAGGCGCGCCGGGGAACGGGTTCCACGGGATCAGGTTAATCTTGCACGGGGTATCTTTCAGACACGCCGCCAACTGATGGGCATGTTCGGTGCCGTCGTTAATGTGATCCAACATCACGTATTCAACCGTCACACGTCCCTGATTGGCATTGGATTTCTCCAGATAGCGGCGTACTGCGCTCAGAAACATTTCGATATCGTATTTCTTGTTAATCGGCATGATTTCGTTACGGATTTCATCGTTTGGCGCATGCAGGGAGATCGCCAGTGCGACGTCGATCATATCACCCAGCTTGTCCAGCGCAGGAACAACCCCTGACGTTGACAGCGTCACACGACGTTTTGACAGGCCAAACCCGAAATCATCCAGCATGATTTCCATTGCCGGGACAACGTTAGTCAGGTTAAGCAATGGCTCCCCCATGCCCATCATCACCACGTTGGTAATGGGACGCTGACCGGTAACTTTAAACGCACCGATAATTTTTGCCGCCCGCCATACCTGACCAATGATTTCAGATACCCGCAGGTTACGGTTAAATCCCTGCTGCGCGGTTGAACAGAATTTACACTCCAACGCACAACCAACCTGTGAAGATACGCACAGCGTTGCACGATCTTCTTCAGGAATATATACCGTCTCGACACGCTGATCGCCGACCAGGATCGCCCACTTGATGGTGCCATCAGACGAGCGCTGTTCGTCCACCACTTCAGGCGCACGAATTTCGGCGACTTCCTGTAATTTATTACGGAAGGCTTTGTTGATATCCGTCATCTGTGTGAAATCATCACAGCAATAGTGATAAATCCACTTCATCACCTGATCGGCACGGAAAGGTTTTTCTCCCAGAGAAGCGAAAAACTCCCGCATTTGCTGACGGTTAAGATCCAGCAGATTGATTTTTTCCGCACGGGTTTTCGCAGGTTGAGAAGCGGCGACAGACGCCGGTGAAAGTTCGGACACCGTTTGCTCAGACACAATTTGTTCAGACATATGTGGACTCTTGGCCTCGTTATTACACGTTATGGCGCTAAAGAAAGGATGATAAAAGAAACGCCCCGGGCAAGCGCAGGCTCATCCGGGGCGCAGCATTGTACAAAGTTTAAAACAGGTAAGCTACTATCGCCGCATTTTTTATGGCGGGCTATCCTTGCCCACCCCCCTTCGGGCCGTTGCTTCGCAACGTTGAAAATCGCTCCCGGCGATTTTTTATGGCGGGCCGTCGCAAGCGACGTTGAAAATCACGCCCGGTTATCAACGCACAAGATTAATTACGCGGGCAAATTTCGTCCGCGCTGAAGAAATAGGCGATTTCACGCTGGGCGGACTCAATGGAATCAGAACCATGTACGGCGTTTTCGGTGAAGCTGTCGGCATAATCGGCACGCAGCGTACCCGCCAGCGCATTCGCCGGGTTGGTCGCTCCCATAATATCACGGTTACGCTGAACGGCATTTTCACCTTCCAGTACCTGTACCATGATCGGGCCGGACATCATGAATTCGACCAAACCGTCAAAAAACGGTTTGCCCTGATGCTCGGCATAAAAGCCTTCGGCCTGTTCACGAGTCAGTCGCAGCATTTTGGCGGCAACAATTTTAAAGCCCGCGCTTTCAAAACGGGCATAAATGGCGCCAATAGCATTCTTGGCGACAGCATTGGGTTTTACGATGGAAAAGGTACGTTCTACCGTCATATTGACCTCATTAAACAACTATCAGATAGCAGCCGGATTGGGGGTATTATAATCCCAGCCAGTGAAAGTGGCGCAGATTATAGGGGGAGCAAACCCCGTTGCCTACCGGCGAAATAACATTTTATTAAAAAAATATTATCTTTTGACCTACCTTCTTTCCGATATTACCCGGATTGATAACAACCACGCAGTACGCGCAAGCGATGCCGAACAAGACAAGTAACCCGTGAATGCCGGCCGCAGCGGCGACAAGCCAGTAAGGACGATATCGGACAGCAGTAAGTGCATGCTTGTCGGAACAGCAGAAATCGCTGACAATAAATCCATTATTTCACCTTGGGGCTGAATCCGTCGGCCTCTGCGTGGGGGAGTTATGTCAGCATCTTCTTCTGAGTTGTTTGTTTCTAACGAATGGTTTGTTTCCTCAACCTGGCTTGCCGAGCACCTTAACGACAGCACGATTGCTCTCCTTGACGCCCGCATGCTGCCGCCGGGTGAAACAACCCGCGATATCAACGCCGAATATCGTGCCGGTCATTTACCCGGCGCGGTATTTTTTGATATTGAAGTCTTGTCCGATCACCGCACCGACCTGCCGCATATGATGCCCGACAGCGATGATTTTTCCCGCGCAATGAGTAAGCTGGGCGTCAGTCATCAGCAACACATTATTATCTACGATGAAGGCGACCTGTTTTCCGCACCGCGCGCCTGGTGGATGCTGCACACCTTTGGCGTCAAGCAGATCTCAATTCTCACCGGCGGATTGGCCGGCTGGAAAAGTCAACGCCGGCCTCTGGAGCAAGGCAATGTCGAGCGAGCGCCTGCCGTTTTCGAAGCAAAACTGAATGAAACGGCTATTCGTCAACGTGACGACGTGCTGGCAATCAGCCGTGATAAATCCGCGCAGATTGTCGATGCCCGCCCCGCAGCCCGTTTTAACGGTGAAGTGGACGAACCTCGCCCCGGCCTGCATCGTGGACATATCCCCGGCAGCCTGAATGTTCCCTGGAGCGATCTGGTCGCCAACGGTACGCTGAAACCGAACGCTGAGCTCGCGACAATTCTGCATAAGCACGGGGTGGATTTCAGCCGTCCTATCGTTGCCAGCTGTGGCTCCGGCGTCACGGCTTGCGTTGTCATTCTGGCGCTACACGTGCTGAATGTCCCCAATGTGACGCTTTACGACGGCGCATGGAGCGATTGGGGCAGCCGCAACGACGTGCCAATTACGCTTGATTGATCCCCCAACTGCCGTGATGGTTCACGGGCAGATCATGATAACCGACGGGCGGCAGCGGTGGATTCATAACCCACCGCTGCGCCGATGTCCTAATCAGGCATGACCGGTACTCTTGAAATCCCGCAGAAAACTGCCCCACTTACGTTCATAAAACGGCGTAGTGTGTTTGATCATATAGTGGCTGATGCCGGGTTCATTTTCCTTAACCACACAGAGATCGACTGGACGCTCATCCGGTAACGTATCGCTGGCGACGCTGCCGGCGGCGCGGATAATATCCTCCACATCCTGATCGGCTTCGATCCCGATGAGCAAATGCGGCTCTTTTTCATTTGGTTCGTGGATTTGGGCCAGAAACGCACGGCGCACGTGCCGATACTTGGTAAACAACTGAGTCAGAGAATCAATCATCTGCACCGGCATTTCTGCCGGCTGACCAATCACGACCTGCGTATCTTCTTCGATAACCCGCTGCTGAACAAATCCGTTTCCTTCACCGGACAACATGTGCTCCACTTCCTGCGGCAAAAACTCTTTTCCATACGGTAGCCTGGGATTAAGGAACAGCGTGGCGCCCAGCGTAATCTCGAATAGTGAACGAGCCGGTAGCGCCAGAAAAGACTGTTCTTCGGTAACCACCTGCTGCAATGCTTCCAGCGAAGAGAAAAAGGGAATGGCTGAAGAACCATCGGCCTTCTCCCAATGTTGAATCTGCACGTTACTGCCTGCATGCAGGATCTTTTCACCGGGCGCTTCGCTTTCATCGCTGCTGCCGAGTACAAATACCGTCGCTTCCATCAGTTCGCTGAAAAACTCAGGACGATGTGCGGGCTCGGTTGCGGCCAGAACCAGCACCTCTTCCAGTTTATTTTGTGGTGAAAAATCCATAACGCTCCTTAACTGCGTTAAAAACCGGGTATCTGACCCGGTTTCGCTTATCGGCACATTCTGTAAATCGAGAATATCGCTTACTGAAGCCTGACTATTCAGCCTTGCTCAGCAGCAGATTCGCCAGTGTACGAACGCCCAGTCCGGTCGCCCCCGTTGACCATTGTTCCACCGCCCCTTTACGATAGGTGGCGGAACAATCAATGTGCAACCAGCCTTGCTGATAATCCCTCACAAAATGCGACAGAAACGCCGCCGCCGTACTGGCGCCTGCGCTGTATGCCGCCCCAGCGATGTTATTCAAATCCGCAAAGCTGGAAGGAAGCTGGCTGCGGTGGAACTCCTCCAGCGGCAGACGCCAGAACGGTTCATCTTCCTGTTTCGCGCTGTCCTGCAATGCCGTCACTAGCCGATCATCAAAACTGAACACAGCATGATAATCATTACCCAACGCGGTTTTTGCCGCACCCGTCAACGTCGCGCAATCAATGATCCACTGCGGATTCTGTTCCGAGGCATCAATCAGGCCATCGGCCAGCACCAGACGCCCTTCCGCATCGGTATTCATCACTTCAACGCTCTTGCCGTTGCGATAGCGGATAATGTCTCCCAGCTTGAACGCATTACCGCTGACCATATTATCCGCACAACACAGGTACAGCTTCACCCGCTTGTTCAATCCACGGGAGGCCGCCAGCGCAAGAGCGCCCACCACGGTTGCCGCGCCACCCATATCCGATTTCATGGAATCCATGAAACCGCTGGATTTCAGGCTGTAGCCGCCGGTATCAAAGGTAATGCCTTTACCGACCAGGCAGGCAAATACCGGTGCGTCTGGATTACCCGTCGGGTTGTAATCCAGCGCCAGCAGTACCGGAGAACGATCGGACCCACGACCTACCGTATAAATACCGGCATAATTTTGCGTGCGCAGATCGTCACCCTTGGTGATCCGATAATTGATGGCGTCGCAGGCAACATCGCACAACAGATCAATCGCGCGCGTAGCCAGCTGCTCTGGCCCCAGATCTTCCGCCGGCAGGTTGATCGTATCCCGCACCCAGTCAACGATCTTGAGGCGATCGTCCAGTTCTTTCTTGTCAGCCGCATTCAGTTCAGGCCATTCCACCGTCCGCTGCCCTTTCGGCGCGCGATAGCCTTGCCAGAATGCCCAGCTGTTTTCCAAATCCCAGCCAACGCCGGCCAGTTTGACGTGCTTGATGCCCTGACCGTCAATTTTACGCGCCGCACGTTGAATCGTCGCCAACGGAGACGTCCCATTCAGGTGAATAGTAAAACCGAGCTCATTCACGCTTAATGGCGCTTTCTCTCCCCAGCGCGCATCAGCAGGTTGGTTGGAGAGTGAAATCAGCATAGCTTCGCTTGTCATAATTCTGCTCCAGATGCTTTTCATATTTGCCACGCGCGCCGATGCGCGCCATGGCGCTAAAAATAAAGCGGGCCGCCAAAAAGGCAGCCCGTGATATCAATGACTATTCTGCTTCATCTAACCAGACCAGCAGGATCGCTTCCAGAATTTTTTCATTGGATGCATCCGGAGCGTCATCAAACTCCGCCAGACCGCAGATCCACTGATGCATATCAGTAAAACGCACCGTTTTTGGATCAAGATCGGGAAATGTATCGTAAAGCGCTTCGCCGATCGCACGGCTGTCCGTCCATTTCAATCCCATAACAAGGCTCCAGGAATTAATGTTCGCGAGCGTGGTTAATCGTATAACGCGGGATCTCTACCACCAGATCTTCATTGGCGATACGAGCCTGACACCCTAACCGGCTCTCCGGTTCCAGTCCCCAGGCTTTATCCAGCATGTCGTCTTCATCTTCCGTACTCTCCACCAGAGAATCGAATCCTTCACGAACGATGCAATGACAGGTCGTACAAGCACAGGATTTCTCGCAGGCATGTTCAATTTCAATACCGTTGCGCAGTGCGACATTCAGAATGCTTTCTCCACGCTCTGCTTCCAAAACTGCTCCTTCAGGACACAGATCCTGATGAGGCAGAAAGACAATCTTAGGCATGTTTACACCTCGTCCACGGAATGTCCCGCCAGCGCGCGACGAATAGAGGCATCCATCCGGCGGGCGGCAAATTCCTGGGTTTGTTGATCTAATATTTTTATTGCGGCTTCAATCGCCGATGCCTCTGTTCCCTGAGCGGCCCGCCGCAGGTGTTCGGATGCTTCGGTAATTGCCGCCTTTTCATTATCGGTCAGCAAATCTGCATCCGCTGCCAGCGCGCTCTGCAAACTTTCCAGCACGCGTGCAGCCTCTACTTTCTGTTCCGCCAGCATTCTGGCGCCCACATCTTCCTGTGCATTCAGCATGGAGTCTTTAATCATGGACGCAATTTCAGTATCACTCAGCCCATAGGACGGCTTGACCTGTATGGAGGCTTCGACGCCGGTCGATTTCTCCATCGCGGTAACACTGAGCAGACCATCGGCATCCACCTGAAAGGTCACCCGAATATGTGCGCCGCCGGCGGGCAACGGAGGAAGGCCGCGTAATGTAAAACGGCCAAGTGAACGACAATCCTGTACCAGTTCGCGTTCACCTTGCAGAACGTGGATCATCATCCCGCTCTGGCCGTCTTTAAAGGTGGTGAATTCCTGAGCTCTGGCGACCGGGATGGTGGTGTTGCGCGGTATGATTTTCTCAACCAGTCCCCCCATGGTTTCCAGCCCCAGGGAAAGCGGAATAACATCCAGCAGCAACATTTCACTGTCCGGCTTATTGCCGACCAGAATGTCCGCCTGGATAGCCGCGCCAACCGCCACCACCTTGTCTGGATCGATGGAGGTCAGCGGCACTCTGCTAAAAAATTCGCCAACCTGCTCGCGAATCAGCGGAACACGCGTCGAACCGCCGACCATGACGACTTCCTGCACCTCATCCGGCGTAACGCCCGCATCTTTCAGCGTACGACGACACGCCAGCAGCGTACGTTTCACCAGTGAGGCAATCAGCGCATTGAACTGGCTCCGGGTAATCACCCCTTGCCAGCCAGCAACATCAATATGGGCGGAATCCGCCGTACTTAACGCGATCTTGGTTTGTATCGCGGCTTCGCGTAACGCATGCTGTAACTGATGATCGTCGCGTGCGGTAATACCGGCCTGCTCACGCAGCCACTCTACCAACAGATGATCGAAATCATCGCCGCCCAGCGCGGAATCACCGCCCGTCGCCAGCACTTCAAACACGCCACGACTCAGACGCAGAACAGAAATATCAAAGGTTCCGCCGCCCAGATCGTAAACGGCGATAACCCCTTCCCGACCGGAGTCCAGACCATAGGCAATCGCCGCGGCGGTCGGCTCATTGAGCAGGCGCAGTACATGCAGCCCGGCCAATCGAGCAGCATCTTTGGTACCCTGACGCTGCGCATCGTCGAAATAGGCCGGGACCGTAATCACCGCGCCATCAGGCATGCCGCCCAGCGCTTCCTGCGCACGCTGTGCCAGCGCCGACAGAATATCGGCGGACACTTGCACCGGATTCAACTCGCCGGCATTCGTCTGAATCAACGGCAAACCGTTATCGCTGGCGCGGTATTGGTAGGGTAAATGTGGGTAGCGCTGCTGAATATCCGCCAGCGAACGTCCCATCATACGTTTGACGGAACTGACGGTGTTGGCAGGGTCGAGAGCGGCGTTTTCACGCGCGTCCCAGCCCACCACATGCCCTTCGGCACGGTAATGGACAACGGACGGCAGTAGATCGCGGCCAGCGCGATCGGCCAGCGTTTGCGCTTCACCGCTGCGTACGGTAGCAACCAGAGAATGCGTAGTGCCTAAATCGATGCCTATCGCCAGACGCCGCTGATGCGGCGCCGCGCTGAGGCCCGGCTCGCTAATTTGTAATAAGGCCATATTGAGCTTCCATCAATTGGCTGGCGGAAAAACAGAGGCATATTGCACTCGCTTGTTCCCAACCGAATTAAACCCTATCTGTCCAGCAATTGTTCTTCGAGTTGTTCAACCTGCTGCCGGAGCTTGTCTAAAAAACGCAGCTTACGCGCGGTATCCGCTGCATCACCCCACGTTTCGTTATCCAGTTCGCTACGCAGTTGTTCACTACGTTTAACCAGCATAGCCTGCAACCGCTCGGCAAACTCAGCCAGCGCCGCTTCGGCATCAGAACGGTTCGCAATGACATCCAGCTCTTCACGCAGCTCAAGCTGCTCCATCAGAAAAGCGGTGTCCTGTAACGTATGTTGTTCGTTACTTAAATCGAAACCGTGCAAAGATAACATATACTCCGCACGTTTCAGCGGATGTTTCAGCGCCTGATAGGCACTATTGATGGTTGCGGCCTGCTGTAATGCCAGCATGCGCTCCCTTTCGGGCTGGTTTGCAAAGCGATCCGGATGGAACTGTCGTTGCAGCTCCTGAAAGCGGGAAACAAGCAGGCTGCCATCCACATCATAGCGAATCGGCAGCCCGAACAAAGTAAAGTAATCCATAGCGCACTCTGAGGTTTACGGGTCTTGGCGAGTATTGGCCGCTGTTTCTCCCGGCAATTAGCCGGAAGAAACAGGACAAAGAAATATCCTGGGAAGTGGTCAAACGTTAAAACTTTCGCCGCAACCGCATTCGCTTGAAACGTTAGGGTTATTGAATTTGAAGCCTTCGTTTAGCCCTTCCCTGACGAAATCAAGTTCGGTGCCGTCCAGGTAGACCAGGCTCTTACCATCAATAATGACCTTAACGCCTTTGTCTTCAAATACCACGTCATCAGCATTTACGTCATCAACAAATTCCAGCACATACGCCATACCGGAACAACCGGATGTTCGCACGCCGAGGCGCAGGCCAATGCCTTTGCCCCGGTTAGTCAGAAAAGCGTTTACTCGTTGCGCAGCGCTGTCGCTCAAGGAAATCGACATACAACAACCTCAGTAAGCTACTTGGCTTCACGTTTACTTTTGTAATCTGCAATCGCGGCTTTAATGGCATCTTCCGCCAGAATAGAGCAGTGGATTTTTACCGGCGGCAGTTCAAGTTCTTCAGCAATCTGCGTATTTTTGATCGCTTCTGCCTCATTGAGCGACTTGCCTTTTACCCACTCGGTCACCAGTGAACTGGAAGCAATGGCGGAACCACAGCCGTAAGTCTTGAAACGGGCGTCCTCAATGATACCTTCATTGTTGACTTTGATCTGTAGCTTCATGACATCGCCGCAGGCAGGCGCGCCCACCATGCCGCTACCGATACTTGGATCGGCGTTGTCAAATGAACCAACGTTGCGTGGATTTTCGTAGTGATCAATTACTTTTTCGCTGTAAGCCATAATCGTCGTCCCCAGTCTGATGAATTAATGATGCGCCCATTCGATACTGCTGATATCCACGCCTTGCTTGAACATTTCCCACAGAGGAGAAAGATCGCGCAAACGGCCGATGGATTTACGAACCAGCTCGATGGCGTAGTCGATTTCTTCTTCAGTGGTAAAACGCCCCAGAGAGAAGCGAATCGAACTATGTGCCAGCTCATCGTTCATTCCCAACGCACGTAATACGTAGGAAGGTTCAAGACTGGCTGACGTACAGGCGGAACCGGACGAAACGGCCAGATCCTTCAGCGCCATAATCAGCGATTCACCTTCAACATAGTTGAAGCTGACGTTCAGGATGTTCGGCGCACCCTGCTCAATATCACCATTCAGATAGACTTCTTCGATGTCATTAATTCCGTTCCAGAGACGGTCGCGCAGCGCACGCAGACGTACGGCCTCAGCGCCCATTTCTTCTTTCGCGATACGGTAGGCTTCGCCCATGCCGACGATTTGATGGACAGGTAAGGTGCCGGAACGCATACCGCGTTCATGCCCTCCGCCATGCATCTGTGCTTCGATACGAATACGGGGTTTACGGCGAACATACAGCGCACCGATGCCTTTCGGTCCATAAATTTTATGACCGGAGAAAGACATCAGGTCGACTTTTAACTGGCTCAGGTCGATGGGCAGTTTACCCACACTCTGAGTCGCATCGACGTGGAAAATAATCCCGCGGCTACGGCACATGTCACCGATGGTCGCGATGTCCTGAACCACACCGATTTCATTGTTCACGTGCATGATGGAAACCAGAATAGTGTCATCACGCATGGCTGATTCTAATTCTTTCAGATCGATAATGCCGTTGCGCTGCGGAGCCAGATAAGTGACCTCAAACCCTTCGCGCTCTAACTGGCGGCAGGTATCCAGCACGGCCTTATGCTCTGTTTTGCTGGTGATAATGTGTTTGCCTTTCTTCTGATAGAAGTTGGCGGCACCTTTAATTGCCAGGTTATCTGACTCTGTCGCGCCGGAAGTAAAGACGATCTCGCGCGGGTCAGCGCCTACCAATTCAGCAATCTGATTACGGGCGATATCGACGGCTTCTTCCGCCTGCCAGCCGAAACGGTGGGAACGGGATGCGGGGTTGCCGAAAGTGCCGTCCAAGGTCAAAAACTGCATCATTTTTTCAGCAACGCGCGGATCAACCGGCGTCGTCGCTGAATAGTCCAGATAAATCGGTAACTTCATTGCTCGTAAACTCCGTACATCACTTCAAAACGTGCAAAGCGTCTTGTTTATATGACGGGCTATATTGCCCTTACCCCGAGGGGCCAACGCTATACGTTGTTAAAAAATTGACGTGATTAAAAATTACTCCCGGAAATTTTGCTATACCCCGTAGGACCGTTGCGGCGCGACATTGAAAATCGCTCCCGCAGTTTTTTATGACGGACTCGATCAGCCCGCCGCCCTGTGGGGTTAAAAATGTTCCGGCGTCTTTATTATTTTAGGCGCGCAGGTTAACGTTGATCGTATCCTGAACACGACCATTGGCGGTACGACGTGTATCGGCATCCTGTCGATCCGCAACATCCAGCACTTCTTTATTATTGACCAGTTCATCCAACGTAATGTTGTTCAAAAAGTCAGTAATACGGTCGCTCAGATCGCGCCACAGGGTATGAGTCAGGCAGCGGTCGCCGCCCTGGCAGCTTTCACGTCCCTGACAACGCGTCGCGTCAACAGATTCGTCTACGGCTGAGATCACCATGCCAACCGCGATTTCATCGGCACCTTTACCCAGCAAATAACCACCACCCGGACCACGCACGCTGGCAACCAGGCCGTTTTTACGCAGGCGTGAAAACAGCTGCTCCAGATAGGAAAGTGAAATGCCCTGACGTTCGGAAATGTCAGCCAGCGGAACCGGGCCTTCCTGGGAATGCAGAGCCACATCAAGCATGGCGGTAACGGCATAACGGCCTTTAGATGTCAGTCTCATGATAGTGGTACCTGTAGATAAAACATGTATTATGAAAACATGTATTGGCAAATACGTAGACCGAGTCTGACATTCCCGAGTGTTCCAGTCAACTATTTAACCAAGTAATTTACTCAAGTATTATTCATCTATCACACATCGTTATTTTTCTGAATTGAACTCAATATGCCGCGCAGAATATTCAGTTCCTGGCTTTCCGGCCGGGCCCGGGTAAACAGCCGGCGCAGCTTGTTCATCACCTGTCCCTGATGCGCCTGCCGGATAAAACCGGTTTCCTGCAATGTCTGCTCAAGATGCAGATAAAAACGCTCCAGATCGTCCACCAGCGGATAAGGCGTTTCGCCATGGGCTGCTTTACCTGCCTGAAGGCGATCCAGATGTGCAACGCGCACTTCATAAGCCAGGATCTGCACGGCCATCGCCAGATTTAACGAGCTGTATTCAGGGTTGGCCGGAATAGCGACATGATAATGACATTTCTGCAATTCATCATTGGTCAGACCGACGCGCTCACGGCCGAAAACCAGCGCAATCGGCGCATGTTCCGCTTCCTGAGCGGCGCGAACGCCGCATTCGCGCGGTTCAAGCATCGGCCAAGGTAAGGTTCGTGAGCGGGCGCTGGTTCCCACGACCAGACTACACCCTTCAAGCGCCTGATCCAATGTCTCAACCAGGGTGGCGTTGCCAATGACATCACTGGCGCCAGCCGCCAGAGCAATTGCCTGAGAATCGGGTTTTACCAGCGGATTAACCAGATACAGCTTACTCAATCCCATGGTTTTCATTGCCCTGGCAACGGACCCCATATTGCCGGTATGGGATGTTTCAACCAGAACAACGCGAATATTGTGTAACATGCGGACTCTATCATGCGAAAAGGAAATCGGAATATCCTAACACAAACTTAGATATTTTCCTTTTCCCCTGCTATAATGCGCCCCGCTTTCTGTTCTTTAACATTCTAGTGGACGATACCATGCATCCGATGCTCAATATCGCTATACGCGCTGCGCGTAAAGGCGGTAATTTAATTGCTAAAAATTATGAAACGCCTGACGCCGTAGAAGCCAGTCAAAAAGGCAGCAACGATTTTGTCACCAACATCGATCGGGATGCAGAGCGTCTGATCATCGAGGTCATCCGTAAATCTTATCCGCAACATACCATTATTGGTGAAGAGTGCGGCGAGTTGGTTGGTGAAGATCAGGATGTGCAATGGGTTATCGATCCGCTGGATGGCACCACCAACTTTATCAAACGTCTCCCCCACTTCGCTGTTTCCATTGCCGTGCGCCTCAAAGGCCGTACAGAAGTTGCCGTGGTTTATGACCCTATGCGAAACGAACTGTTCACGGCGACCCGTGGTCAGGGCGCGCAGTTGAACGGTTATCGTCTGCGTAGCAGTAATGCGCGCGATCTGGATGGCACCGTTCTGGCAACGGGTTTCCCGTTCAAACTGAAGCAGCACGCCAAAAGCTATATCAATATTGTTGAAGCGTTGTTTACCCAGTGCGCGGATTTCCGTCGTACCGGTTCTGCTGCGCTCGATCTGGCGTATGTCGCTGCCGGTCGTGTCGACGGATTCTTTGAAATCGGTTTGAAACCGTGGGATTTTGCCGGTGGCGAACTGCTGGTGCGTGAAGCTGGCGGCGTTGTGACCGACTTTGTCGGCGGCCATAACTACCTCTCTTCGGGCAATCTGGTTGCAGGTAACCCACGCGTGGTGAAATGTCTGCTCGCAACAATGCGCGACTCACTGAGTGACGCGCTGAAACGTTAATCGCCCGCCTCCCGGTCGTGTTCCGCGCGCTGCCGCACACGACCGCATTTGATATTTTTCTTTACATATGAATCCGGTATACGCACTATTGATCGCTATACGATAATAATTATCAAACTCATTACATCTGATAACCCAGCATGAAAGATCTGGCCAACGCCATTTATCCACAGAGGCTTATGTCACTGAATCCTGATGACACCTATCACAACATCATTAAAAACTTTACGTCGTTGCCTGACGGTGATTTTATTTTCGCCTGGAAACAAGGTGAGTAATTTTTTATGAGCGTAACCACTGAACCGAATAAGATCCGCGATGCCGTTCAGGATAACAGCAC
Source organism: Brenneria roseae subsp. americana (assembly GCF_003115815.1). NCBI lineage: Bacteria > Pseudomonadati > Pseudomonadota > Gammaproteobacteria > Enterobacterales > Pectobacteriaceae > Brenneria > Brenneria roseae. The sequence goes on along the minus strand of NZ_QDKJ01000011.1, from coordinate 6,247 downwards.
CGTTATGGACAGCTATCACGGCATTATCCGGCGCCGCGTGGCGATCATCGCGATATTGCTGTTGATTATTCTCGGCTCTCTGCTGCTGGATTTTACCATGGGCCCCTCCGGGTTGACGCTGGACGTGCTATGGCAGACGCTGACCGATCCCGCCAGCGCTGACGCAGGAACGCGCGTTATCGTGTGGGATATCCGCCTGCCTTATGCGCTGATGGCGATTGTCGTCGGGCTTGCCCTCGGTCTGGCGGGAGCAGAGATGCAAACCATCCTGAATAACCCGTTAGCCAGTCCGTTTACGCTGGGCGTCTCATCGGCTGCCGCATTTGGCGCGGCACTGGCTATCGTGTTGGGGATCGGTATTCCCGGCATTCCGGCTCAGTGGTTTATTTCCGCCAATGCTTTTTTGTTTGCCCTGCTGGCCGCGCTACTGCTTGACGGCATTACCCGCTGGACTCAGGTCGCAACCTCCGGGGTCGTTTTATTTGGTATCGCGCTGGTGTTTACCTTTAACGCGCTGGTTTCCATGTTGCAGTTTATCGCCAACGAAGACACGTTGCAGGGTCTGGTGTTCTGGACCATGGGCAGTCTGGCGCGCGCGTCCTGGGAGAAACTGGGGATACTACTGCTGGTACTCGTCCTCGTCATGCCTTTATCGCTGATGAATTCGTGGAAGCTTACCGCACTGCGGTTGGGTGAAGATCGTGCCGTCAGTTTCGGGATTAATGTGCGTCGGCTGCGTTTGGCTACCCTGTTACGCATCAGTATCTTATCTGCGCTGTCGGTAGCGTTTGTCGGACCGATCGGTTTTATCGGCCTGGTCGCACCGCACATCGCACGCATGATATTTGGTGAAGATCACCGATTTTATCTTCCCGCCAGCGCCCTCATTGGTGCGCTGGTGCTATCGCTGGCTTCCGTCGCTTCAAAAAACCTGATCCCCGGCGTGATCATTCCGGTCGGTATCGTTACCTCACTGGTTGGTGTGCCTTTCTTCCTGAGTATCATTTTGCGCCATAGGGGAAATGTATGAGCCAGTCACGCTTATCGGGCTTGCGCCTGTCCCATTTCCGCGCGGGCTACCCTAAACGTCAGGTGATCCGCGATCTCTGCGTTCCGTCGCTATCACGCGGAGAAATCACCGTTTTACTTGGCCCGAACGGCAGCGGTAAATCCACGCTGTTGCGAGCCATGGCAGGTCTGAATCCTTCTGAAGGTGAGCTGTGGCTGGATGACAGTAATCTGATGCAGCTTCCGTTTGCCCGACGTGCGGAAAAAGTGGTTTACCTGCCGCAGTCTTTGCCTGCGGGCGTGCACCTCCACGTTCTGGAATCGATTATTGTTGCCCAGCGAGCCTCCGGTGGATTGCACAATAGGGACAGTCAGGCCGAAGTCATGGCGTTGTTAAAACAGCTGGGTATTGAGCATCTGGCGCTAAGCTATCTCGATCAGCTGTCCGGTGGACAAAAACAGCTCGTTGGACTCGCACAGTCATTGATCCGCCAGCCGTCATTGTTATTGCTGGATGAACCTTTGAGCGCGCTGGATCTGAACTATCAATTTCACGTTATGGATTTGGTCCGGCGGGAAACCCGCAAACGCAATATCATCACCGTCGTGGTGGTACATGATATTAATATCGCGCTGCGCCATGGCGATCATGTTCTGATGCTGCAAAACGGCGATCTGATTGCAGATGGTAAGCCGGCGGACGTCATCAGCGCAGACAGTCTGGCCAGAGTCTATGGCGTTCGGGGGCGGATCGAGCGCTGCTCACAGGGCGTGCCGCAGGTCATCATCGACGGGTTGGTCGCCGAGCCTACCTTTTAAATTACTCCCCATTTCAGGCAAACAGGCACTGACGAGCGTTTTCGTCAGTGCCGTTTCATCATCAGGATCCCGCAGGCAGGGTTACCCAATAGCCGGGTTGATAAGGCAACGGTAAGAACTTCTCATGGAAAGTACGAAATGTCGCGTCCGGATCAATATCCTTGAACAGCTCCGGGTGCAACCATTTCGCCATCACCTGAATCGCCACAAACTGGTACGGGCTATCATAAAACTGATGCCAGATCGCATGCGCATTACCGTTAGTAGCGACAGGCAGCGTTTTAAAGGCCGGACGCGCCATCAGCTTCTGTAAACGCTGCAACGCGACTTTCTGATCGGCGCCGGGGCCAACGCCAACCCAGCCATTGGCCGTATTGTAGTTTTTCCAGTTCGCACCGCTCACTATCGCCACGTCAGGGCGAGCGCTGATGATTTGTTCCGGGTTTAGCGTACCAAACGTGCCGGGAATCAGATTCTTGGCAATATTTTCGCCCCCCGCCACTTCCACCATTCGGCCAAAGTTTTCGTTACCGAATGACATACAGCACTCGTCTTCATATCCCCCGGCCCGATCGATCATCACTTTCGGGCGAGGAGCCTGATAGTTTTTTAATCGCTCGGTCACAATGTCAATCTGCTGCTGACGAAACCGGATAATGTCATCTGCGCGCTGAGGCTTACCTAACAATTGCCCCATGATGTGAATGCTTTTCTCTGCATTTTCAAACGGTTTTTCACGAAAATCGATGAAGACGACCGGAATACCCAGTGAACCGAGTTTTTCAATCAATTTGCCTTCGTCGGTTGCGGCTTTCGACTCCAGATTCATCAATACCAGATCGGGTTTTAACGTCAGCGCCTGCTCAACGTTAAACGTACCGTCTTTGGCGCCGCCAAAAGTCGGCAATTTTTTGATTTCAGGGTATTTGTTTTCATAAGCCAGATAACCGTCATAATCGGCTTTCGGCAGGTCATCACGCCAGCCGACAACGCGCTGGAAAGGGGCGTCGGTATCAAACGCCGCCAGCAAATAAATTTGCCGACCTTCCCCCAGGATAATCCGTTTAACCTCTGATTTGATTTCTACCTGTCTGCCACTGACATCTTCAACCACAATCGGTGCGGCACTGACGGCAAAAACGGGGCTTAAACCCAATATCGCGACAACCGAAAACAGCCAATTCTTCATTATTCCCTGCTCCTGATAAGGTTATAAATGATAATCATTATCACTTAAGGAAATAATATAATGTGGGTGTTAAATGAAGCAACGTGTTTTTACAACCAGGTTAAGCAAAGGTGAAATCAGCCGGCGAAGGGGCGGATTCCTCCCATCATGGCGGGCTGCGCACTCAGGTAAAACAGTACGCCAGTACCGAATAAAATCAGTCCTCCGGTCAGCGACAACAGCGACCAGGCAACGCGCTGCCATGCCGGAGGCGTAGCGCTTTGGCTTAAACGTTCAATCAGACGACGGCAATAGAGCACCAACATCGCCAGCATGGAAATGGTTAACGCCGTTCCCAACGCCATCACCAGCGCTGAAGCGATCCCCCAGAAGAAAACGCCAATCACTTTGGAGAACAGCAATACCAATATGGCGCCAGAGCATGGCCGCATGCCCATCGCCAGCACAATCATCAGACGGGTACGCCAGTGACTATCGCGATTGAGCGCTTCATGGCTGGGAAGATGTTGATGACCACATCCGCAATTGGCATCGTGTTGATGATGATCGGATACCGATCTCGCACTCAGAGGGGGAATCCGATGTTCATCCGATGGATCAATCGGGGTTAAACGCAGAATAGTGGCAGGTTTCGGCTGCTGAAAGAGACTGATATATAACTGCTTTGCCGCACGGAAACAGAGCAGCGCGCCCAGCCCGGCCACCAAAATAAAGCTCCCCTTCTCCATCCAGAAACTGCTGCGATGCAGCGTGTGGCTTGAAAGCTGCAAAATACCCAGCACCACGGAAACCAACAGCACAGCCATAAACCCTTGCACCAGCGAAGCGGCAAAGGTCAATCGGAGACTGCTTTTTAGTTTGGAAGGATGCGTCGCCAGGTAGGTCATGATGACCACCTTGCCGTGCCCCGGCCCAACGGCGTGCAGCACGCCATATACCAGACTGAACGCCATCAGGCTTAATCCCGCCTGATGCGGTTGCGCCTCCACCATCTGCAAGAGCGTTGACATCTGCTGGTGCAGCGATTTTTGCCAGACGGCGCTTTGCAGCAATATTTGCGGCCAGTAACTCACCACACCGTGCAATATCAGCCCGAGCAGTAATAAAAACAACCACAGCGGCCACAGCCCCATCACCCGTTTTAAGGCGGATGGACGACGCAGTGGATCGCTCACATTCACTGACATTGCAGCGTCACCTGCTGGGCAAATTGCTTACCGAGTTCCATATCCTCTCCCGGTGAATCATTTTTATCCAGAGAGAGGGCGTATGACTGTAAATCTTCGCTGGGCTTTGGCGTTACCAGCGTGGTTTTACAGCGCGACGCCAACGCCGGCGCCAGCTTGACGGCCTTCTCGTTCTGATAGGACATATCGACAAAATAGGTGGGATCGTACGTGGATATCTGTAATGGTTTACCCGTCAGCGGTTGGGGATGCGCCAACGGCAATACAAATTCCAGCACCGCCTGATTTCCTTTGCGTGAAAGGTGATATTCGGTAGGGATAGCGGCGTATTTCACAGGCTGCTTATCGCGATAAATATCCGTGAAGTAATGCTGTCCCAGCACATTGGCCATCACCTCCGCCGCCAGTTTCTTCCATACCTCGGAACCTTTAGCGGCGTTTCCCGCATCGTAAAGCAGATCGGCGGAAGTGATGGGATCCATCGTCCACTGCATACGTAAACCGGTAATCTGTTCGTTCTGACTCTCTATGGTCGTTTGCATATCAATAAAGCTATGTGGGTGGGCGAAGACCGGCAGACTCATCGCCATGCCGAATACCGCTAACGCTAGCAGCCTGCCCCAATAGATCAAACTGTTATAATATAACATAAATTTCTCATAGCAAGACATCGTACCGATAAAACCGACGTTCGGACTCCTTCAGTCAGGTCGTATGATGGCCAACCGAAGGACGAATAAATAATGCAGGTACTGCCAATAGCGCCATAACCCAGAAGGTGCCGCTCCGCAGATGTTCAAACAGGAAGCCGGAAACCATCGTCATCAGCGCAATACTTCCGCCCATCGCCAATGCCGAATACACCGCCTGCAAGCGCAGCACATCTCCACCGGTACGCGCCGCAATAAACCGCATCGCCGCAAGGTGACAAACGGTGAACGTACCGCAGTGCAATATCTGTATCACAATCAGCCAGGGAAGCGCCACCGTTGACCCCATCAGCGTCCAACGCACAACGCCGCATACGGCGGAGAGCAGCAGCAGTTGCCTGGCGCTCCAGCGCCGAAACAGTCGTTGACTAAAGGTAAAAATGATAATTTCAGCGACAACGCCCAACGACCAGAGGTAACCGATAATCGATGCGGAATAACCGGAATCCTGCCAATAAATCACGCTGAAACCATAGTAGGCGGCGTGCGCGCCCTGCAAAAAAGAAACACAGAGCAGAAAACGCCATACCGTCGGTTCACTCAGCAGGACTTTCCACGGCGTCACCGTCGCAGACTGGGTTGAAGAGAGCGTCGCTTGCGGCATCACGCTGGGGCGAAGCAGCACTCCCAACAGCATGGCAATCAGCCCTGCACTCAGAATGGCCAGGATCGCAGTATGTCCCCAGACGGCCACCAGTTCCCCCGTGACGGCAGAACCAATGACAAAGGCAATCGATCCCCATACCCGTACTTTGCCATAATCCATAACAATTTGACGTTGCCAGGTGGCGGCCAGCGCATCGGTTAAAGGAACCAGCGGAGCAAAAAACAGATTAAAGCCGATCATCACAAACATCAGCCATAGCCAGGCGTTCCCCAGCCAGAAACCAACCGACACTCCCAGCGCCAACAGCGCCAGCGTTCGTAACACCACAATCAGTTTAGAAGGGTCCTTCACGCTGGGCGTAATGATCAGACTACCAACGAAACGGGCAACCAGGCCGGCTCCAAGCAACATCCCGATAGACTCGGCAGAGAGCCCTTCCCCTTTTAGCCAACCGCCCCAAAACGGCAGAAAAATGCCATAGCAAAAAAAGTAAGTGAAATAACTTAACGCCAGCCAACGCGTTGATTGCAGAACCATGACTCCCCCTTTTTTGGCGGGCTACCCTGCCGCCGCCCGATGGGCCGTCGCTACTCTGTCAGAGAGGAACCTCCGGCGCAATGCCCTATTCAGCCAGACGCATGTTTTAATGTTATACCGTGGGGACCGGCTGAACGGCCCGCGTAAAAAACCACCTGCATAGCAGGTGGCATTGATTTCGCCCCATAGG